>JBIKMV010000092.1:0-10696 GCA_044359055.1 Catalimonadaceae bacterium
TCGTGGGGGTGCTGGGGGGGGCGGGATTTGGACCTGACTGGTCAGAAATGGACAGGTTGAGTATGGAATCGGCGCCAATGCTAACTCCCGAAGAAAGCGAGCGGATTACCCAAACTGCGGTTTCGGCAGGCTCGGGATTGCTATCAGATATAGCACTGAGGGGGATATCAAAACTGGCTGATCCTGAAGAAATCTGAATTGCATTGAGGTTGATGCTGCCCGCAGAAAAATCGGCCGGGCTGATGGTACCGGACTTCTGAACCACCGCCACGGTAATGCTTCCTGTAGATGCAGGGGCAATGTTGATTTTTGCCGTACCCGAATTGCCCTCAGTAATCGCAAGCTGAGTAGCATTCCAGGCAAGGGAAGGATTGGTTGCCGTAGGCGTAATGGCCCCGTAAATGCGGATAGAATCTACCCGCCAGGTGCCGGTCAAGGCCTCGGCAACATAACCATATATTCTGAAAACCAGCGGATTGGCAGCAGACAAACTGGAAAAAGCCGAACCCAGCGTAGTCTTTTGATTGAATCTGAAAACATTTGTATCAGCAACATTGAATGAGGAAATATCATTTGAAAAATTATCCAAACTGCTGCGAACTGACCAGGTTCTGATTCCGGTATTTGACCTCCTTTCTGCCAGCTTCAGGCTGTCTAATTTGAGAGAAAACCCGGCATTCGGACGGATAGAAAACTGGAAATAATCTGCAGTATCGGGGCTCGATGCAGTTGTAAATCCAGCCGCCACAAAGGCATTGGCTCCGTTGGAAGCTGTCAAACCGGAACCTCTTCGGATTGGAGAAAGGAATCCGTTAACCGGTTGCCCGTCAGGAGGAGAAGTTACCTCATTGCCAGCCCGGCCGGTAAAATTGAATTGCTGCAGGAGTTGGGCCGATGCCGAGATTGAAAACAAGACAAAAGCCAATGAGAAAATTTGTTTCATATCACAGTTTTTCAAAAATTAAGGACAAAATTTTAATGGTTATTTTCTTCTAAGCCAGATACTTCCGCCTCTGTTTTTCAGACAAAGGGGCATATTGTTTTTGAACCAGTCTTCGTGATGCTCTTCCATGAAGGTATTGAACATGACAATTTCAAAATGGGGATTGTACATCAGGAAAGCCCTCAGTATATAAATTTCATTGAATCCAAACCATTCATGCTGCTTCATGACCCAGGTTCTCGGATATTCCATTGGAGTGAAAACATCATGAAAATGCACGAAAACTCCGGGTTTCAATCGCGGCAGCACCTCAAAAAAGATGAAGTTCACATCGCTTCCGGTCTTGCTTACATGGCTGCTGTCCACAAACAGAAAGTCACCTGCTTCCAGGGCTTCAAACTCAGAAAATGGAACCTGCTGAATGGGTTTTTCAAAAATCCGGTTTTGAGATTTATCCGCATCCTTGAGCAGAGAATACAAGCGCTCAGGATAAGGCTCTATAAAGGTGAGCCGGCATTCATTGTTCAGAAACCGCTCGTTGGTATCAATCATTACCGCCGAAGAGTGACCCGAACCCACTTCAATTATCCGCTTTGGCTTAAAATTTCGCATCATCAGATAGAGGAATATCCCGTCGGAATAGGAGAAAATTCCATTTCCAAGATAGTATCTGAAGTCCGGACGCTGCTCCTCCGGGAATGGCAATTCCTTATATAGAGGCAGAAAATCTTTCAGGAGCTCCATTTGCTTTTCTTCCTGAAAATCAATCCCGTAGACCGACTTTTTCGAAGTATCAAAAATGGTATCAGCATGAGGGATCAACTCTTTGGAATTAACCAGAGGATTGTAGTAATGACCGGGCGGATACCAGGTTTTATATTTTTTGAGTTCCTTGTGAAGGTGACTCACATAAGGGAGCTGATTTAGGATTCCCTTAATGGTCTCTTTTATCATTTTGATGGTATGGCTGAGGGTTTCGAATTCCTTGCAAAAAAGGCAAAAACAACCGTAAAGCCTTAAAAACGGGACCTGAAAATTCTTGAAAACCAGCTGGAAAATTTGAAGTGACGAAATAAATTATTGAAATTCAGTTTTTTACACTGAAGACTTCCATACTATTATTTCGACAAAAAAATCCATCACTTCGTAGCTCGAAAGAAAAAGCCCGCTTTTCTCGCCTCTACCTGTAATCTTTGCATCATCGATATCAGAATATCCAATTTTAACACAAAATGACTCCCCAAAAAATCTCTGGTGAAGAACTGGAAAAAGAATATAAAAACATTGAGTTTCAATTTATCAGGCGATTCAAAAAGAAGCCCTCGCTGGAGGCCGTCCTGCTGCTGATTGGGTATCAGGAGAGCCCGGAGGTAAAAGAAAAACACAGCAAAGAGGAAAAACTGGATCTGATTAATCTGGGCCTTCTGACTGCACTGGAAACCCAGGGTCTTTTTTTAAGGAAAGCTATCGCTGATGGATGGCCCCTGTTTGATGCTGTGGAAGGTGTGCAAATCAACGATATGGAAGAAACCCTTCGGGCAGGCATTGTGGCCTATTTCAAAAAACACAATTTCCCGGAAAAGGAGTGATGCCATCCGGTACTTCATCCTGACCCGACTTCCGATTCAGGATGATAACTAACCGAAATCAGATACTGAGGGGAGAACCGACCGTCCGGAGTTGTTTTGAAGCCCAGGCGAATATCGAAAGGGCTACAGCTGTCTCTATGGCTGCAAATCCTATCACCATCAGTATCATGGGTTCGATATCGGTGCGGATAGGACAAAGGTCAATCCATGCGGCAAGGTTGAGGTTGGCGGCATTGATGATGATTTCCAGCCCAAGCAAATAACCCAAAAATTTTCTGGAACTGACGCATTGCAAAATGCCCAGCACGAAAAACAAAAACCCAAATAAAAGAAGAACAAAACCAGTGGAAATCAAGGCTTTATTTCCGGAAATAAAATTTTCCTACTGCCAGAACATCCTGTTCTGATTCCAGAACCCAATAGTACAGGCCCGGTTTCATACTGATTTCTTTTGCGCTAACTGTGGCTTTTTCGCCGAAAACTTCTTTGTAATACACTTCTTTGTTTTCATTGGAGAGAATCCCAAGAAACAGCTTGCCTGTTTCTTCGCTTCGTTCCCATGTAAAGGCAATTTGATTTTCTGAAAATGAAGCACCCAATCCGGGAGACAGCATTTTGATTTCCTGATTTGAACGAAGACGCTCTTTGAGGCGCATTTCCCATTGCCGGTTATCGGTGTACGCAGATTTTTTTTGCCCTTTGGAAGGCTGTTTTTTTCTCCCGGCCGAGGCAAGAGAATCCGTCAAAAATGAAATGGAAAAAAATAGAACCAGTAAAAATCGAATCATACAAATGGGTTAATAAATGATGTGCAAGTTAAAACAATTGCCTGTTTTTTTTCCAATTATTTTTTTCCGCCGCTACAACTTTATGATTTTCAACCGGCTTTTGATGGTTAATTTTGTCCAAAAGCAGAACAAGCCCAAGGGATATGGCCTCAAGATTTTCCCTTTCCAGTTTTTGATCCAGCATGGAAGCCTCAAACTTTTTGGCAATAAAGTGGGTATCAAACCAGCCTTCCCTGAAATCGGGGTGCTTCATCACCCAGTGGCAAAATCCCAGCGTTGAGGCGACACCCCTGAGGTCTGATTTTTCTATGGTCCTGGCCATGCGGTCAATGGCGGCCTCCCGATTTTCGGCATACACAATCAATTTGGCCATCAGCGGGTCATAGAAAATAGGGATTTCATCCCCTTCTTCATAGCCGGAATCCAGACGCACGCCGGGCCCTGAGGGAATTCTGAAATGTTCGAGCTTGCCCACATCCGGCAGAAACTGATTGGCAGGATCTTCAGCACAAATCCTGATTTCGATGGCATGTCCGCGGATGCCGGCATGTTTCACCTGGTCTGAAAGGGCCTGACCTTCTGCCACACGGATCTGTTCCTTTACCAAATCAAGACCTGTAACCAATTCTGTTACCGGATGTTCTACCTGAAGTCTGGTGTTCATTTCCAGAAAGTAGTAGTTCAGCTTTTCATCCATAATAAACTCCACGGTTCCTGTGCTGTAATAGCCGCAGGTTTTGGCGAGATTCACTGCATCCCGTCCCATCGCCTCCCGGATTTCAGGAGTGAGAATACCGGATGGAGCCTCTTCCACCACCTTCTGATGCCGCCTCTGAATGGAACAATCCCGCTCAAAAAGATGCACCACATTGCCATGTTGATCTCCTATTATTTGAATTTCAATATGCTTGGGATTCTGAACATACCTTTCGATAAAAACAGTTGGGTCTCCAAAGGCTGCTTTGGCTTCACTCATGGCCATTTGCATCTCGTTTTCCAATTGAGATGCTTCTTCTACAATCCGCATGCCCTTGCCTCCGCCTCCGGCTGAAGCTTTGATCAGAAGAGGAAAACCGGTGTTTTTGCTGGCTTCAATGGCCTCATACACGGTTTCGATGGCAGCAGGAGAACCGGGAACCAATGGAACGCCACTTTTTCTTGCAGTTTCTTTTGCCCTGAGTTTATCGCCCATGGCATTGATAGATTCCGGTGAAGGGCCCACAAAAATCAATCCCGCCTCCCGTACAGCGTAAGCAAAAGCAGCATTTTCTGATAAAAATCCGTAGCCCGGATGAATGGCCTCCGCACCGGATTTCAGTGCCACATCAATGATTCGCTCCATCCGCAAATAAGACTCAGACGAAGGGGATTCTCCGATGTGCCAGGCTTCATCTGCTTCTCTTACATGGCGGGCATTGACATCGGCTGCAGAATAAACTGCGACTGTTTTTATTCCCATTTCAGAGGCCGAGCGCATAATCCTGCGGGCAATTTCTCCTCTATTGGCGACCAGTAATTTGCTGATTTTCAAAATAATACTTGTTTAATTATTGATGCTTTTCCTTTCTCCCGGCTTGGTTTTAAGGAAATGAAAAACATGTAAAACCGCTGCAAAGAAGGCAATTTCCCGGAAATAGCATGATGGTTTTTAACTTGTAAAGCCGCCAATTCCCTTTATTTTTGCGCCATCATTTTCTATACACTCATTTCAATTCCTATCTGTGGATCTTTTTGAAAAACTCCTTCTGAACAGAGGCCCCCTGGGCAAGCATTCCAAAATGGCGCATGGTTACCTCACCTTTCCCAAACTGGAGGGAGAAATCGGGCCATACATGTATTTTAAAGGAAAAAAAGTACTGAACTGGAGCCTCAACAACTACCTAGGGTTGGCCAATCATCCCGAAATCCGCAAAACAGATGCGGAAGCTTCGGCACAGTTTGGCCTTGGATATCCCATGGGTGCCCGGATGATGTCGGGAAATTCTGATTACCACGAAAAACTCGAAGCTGATCTTTCAGCCTTTATGGGCAAAGAGGCCACCTATCTGCTGAACTTCGGCTATCAGGGTATCATGTCGGCCATTGATGCATTGGTTGACCGGCACGATGTCATTGTGTACGATGCCGAATCTCATGCCTGCATTGTAGATGGCGTAAGGCTGCATATGGGCAAGCGCTTTGTATATCCCCATAACGATATGGAAGCCCTAGAAAAACAATTGCAAAGGGCCGGCAAAATCGTGGACGAAACAGGAGGTGCCATTCTGGTAATAACTGAGGGCGTGTTCGGGATGTCGGGCAATCAGGGAAAACTCAAAGAAATTGTTGATCTGAAGAAAAAATACACTTTCAGGCTTCTGGTAGATGATGCGCACGGATTCGGAACTATGGGTCCTACCGGGGCAGGAACCGCCGAAGAACAAGGCTGTCAGGACGGAATCGACATCTACTTTTCCACCTTCGCCAAAAGTATGGCCAGCATCGGGGCTTTTATTTCCTCAGATGAGCAGGTAATCGACTATCTCAGATACAATATGCGGTCTCAGATTTTTGCCAAATCGCTGCCTATGCCGCTGGTTATAGGCGCTTTAAAAAGACTTGAATTGCTTCGCACAAAACCCGAACTGAGGAACAGGCTTTGGGAAATTTGCAACAAGCTACAGGCTTCTCTGCGTGCAAGGGGCTTCAATATTGGCACCACTACCACACCTGTTACCCCTGTAATTTTGCAATGCGACGAAAATCAGGTAGCCAAGCTGGCCATAGATTTGAGGGAAAATTACAATTTGTTCTGCTCACCGGTCTGCTATCCGGTTATTCCGAAGGGACTAATCATTTTGCGACTTATTCCCACAGCCTTACATACCGAAAACGACATCGAACACACCGTAAAAGCTCTGGAAGAGATCTATGTGAAGCTCAAAAACAATGAGTACATTTCTTCGGCTTATGAGGTGGCGTAAAATTTTCTGATATTTTTTTTGGAAAGCTTAAAAATTTGTCAAAAGATTGCAAAAAATTGTTCCACCTAAAAGAAAACCTATTCAATAGTTTTCCCAAAAAAAAAGTAAGTTTATGAACAGATTTGATGAACTAAAAAATCTCGTTATGTCACTGGAAGGTGATTTCGACAAGTTTTACAACAAGAAAAATCAGGCTGCCGGAACGCGGGTGCGTAAAGGTATGCAGGATTTGAAAGTTCTGGCTCAGGACATCCGTCTGAAGGTTCAGGACATGAAAAACGAGTCCAAATAACCAGAAGAAAAAAACAAAAAGGAAGGCGGCTGAACAAGTCGCCTTTTTTTTGGCCCAAAATCCCCTGCTTTGTACCAATTTCTCCAAAAGCCCTTTCCTTTATTTAAATAATGCACCGATATTGGCGGTGCTGTGCAAACCATGCGAATGAAACCCTGCGGTCTGTTTTTCTTTTTCTGGCTTCTCATCTGGCCATCAGAATATTCTGTTGCAGGGGGCAATCTTATTGTAAAATTAAAACCGGATTTCAGGACAGCTTTCTCCGAAAAATACTCGGAATTGAATGTTGCCCTTCAGCAAGCCGGCATGCAAAATCCGGTAAGGAAATTCCCCGGTCATCGGCCACCGGAGCAGAAAACAAACCGCTGGGGAAAGCCCCTCTGCGACCTGTCGCTGATATACGAACTGCAGATACCTTCTCCTTTCAGAACAGATTTTACCCTCCGTTTTTT
Source organism: Catalimonadaceae bacterium (assembly GCA_044359055.1). GTDB lineage: Bacteria > Bacteroidota > Bacteroidia > Cytophagales > Flexibacteraceae > CAMDMI01. The sequence goes on from JBIKMV010000092.1 coordinate 7,028, forward strand.
CTCCCGCCGGCCGGAAGTTCAGTATGCGGAATGGGAAGAACAGGAATCCCTGCCCCTCTCCTATCCCAACGACCCGCATGCCGATTCCCTTTCCGGAAGTCAGCGGCAAGCCTTGAAAAAAATCAGGGCTTACCAGGCATGGAACCTCAGCGAGGGCGATACTTCCGTGGTCATTGCCATTCTCGATACCGGAACACCCACAGATCATGAAGACCTGAGTTCCCAGATTCAAATCAATCCCCTCGATCCGCCCAATGGTCTGGACGACGATCTGAATGGCAAAATCGATGATTACCGCGGTTGGGACTTCGGCAACAACGACAATGACCCAAGCCCTGACAATACCGCATCTGCACCCGGACACGGCACATCGGTGAGCAGTCTGGCCGCTGCCGCATGGAACAATGCCACAGGCGTGGCAGGTGTGGCTGGCAAATGCCGCATATTGCCCCTGAAAATATGGCGCTGGAACAATGGATTCAGCAACTTCCGTGGCTATGATGCCATCGTGTACGCTGCAGACAGGGGTTGCAAGGTTATCAATTGCTCCTGGGGTTCGGTGCGGGTGAACAGGCAATACGAGCAGGACATTATCAATTACGCCACATTCAATAAGGATGCTCTTGTAGTGGCCGCGGGTGGAAATACGCCCGGATACTACAATTTTCTGCCTGCCACCTACGACAATGTGCTGGGTGTAACCATGACCGATACCACCGATCAGATTTTCTGGGCAGCATCTTACCATGTAAAACTTGATCTGAGTGCTCCCGGAGTGAATGTTTTTGGTATCAGAACCGATGGCAACTACGGTTTTGTGGAGGGAGGTTCCAGCATGGCTACACCCATGGTTTCAGGAGGTGCTGCATTGGTGCGGTCACGGTTTCCGCAGCTGAATGCACTGCAGGCGGGAGAGCTGCTGCGGGTAAACAGCGACACAATCTACCACATTTCCGGCAACCAGGGTTACAGGGGATTGGCTGGAAGAGGGAGACTTAATCTACAGAAAGCACTGGAAAGAAATACACGCATTTCGGTAAGAGCCGTAGATTTTTCGTACTCCAATGGTGCAGGAATCCAGGTCCGGCCGGGAGACACCCTTTCGGTTTGGGTGAATTTTGAAAATTATCTGGATTCGGTAAGTGGTTTCGAGGCTGCCCTGATTTCTCTCCATTCTGCACTGCAGGTATTGGAAGGCAATATCAATTTGGGCCCAATGGCACCAATGGAATTGAAAACCGGTTCTGTTCCTTTCAGGATGATTGTTTCGGCCCAGTTGAATTCTGTGCAGGACCTCGCTTTTGCCATCAGAATACGGGCAGCAAATCAGTATGAAGACTTTAGGTATTTTTCTATCAGAGTTCCGCTTCCTCTTCTGGATATCCATACCAACCTGCTCAGGATGAGTGTAGTTTCCAATGGAAGACTGGGTTCTCCGGATATTTCCAATACACAGGGATCCGGAATCCGCTACAAGAATCTGCCCTCTTCCGGCGATGCCGGGCTGATGCTGGGCACAGGTCCGGGAAGGGTATCCAATTGTGTATATGACACCACCGGAAATGACAATCATTTCAAGATAGAAAATGCTGTTGCCTTTGCACCCTACCCGATGCTTCAGTCTCATGCTGTACACCACATGAACGACTCTCTGGCCGGGGCAGCCGCATTGGGTATCAGAATCAAACAATCCTCCTATGGCCTATCCCGGCCGAACGGAGACGACGCCCTGTTTCTGAGCTACCACATCGAAAACAAAAGCGGACAGGATATTGACAGCCTTGCCCTGGGGCAATACAACGATTGGGATTTGGAAAACCCGGCAGCCAATTTCTGCTTCTGGATTGACAGCCTGTCTATGGGCGTTACCCGCGGCCAGGGTTTCAGAACCCGGTTTGCAGCTACCCAGATTCTCAGCGACGGAGAACCGGCATATTATGCCATTGATGCCATAAACAGTTCTGCCAACGGCAATATCAACCTGTTTGACGGCTTTTCGGTTGCAGAAAAATGGCAGACCCTGAGCAATGGAATCGGCAGGACTTCAGCTGGACTTTCTCCTTCAGGAAATAATGTAGTGCAGGTAACCGGTGTAAAGTTGAGAAACCTGAAAAATGGTCAGAAAAGAAAGGTAAGTTTTGCCTACCTGTTTGCCGATAGCCTCGAAACACTCATCCGCATAGCCAGGCTGAACCGGACTAATTATAAATCAGAAAATACCAGTCCTTCCCCTCCGGCCAAATCAGAATTCTTTTGCGAAAACGACACCCTCAATACTACGATTTCCGGCGGCACAGCATCCACGCAGATTCACATTTACAGCGATTCCACTGCTTTGCAGCCTGTATTTTCAGGAAATGTTTTTCCTGTCAGCATTTTCAGCGACAGCATTTTTTATGTTGCCGGCACCGACTCTGTTTTTCAAGGTCCTCTCAGGCCATTCAGATTCAGGAAAAACCCCAATCCCGATGCCCTGTTTTTCTCCGGCATTCCTGTTCCGGGAGATTCCCTGGCGGTAAATTCTTCTTTGGTTTTAACTGTAAGCGACACCAGCCTTTCTTTTGTAAATCAATGGTTTGTAAACAGCCTTCCGGTAAGTGGTAACCGCAATTTCACCTTCAGTCCTGACAGCGCAGGAAACTATGTCATTTGCTTGGAGCAGCTGGATACCGCAACCGGATGCCGGGGGCGTTTTTGTAAAAACATCAGGGCTTTTTTACCCCTTTCGATGCGGGGTATTGCCAAGGCAAATCCGGTCCGGATTTACCCCAACCCTGCCGGGAAAGAGTTTAATATTTCAGGAACCGGAGAAGGCGACGAAGTGGAATTGGTCAATCCTTTGGGCAAAAAGGTACTTTTTCTGAAATCTGAGGGAGCAGAATTGAAAGCAGATGTAAGCGAATTGCCTGATGGAATCTATGCCTTGCGTATTCGCGGAAAAAAGGGAAGCTTCACCTGTAAAGTTCTGATCCGGAAAGACTGAGGCCGGAGTTTTTCTCTGTGGCCTGGCTCACATTCTGAAATCAAAACAAAAGACTTGCCTGCATCTTTCCGAGGTGTATAACCTGAATGCCTTCTGATTTTCTTCCCTCATAGGTAAAAAGAAGTTGCAGACCCTGCGCCAGTTTTTGCTGCAGGTTGATGCCCCATGTGAGGTTTTGCCCAGGGCGAAGGCCCTCGAGCATTTCATAGGCCGCTGCACCGATTTCATTGCCTGTGAAGCGAATTCCTGTGAGCCTGATATTTGCATTCAAAGTTCTGGTTGTCTGATGGTTGTAGCGGTATTCAAGTCCGAGTTTCCACAACTCAGACCGTTCTTCTCCGAGCCTATTTTGTCTTTTCCCCAATATTCCAGAGCCGGAAAGTCTGTGGTTTGGATTGGGCTGAAAAGACATCTCCGGCCCGAATTCCCAGGCCTCCACCGCATAGTTCTGATTTTGCAGGGCATCGGAGTTCAGCTTCCTTTCGAACCAGACAAACTGATTGACCAGATTTAAAAAGTTGCCCAGATTTTTCCGAAATTGCAGTCGGTGCTCATTCACTTGCCGAAGGGTAAATCCATTGGAAAGCAGGGTTTTTTGACGGCTGTTCAGCAGAGAATAATCTCCCCCGATACCAGATTGACTGCGGTTCCAGAAAAGGGTATTGCGCACAATCTGCCCAGAAGCC
>JBIKMV010000093.1:0-10676 GCA_044359055.1 Catalimonadaceae bacterium
TCGAATCCCGTTATCAGGCATTGAAAAGTTCCCACCTCAATCTTTTGCGCGGACTTGAGTTAGACGAGTCCGAACTCTCGGGTATGGAAAATGATTTCTTTGCTTCGGTGGAGCAGTTGCGGACCTTCAGAATTGTCAATACGGAGTATCTTCTCAACGATTGGCTTCAAAAAGGTGAATCCATACTCGCCGAAGGGGCGCAGGGAGCCATGCTGGATATTGATTTTGGCAGTTATCCCTTTGTAACTTCCAGCAGTACCACCACAGCCGGTGCCTGCACAGGTCTGGGAATTGCCCCCCGCCATATCCGGAAGGTAATTGGAATAGCCAAAGCCTACTGTACCCGGGTGGGTAGCGGGCCTTTCCCTACCGAGCTTTCGGATGATACGGGTGAAAAAATAAGAAAAGCAGGACACGAATTCGGATCCACAACCGGAAGACCAAGGAGGACCGGCTGGCTTGATTTACCTGCACTAAAGTTTGCCAACATGATCAATGCCACCACAGAAATGTTGATAATGAAAGGCGATGTGCTCGACTGCTTCGATCAGGTAAAAGTCTGTACGGCCTATCATACGCCGGAGGGACATCTGGCAGATGAACTGCCATTTGATATGGTAAGGACCGGGGTATCACCTGTTTATCATAATATGGAGGGCTGGCCGGATGGCCTTGCAGGTGCATCTTCATGGCAAACTCTTCCGGTTTCATTTCAGCATTACTGCCACTTTATCGAACAACAGTTGGGTGTTCCCATTTCCCTTATTTCTACAGGACCCGGAAGGGAGCAAACCATAGTTCGGGAAAAATAGCCCGGAGAAAATATCTTTAAAAAAACCTTTCAAACCGGGTTCAAAAAGCAACTTCTTCGCTCATTCCCTGATCAGAAGGGGCAATGTTTTTACCCCGCTTTCTCCTGAAATCCTGATGCTGTAATATCCTGCATACAGGGTTTGAAGATCAAAAATGCAGAATGTGCTGCCCTGCAGAATCTCTTTCTCCCGGATTAGTTTGCCCTGAAGATCCAGTAGTTCCACTTTCAAATCGCTTCTGTTGAGCTCACGCACCTGCACCACAGCAAAATCGGTTGCAGGATTAGGGAATACAGTTAGTGCGGTACTGTTGTCAAATAAATCAGGATTTGCCGTCACTCCGGGATTGTAAACTGTAACCGGCTCAGTTATGGTGGTCACTTTGCGGTTGGAATACACGCCATAAAAGGTAGGCCCAACGACATAAGGGTAAGCCGAATTCCAGTTTTCATCCACAGTACAATAGTAGGCATAGGTTCCGTTCGGATATTCGGGCGTTATGGCAAACCGTCCATTGTGTAAATCCAGCACATCCGGACTTGTACCCGTTACAAATTCATAATCTTCCCTGAAGTAGCCAATGGGATAGGTGCTATTCACCGCGGGTCCTGCACTTACACTTTGTCCGATGGGGCTGGTGGTTCTTACTGTGATATTCCGCTTTCGGTAAGCCGATTTCATCCTGGTGATGCCCCCGCTTCCGTCTGCATTGCGAAAACCGTAGCCGCCGTAAATTGGGTAGCCATCGTAAGCAAAACCCAGGAGCGGCGAATGCTGGGTAGAATCCAGGGTGTACAAGCCATCTGAGACATACAAGTCACAAACATTGGAAACTACATTCAGGTCAAAGCGAAAAGCAGAAGGATTCTGATGGTGGTGATAGTTGCCCATGGCAGGATGCCCTTTGGCACAATCGAAGCCGGGTTTTTCAGCAGGAATGGCATCGCGGTTCCATGCCATGCTTGCCATCGGTCCGCCTGGGCAAGGCGGATTGCCCGGTCCACCACAAAGTGAATTGGTACTTGAGTTCCAGGCAACGCCATCGCGGTAATCAAAAAGTGCAACACCGTTGATAAAGACGCCAATGTTGCCGCCGGTTGTTGCTGTGGGTGTGCCCGTGTTGGGTGCAGGATTCAAAGGAAATTTGAAAATCGCATTCTGATTGGTGGCAACCGATGGATTGCCATCCTGAAAAGGGCCGGTGGGATAGGCTGGCAAACCTTTGGTGCGCACATAGGCGAAATTCGCAGAATAGGATACCCGCTGAACATTCACCGAGTCGGTGCCCTGAATAAAGTTGGAACTGCCTGCTGCATAACGCCTCGATTTTTGCCCGTTGGTGTTAATCAGCCAGGAGGTTATGGCCGGATTGGTTTGGGCAAGTATGTTGGCTGATTCCATAGCTAACATGGAAATTGCGGCTAATAAAACTGCTTTTTTCATGGTGGATTTGAATGTTTAGAAGATGGAAATGACTAATTCTCGATGATAAATTTACTGAACTTCCTTCCGGTTTTACCTTCTATGCAAATCAGATAAATGCCTTGGTAAAGCGTCTGCGTGTCAAAATAGCACATGGTGCTTCCCTGGTTCATGGTTTCAGTAAAAAGAACTTTACCTCCCAAATCCATTATTTTTACCACTTGGCTCTCCCTGAGCGAAACCGATGACTGCACCACCAGAATATCATGACCGGGATTGGGATAAATGGTGAAATTCAGGCTGGCATTTTCCGGATTCCGGTTAGAAGTCAGGGGATTGTAAGGAATAACCGGCTCATTGATCACTACCTGTTGGCCCATCTGGAAATTGCTGGTTTCAACCACACCGTAATAGGTTGGACCGGTGATGTAGGGATAAAGTGAATTTCCGTTTCGGTCTATGGTGGCAAAATAGCAGTAAATGCCATCAGGATATTCGGGTGTTTTACAAAATCGGCCGTTGTGGTCATCCAGATCGCCGGAGCCGGCCACATATTCATAATCTTCTTTGTAGGCGCCCAAAACGGCATTCACCACCGAACCCGGATTTTGAATGGGTGCACCGATGGCAGGACCCTGTGCTGCTGTCCCGTTGGGAAGTGTGGTCCGGCTGGTGATGTTGCGAAGTTGCCAGGAAGGCCGCATTCTTTTCGGAGCCGAAGCAGGATTCAAGGGGTCTGCATAGCCCTAAGCACCATAAACAGGATAGCCATCAAACGAATAGCCAATCAAAGGTCCGTGTTGGGTGCTGTCAGGCACATACAGGCCATCTGCCAGATATGGATTGCAAATTGAGGAATTGACCACAGCCGCCACATTGAAAGCCGAAGGGTTCTGATGGTGGTGATAACTCCCTTGAACTTCCGGATGTCCTTTGGAGCAATCAACCCCGTTGTTCTCAAAAATAAAGGCATTGTTGTGCCACTGATTGGCATTGTTATAGGAGCGTCCGTCGCCTGCATTGAAATAAGGAACTCCGTTGATGAACAGGCCATTTTTTCCGGGTCCAACCGCAGTAGGGGTGCCTGTATTGGGCTGAGGATTCCTCGGAATTTTGTACAATTTATGCTGAGGAACCACCGACTTGGGGTTATTGATAAATGGCCCCACCACATAGCCCGGTATCCCATTGGCATACAGATAAACATAATTGTCAGAATATTTTACCCATTGGACATTGGCTTGAAAAGTATCTACAATAGGAGTCGAATTTCCATTCACATAATGTCTGCCGGTGAGGCCGCTGGTATTGATCAGCCAAGATGTAATGACGGGGCTGTTGGTCTGTGCAATGGCCGAAATGCTCAACAGCAACAGCACAAAAAATGGCATTACTCTCATGGTTGTTTTTGAAATCCCGGATGTTGAAACTGTCTGTTTCTCAGGAAGGAAGTGTCTGTCAAAGTTAGTAAAAAGGCAAGAATATCCTTTTTTTCTTTGTCACCGTATGGGGAGTTTTCCGACCAATGGCCTGTTTCGGCCTGTCCGATTGCCTCATAATGAGACAAAACTTGCTTCAAATTCCGGAACCGGCCATCGTGCATGTAGGGAAATGTTTGGGCAATGTTTCGCAGTCCGGGAACTTTGAAACGGAAAATATCGTTCTTTTTCCTGCTGATCAGAAATCGCCCTGAATCGGGCTGAACACTGTCGGGTTTAAGCAGGTTATTTTGAAAAGAATAATTGGTAAAAAGCGGCTCAGGATGACAGGATGAGCATTTTTTTCGAAAAAGAAGCAAGCCGTTTTTTTCTTTCTCAGTAAATCGGGCATTGCTGTCTCCGGCCATAAATTGGTCGTATCGTGACCGGTATGAAATCAGGCTGCTGGTAAATTGCGCCAGCCCTTTCAGGAAATGGTCTGTCCGGATGAGTGAATCGCCAAAAGCACGGAAGAACATTTTTCGGTAATCTGGCCGGCGGTTCAGTTTTTTCAGCACTTCGGGCAGAGAGGAGCCCATCTCATCGGGCTGAGAAATCGGGTTGATGGCCTGTTGTTCCAGATGCAAAACGCCGCCATCCCAATGAAAAACCGGACTCCAGATCAGATTCATGAGTGCGGGTGCATTTCGTTTCCCTATTTGGCCTTCAATGCCATGACTCAGCGTATGGTCGGTATGGGCAAATCCGGTAAAACTCAGATGGCAGGAAGAGCATGAAATACTGGAGTCATTTGATAAAATCGGATCATAAAAAAGCGCCCTTCCCAATTCAAATCCCGCCGCACTCATGGGATTTTTTTTAAAGTCATAGACAGGGGCGGGCCAGTTTGCCGGATAAGATAAAACCTTTTTTTGGTGGGTTGAATCGGCCATCTGAAAAACCGGTCCGGCTGAAAGGACAAGCACAGAAAGGAAAATCAAAACCAAATTTCTCATTCTGAGTCTGCTATGACAAAAGATTCCCCCAGTTTTTGTGCCATTTTCCGGGCTGTTGGTCCGGGGGTGAGCACTGACCATGTTTTTTCCAGCGAAATGGTATCCATCAGCGGTTTCAGGTCCAGATGCACTTCCGGTTTTCGGTTGGAGTCCCGAATCTGAAGACAAACATAAAAATCGGTAGGGTAGGGCATAGTATATCCACCGAGGTGAAATTCAAAATCGCCTTTCTTACTGCCCGAATTGGGGGAAAATCCTTCCAGTTTGCACTGAATGTAGCCGGTATTCCAAGCCCAGTACATACCCAGAGCCGGGTCCAGAGCACCGGTGGTTTTGCCTGATACCTGAAGGGCACTGTCAAGCCCAAACCGAAAACATATTTCGGATGGCTGAAATGGGGTTTTTATCAACATGGTGTTCTCTTCTTCTCCGGCTTGCATCAGTTCAACCCTTTCGGGCTCATTGACAGTCCTGCCTCCGCTGCCTGACCATGAAAATTCTGAGAGGTAAAAGGATATCCGGCTGAAAATGAATCTTTCCTGCGACGATGAGGAAAAATATTTTTTGCCCCATTCTACAGGTTCCTGCCCATAAACAACTCTGAACCGAAGGGTTTGTGCAGGCAGGGTTCCGGCATCAAAAGCTGACAGAAAACAGACAAAAACAATGACCCTGAATTTCAGAGAATTTAAAATGGGCGACCAATTAAAAGCGGAGCTCAGGGCAGTGGCGGATGACATCAAATAAATATTTTTCCTGTCTTTTTTCAGGGTGAAAACTTCAATCCGGCAACGATCTCTGCCCCCTGAGCTAGTTCAGTTTCCAGGGAGCAATCATGGTAAACTCAGGAATGTTGACCCGGAATTGTCGTCCATCGATGATTCTTTCCATGAGATAAGTACCCAGCATTTTTCCAACACCATATTTCAGATGGCAACCACTTACATATTCATGGAATTCACCCGGCTCCAGAATCAGTTTCTGACCCAGAACGCCTTCGCCCTCCACTTCTCTTGAGTCTCCGAGTATGCCGTAAATCAGCCAGTGGCGTCTTAGCAGCTGAATTGTAAAAGAGGAATGGTTTTCAATCAGAATTTTGTAAGTAAAAACATAGTGGTCTTTTTCAGGATTGGAGTAATCGGATTGGTATTCAGTCTCCACACTGACTTTTATTCCTTCGGTAATTTGGGCTTCCACGAGTTTAAAAAATTTGGTTGTTTCAATGGTAAATCAATGCTGAAATTAAAACAGCGAAAAGTTCACATCCAAAAATTCGTATTAAAAATTTATTATGAATTCAGAGTGCATGGTTTTTCCTGCTTCTCCCGGTCGGGAATGGAGGAGCTTTACAGTCCCGAATTTCAATGAAATCCATCTCAAAAGTCCTTTTTTAGCCCAATAATCTCCATGCCTGACCTTTTGCAGATTCCTGATAATTTCATGCTGCAAAAAAAGCCACCGGCGAGGTGGCTTTTCAAATGGCAATTAGAAAATGTCCTGAAGGGATATTCTATTTGATTCCCGGTTTTTTGGCAGGCGATTTTCCTGATTTGATACCCGGTGCAGGCATGGGTTTCACTTCTTCCAGTACAGGAACAGCTGCTGCGGGGGGCGAAGGAGGCAATTCCGGCATTGTCTGAACCAGTTTCATTTCATTCAGGAGGTGACCGGCACCCGCAAGTTTTTCCACAATAAAAAGGGTGTACCGGATATCGAGGTTGATGGTGCGCTGCAGTTTGGGCTCGAAGGCAAAATCTGAAGAAATCGCCTCCCAGTTGCCGTCAAAGGCAGTTCCGATCAATTCTCCGCGGGCATTGATTACTGGGCTTCCGGAATTTCCGCCGGTGATGTCGTTGTCGGTCAGGAAGCAAACGGGAAGATTGCCGCTTTTATCAGCCCAGCGGCCAAAGTCTTTGTTTTTCAGCATTTCCATCAGTTTGTCGGGCGCATCAAATTCATAGTCGCCTTTGATGTATTTTTCTATTATGCCCTGATGGGTACACAGATAGTTCATCTGAACGGCATCTTTGGGTTGATAATCCAGGACGCGGCCATAGGTTAGGCGCATGGTGCCGTTCGCATCCGGACCCAATGTTGCACCGGGGTTCATTTCCAGAATACCGGCCTGCAGTAGGCGGCTTGCCCGGCTGCTTTTCATCTGAAGCGGCATCATGGCCTGCCCGATTTCCTCAGACTTTTTCAACAATCCTTTTACTATACTCAGAACAGGGTCTTTGGCCAGAATCTTGCCATCAGGTTTCATCAAAAAGGCCTTCAGCCTGCTGGAATCGGCAAAAAGACTTTTTGCCATCACATCATCGGCCATTTTTTTGTAGTCGCCCTTGTATTTCATGGCCAGGTCGCCCATTTCTTTGGGCTGAAGGCTTTTGTCCATGCCTTCGCAGGTCATTTTCATTACCACCTCAAAAACATCCCTTTCGATAGGGGAGTAAAATTCCTTGTACATTTTCATGGCCTCGCCAGCCGATTTAGACAATCTGTCTTTGGCTCTCTGCACCACGGCTTTGTCTTTTGCCATGAGGCTGTCGGCTTCCGAGGTGTATTCCATGGAGTGGGTGATGATCTGGCTGTTGGCCATCCCATCTCCGAAGTACACATTGAAAAGACCATATTTCTTATTCATTTCCACGATTTCAGCGTAGGTACTGAACACATCACCATAGGTGGACTCTTTGCCGTTTTTCTTCACCCAGGCCCGGAATTCATCTTCAACGGCTTTTCTTCTATCCGCTATTTTGAGGGCTTTCAGGCCATCCCTTTCTCCCAGAAATTTCTTCCAGTAGTTGGATAATCCGGCATGCTTATCGGCATACATGAGTCTGATTTTCTGGTCTTTCTTCATGTAGTTTTCATACTGATCCAGAACTGCCCTTCTCAGGTTTACTCTTGTAGGCCTTTCTTTTTCAGTAAGAAAATTGATGTTGTCGCTGTAGGCATAGCGGGATGTACGGCCGGGATATCCCATTATCATGGCATAGTCGCCGAGCGAAACACCGGATGTATTGATGGGAAAGAAATGCTTGGGAACATAAGGCTGATTTTCTTTGCTGAATGCAGCCGGTTTATTCGTTTTGCCCACATATATTCTGAACATGCTGAAATCAGCGGTATGCCTTGGCCACATCCAGTTATCGGTATCACCACCGAATTTTCCCATATTTTCGGGAGGCGTGCCTACCAGACGGATGTCTTTGTAGATTTCGTAATACATGGCCAGATAGCGGTTTCCGGCAAAAAACGGGATGAGTTCTACCATCAGTTCATTGCCTTTTTCCTTTTCTCTTTTCATGATTTCTTCGGTCACCTTTCCGGAGGCAGCCCGCAGAGCCATGGCTCTTTCCTGTTCGTTTTGGGCAATGGGAATTCCCTTCAGCACCTGTTCGGTTACATCCTCCACTTTGGCAAGCAGGGCAATATTAAAATTGGCAGGCCGCTCTTCGCTGCGGTTGCGGGCCCAGAATCCATTTTGAAGGATATTGTCCGCCGGGGTTGATAATTCCTGAATGGCACCGTATCCGCAGTGGTGATTGGTAAGGAACAAGCCTTCGGAGCTGATGATTTCACCGGTACAGAACATTCTGTTCTGCTTGTTGACCAGCCTTACCACTCCGTCTTTCAGGGAGCTCTTGTTGATGCTGTAAATGTCTTCGGCGGTGAGTTTCAGACCTCTGGCCGTCATTTTGTCTTGTAATTGCGAAAGCATGGTCAGGGGCCACATACCTTCATCGGCCATGGCCGCATTGCTGATCAGAAGGAGCCCGGCTGCTATGGCTTTGGCCCACTTGGTTAATTTATACATGAATAATTGGTTATGAATGATGGTGCAAAGGTAAAAGCCGGATTCGATTGCGAAACATTATCCTTGCCTTTGGTAAATCCGGGTGATGGATGGCCGAAAAGTCAGGTGTTTCTGCGATGATTTTTTTTGAATAAAAAAAGGGACCGGAGCCCCTTTGAAAATGATATCAATGGTGATGTCCGCCCGGCCCGTGGACATGGCCGTGGGAAATTTCTTCCGGTGCTGCTTCCCGCAGGCTTTCAATTTTTCCTTTGAAGTGCAGGGTTTTTCCGGCAAGGGGATGGTTGAAATCCATGGTCACAGTATCAAGGCTTACGGCCTTTACTTTTCCCTGAAAGGTTTGGCCCTGACCGTCATTCATGGGAATGAGATTGCCAATGGCCAGCAAATCGGGATGCTGTTTTACTTCTTCCTCAAAAATTGAGTAGGGCAATTCCACTATTTCATCTTCAGAACTGATACCGTATCCATCTTCAGGGGCAATGGAAAAATCGAAAATATCGCCCTGACGCATTCCTTCCAAAGCCCTTTCGAAGCCCGGAATCATGCTGCCCACACCAAAAAGAAAGGTAAGGGGGTTTTCGGCTTCTGTTTTTTCTACAAAGGTCCGGGCACTGTCTGACCCTTCGCTTACTTCAAGGTGATAACTAAGGCTCACCACCTTGTTTTCATTAATTTGCATTTACTTTTTGATTTTTAAGGCGGAAAGGTATCATGATTTAATTTATCCGGCCTATAATTTTATCAAATCACCCGAACCGGCCACCTTTTGTCTCAGGTTTTTTGGATTGCCCTTGTACGAAACATCCCCGCTACCGGCAATTTTTACATTCAGACTTTCGGTTGCCCAGACTCTTGCATCGCCGCTTCCCGAAATTTCTATTTCTACCGATTCACATTCAAAATCTGTGGCTTTCACATCACCCGATCCGTTGATATCCAGGTCATAGGATTTGGCTTTTCCGGATATTGTCACATCACCCGAACCGTTGATGGTTCCGGAGCAGCGTGATGCCTGAACCAGGGCTTTCAGGTCGCCGCTGCCGTTAATTTTGTATTCGAAGTTTTCAGTCTTTCCGGCACTTTTCATTTCAAAATCCCCTGAGCCATTAATATGAATCCGACTAAGTTTTTTGCTGCTCAGTTTGATGGTGATTTTCTCTCCTTTCCATGTATCCCAGTAAACGGTTTTTTCTTTGGCTTTGATTACCAGTGTGTTTCCTTCTGAAAGCACTTCGATTTTTTGCTCTGTTTCAGGCTTGCACTCCATGACAAAAGTTGGTGAATCGGAATCTGTCCAGACCACATTGGCGGGTAATTTCAGATTGACAGCCTCAAAATCGGATACTGATTTTTTGAAAACATCCGCTTTCAATTGGAAGGATACCATTGAAAGAAAGCAGATTACAGCGGATAAAAGGATTGTTTTTTTCATTGCTTTAAAATTTGATGCTATTTCGGAAGATTGGATTCAGGCCGGGACCAATTTGGGATGAGCGGATATTTTTTTATTCAGAGCCGGTTTCCTGTGTTTTGATTTGATTCAAGAAATGCTTTAGTTGAATGAATTGTGGGAGAAAGGGTGTTGCGGCAATCATTCATTTGGCTACTTTTGCAAATTACAAAATAAAGTTTTATTTCTACTCTTCCTGATGAAAAAATTGAAACGATTTTCCGGTATTTTTCTGGGATTTTTGTTAATTTTAGCCAATGGTGCATGGGCTCAGTGGTCTGCCATTGGAGTTTCTGATTTGAAAAAACAGGGTTCGGCCTGGATTAAACCCAACAGGGCCGCCTATTTTCAGGCTGATTTGCCAGCATTGAAAAATAGTTTTGCAGATTGTCCTGCCGAGAGGCCCGGCAAAATCAGTCAGTATGGAAAAATCATTGCTCTTCCTGGTCCTGATGGTGCTTTCAGGCGTTTTGCCTTCGCCTCTTATGATATGATGGAAGAGGGATTGAAACAAAAATGGGATTTTATCCGGACCTATACCGGTCAGGGGATTGACGATCCCACGGCAATTTGCAAGGTTGATTTTACCCTAAAAGGATTTCATGCCATGGTCATTGGTAAAAAGGGCACCTGGTTTGCAGACCCTGTATTTTCAGAAAATGACTATCAGTATCAAGTGTATTTGAAAAGTGATTTTGATGCGGCAGCCGCGGGGAAGCAGTTCGTATGCAGTTT
>JBIKMV010000094.1:0-10646 GCA_044359055.1 Catalimonadaceae bacterium
TTCTTTTTCTCCTCCATCATACGACTGACGGCTACCTGCATTGATTACTGTCAGGTTGGCTACTGCGACCGGAGAGTTCATAGCAGAAGGGGCTACGGCTATTGCTCTGATGGTTGTTAGTCCTCTGGTATTCAATAAGAACGGGCCGGTATAAATTCGGGTAAATGAATTTGGAAATGGACTCAGTAAAGGTACATTGCCATTGGTAGTGTAGTAAATGGTTGAGCCCGGTGTCGCACAAGTAATAGTAACCACCTGATTGGAAGGAATAAACCCGCTGCCCGGAGAAATTTGTGGAGTGGCAACCACAGGGGTAGGGGCTAAAATGGTAATATTCGAGATGGCCTGAGGGGAAGTAATCATTCCTTCTTTCATAGCAATTGCCCTGATTTGTATTGAAGAATGCACCTCAAATGGCTCGGAATATATTTTTGTGAATACTGTACCGGGTACGGGCACATTTCCTGTAGTGGTATAGTATATGGTTGCTTCTTCGGTTTCGCAGCTCATGGTCACTTGTTGATAGTGTGTAAAGATGCCGGATCCGGGATAGATGATTGGAGCTGTAACCGAGGAAAGAGAGCCAGTGATTGACAGGTAAGATACCAGTTCCGGTGATTGGGCGAGTCCCTCTTTAACAGCAATTGCTCTGACGGTAGTGCTTTCATTTACCTGAAAAGGACCGGTATAGAGTATGGTAAAAACCGTACCGATAACCGGAATATTTCCTGTGGTTGTGTAGTAAATTGATGCACTGCTATCTGGATAAGAAATGGTAATTTCTTGCAGTCCTTCGTAGGTACCAGTCGGATGGCTGGTTGCAGGGAGTTCGCAAAGTGTCCGTTCAGCAGGTTGGCTAAGCTGGATTGAAAAATTAGGAGCATTTTCCATTAAAGAAGGATTCAAATTGCTGAAAGTAACATTACCTGTAACCAAAATATCATTCAAGCTCCCCGTTACACCCGTGTAATTCAATTCCATCGGAGCAGGGCCGGCTCCCATAAGCCCTCCGAAATCATATCCATTTATTTTTAAGTTTCTGACCAAGACCATGCCGGAAAAATCGAAGCCCAGTCCGGTGGAAGCTGAAAGTTTCAGATTTGTAAAGCCTTTGTTTTCCAACTCCGAAGAAGGAATGGATACCTGCTCTCCCATATCAACAAAGCCATTACGGTTGAAATCAATATGCCAGCTTGAGGTACCTGTTTCAGCGAAATAGGAAAAAGAGAAATCATAAGGAACATTTTGCATCCAAAAAGAATCGGAAAATGACTGAAGCGAAGAACCATCTCCCCAAAGAGGAAGATTGCTGCTTTCGGGACTTGATAAGGAACCAGGTGAATTCATAAATGACCAATTGGCCCTTGCCTCCACAGAAGCAGGTGCAGAAGAGAAGTTTTGCGTAATAACAGGTTTGCACTGACCCATTACCCTGGTATGGGATAATGGTGCAAATAATTGAAACAGGATAGCGAAAACGATAAAGGTATTTTTATTCTTTATCAGTGATTCTGACAAGGAAAATTGTTTTCCTGCGAAACCTCCTGTAGAGCCGGTCGTTGTGTGAAATCTTAAATTTTTCATAATCATTAATGGTAAAAGGTCAAATTGTTTTTGCAAATATGAAATTACCAATAAAAAATTTAATTTTTCCAATACGATTAAATGTTACATGGCTGCTTTACTCCATTATGTACGAGCCGGAAAACCTTTCTAACTCTTAAAATTCAGTCTACTGGAGACGCTGAAATTCATTTGGGTATTTGTTTGTTTCAAGTGTAACGCATTAAAAAACAATGCATTAAGAGTGTAAGGTCTTTTTTGGAGCCTACCCGAAAACAAAATTCAATTTTGTGAAAAAACAGTCTGCGGATAATCCCTTCGCATTACTTGAGGAGTGGGGCATTTTTGATTTTACATAAGAATATTTTATGAAAACAGGGTCTTTTATGCACATGCTTCCGTTAGATTTTCGGGAGTTTTTAATCTGAATTTTTGATCAAAGAGGGAGAAAGATCAAAAAAACAATTCAAATCCGGGTGAGCGACAACGGAAATTTCGGTAAAGTCAGTTCAAGTTAGTTCCGAAAAGCCGGAGTCTCTGCCCATAGAGAAAATGGGAATCGCCAAAGAATTTTGGATTCAAAACAATAGTCATGGGGGATTGGAAGAAAGCTCTTTGGCTAAACCTTCTGAACTGAAGCCAATTCCTGGAGGCAACCCTGTAATTCAGGGGTTTAATGCCTTCAGGAACGACGGCAATGGTAAGCCCTCAATTTTATAGTTCTGCCGGAGGTTCATTCTGGTTGAATGATTTCTTTATTAATGCAAAGTCAAATATTATTTAGCGTTCGGCGGGCAGAAATTTGCCCTTTGTTTCTTTGAATTCCAGTCGATCAGAATAAAAGGTCATGCCGGAGGTTACAACACTATCCTTAAGCGTGGTTTCAAAAAACCGGATAGGGGCAAAACTTTTCATCCGGCTCAGGTCAACTGTCTTCTGACATTCTGCTTTTCTGAAGGTCATGAGGCCCTCTGTTCGGCTTTCCATAAAGTCCAGTTTCCCTTCAGCCCTTACAAAGTCAAACAGGGCACCTTCTGCAAACCGGCACAAAGTAAAATCAGAATTTCCATGAAAAATAGCATTCTGAAACTGCGCTTTTTCAAAAAAGCGGCATCCCTGAAAAAAAGATATGCCATAAAAATGAGAGCCCATCCAGGTGGCTTCTTTCATTGCCAAAACATTCTGAAACAAAAAATCCAGATTGAAATTGCATTCCCTGAAACCCACAGGAGCCAGAAATGCCGCATTTTGAAAGGAAACATTTTTTGCGAACGAGCACTTTGAAAAATTTATCTGCCCCAGAAACTGGGTTTTTTCGCCATGTAATTCCCCATTGAAACTGCAATTCCGGAAGACAGCAGTCGCAGGAAAAGCCTGATAAATCCCTTTGGGTAAAATGAAACTGGTTTCCCCGTTGAACTGGCAATTTTCAAATTCCAGCATTCCGGCAGGCCGATCTTTCCTTGAATACAATAATGCTGCCAGCTCCTGATTTTCAAAGGTTTTGCCTGAAACTTTCAAACGGTAATCCTCTCCGTTTGTATTTCCGGATGGACCCGGCAAGCCGGAACAGGCAGCTAATGGCACATTCATCAACAATACAGCAAGAAGTCTGAAACAGATTCCGGACATTTATCTGGCAGCTCGGAGGGAAGAAATTCTTTGAGCCGGTTGGGCCGAAGCCATAGCCAGTTTTCTCGCGAGCCCTCCGTTTCGGGCTTCTTTTTTTAGAAACGAAATGATTTCATCCGGCGTGTAGGCATTTCTGTTGTGGGGTTTCACTGCGGTTCGGTATTCTCTGGCTTCTACAGATTGAATCTGATTTTTTTTGAGCTTATTCCGAAAACGGTCGGTCTGCCCTGGAATGGCCCGGCTTCCTACCCCGTTCACAAAAACCTTAGGTGTCTGATCGGTGGTATAAAAGAGATTGTTGCTTTCATCGTTTTCTACAAATTTATCATTGGCATCGGCCACCAGCACCAGATAATATTCACCATTGAGGGTAGAGGGCATGGCATAGGTTCTGAAAAGTGATTCTGATCCTGCTCCGAAATTTTCAGCAAAACTGCCGTTTGCCGGAATATTTACATTGATTTGAAGGCCTTTGTAGTTTCCGCCTGTCCTCACAAGATAACCTCCGGCAGGGGCAGAGGGATCAAATTCATCATAAAAAATCACACCGTAATCGTTGGCATTGTAGGCATTGTAGTACAGGAAGGCATAGCCCCATTTTGAACTGGCCCCTGCGGCAACCGTGCCAATATTGAATAGGTCAAACTCCATAACCCGTGCCGTAGGAAAGGTATCGTTCCCCAAACTGAAATCTTCATACACCCAGGGCATTACATCTACCCCGGATGGGTTGACTACCGGATCCGGATCGGAAACATTGGGTTTCTGGTCATCATTGGAGGCTACATACAGATTTTTATTGAAGGCAAATCCGTTTACCATAAAATCATAATCCACCCAGATAAATCCTGAGGCACCCCAGTTCGGACTCCAGCTGTTCACCACTTTGAATGCCCCTCTGGGTCCTTTTGCATCGTTGTAACCTACTATGCACATGGCATGATAGGAGTGAATCCCCACATTGTCGAAGGAAGTATGGCTTTGATACACCGTTTCAGAATTCCACTGCATAAAAGAGTCATCGAGCTTTGCACCCAGAATTACCGGCATTTTTGCTGCCAGAGCCTGCTGAATGGCGGTTTTTGTAAAGTCTATTTTACGGTAATATTTTATTTTGTGTTTGGCTGCATCAGCTTCCCATGAAGAATTCATGTTGCTTTCTGAACAGTTGCCCAACTCTGTGTAGGGAACCGTAGATTTGGTAGCCACACCCTTGTTCAACATCACATCCAAAGCCGGGACAAAATCAGTTCCCTGGCAATTTTCAGCTTTTTTCGAGTTGGCGATGGCCGTAAAGAGGTATTTGGCACTCATTTGATATGCCGGACTTGCCAGTTGCTCAGGTGTAAGTCCGAATTTGATCGCTTCCAGGGCTGATTTGCAATTGTAGGCAGATGCCCAGGCCACGCAGGTGCCGAACTGCCCCTGATCACCAACCGGTGGAAAATACTGACTTAGATCTACCGAAGAGGGCAGGGTGGAAGGATCGGCTTCAAACGGATTGTTCAGGTTGCTTGGGATGGTGTTGGTATTGTCTGAACCGAACCAGCCTGTTGCTTTTTTTGGATCAGGATCTTCCCCTTCCTGGCATGAAAAGGCAAGAAAAACAAAACACATCAGGGTAAATACCCCGGGTCGAAAGCTTACGAATGGAAATTGCATAATGTTGAAATGATGGTTTGATTCTTGATTTACAATACAAAACAAGGAACCCAAAAGTAAAACCAAATCCCTGAAAAAAGGGATTTTTATTGCCAAAAAACGCCTGGTTTTTTTCTTCTAAAAGCAAAAGGCTGAAACTACACCACCGAATATACGGTAGTGGACTTCTGTCTTGCTCAGAAAAGAGCCAACATGAATCATGCCTTCCAGGCTTCCGGTTCTGAGCTTTTCAAAATCCGAAACTCTCAGGTTGCCTTTGAATTCTGTATCCTTCAGGTTGTACAGCTTATACATAGCCTCCTTGGCGCACCAGTAGATACAGATTTTCTCCAAATCCTGAGCGCAGTATTCCAGTTCTTTTTCCGAAAGAAACCGACTGCTTACCTTTTTCATTTTATCCTGAATGTGCTCTAGGTCAATGCCGCAGGGTTTCTCCGAATGGATGATGGCTGCAGCAAAATCTTCAGTGTGGGAATAGGAAATGTGCAGGGGAGAATTGTAAAGAAAAGGCTTGGCATTTTTATTTTTAAAAATACCATGGTACTCATGTCCGGCCTTGAGGCTCAGCTCTTTCACAATCATCCGGCTGGCGATAGACTCAAGCCTGATTCTTGGATGCTGAATGGATTCAAAATGGGCGATATCGGTCTTGGATGGATTGAGCAAATACAACAACTGCTCTTCAGACTCCTCAATACGCCAAATTCCCCATGAGGCTTCGGAATTAATTTCCTCAAAATGCACAAGTGCCATTATCAGGACAAAAAATAATGGGCCAAACATAATGGCATTTCTTCGAAATCAGGAAAAATAATTGTGATTTCCTTGGTTTGATATGTGGCTTTCTGCAAGATAGGATGGCTGAAAAGAGAGAAGTAATACCGTAAAAGACTCAGGTAGCAAAAAAAAACCGGCCCTTTCGGACCGGCTTTCTTATTTGATTTCAGCAATTATGGTTTGGAAATCGTTAGCCAACCCACTTTTGTTTTTCCGCTTCGCTTTTCAGTCAGGATATAATAATAGGTTCCGGGTCCGACTTTATCGGGATCCCAGCCCTGCACATGATCAAATGGATCCTGAGCTCCGACTTCTTTTCCCCAGCGGTTGTACAATTTCATTTCAAAAGTATTGGGACGCATGCCTTCAATAAAGAAGAAATCATTTTTTCCGTCTCGGTTGGAAGTTACCAGAGAGGGAACCAGGTCCTGCACATATACCAGAATAGAATCTCTGTTTTCACAGATTTTTCCAATCAGACTTGGATTGATAAGCAAAGTATCCACCGCCTTGAGCTTTACTATGTAGGGAGCACCATTTTTTCCGGCTTCTGGATAAGTGGTGCTTACTTCGCCCAATCCATTTACCTCGGTTGTCTTGCCCTGTCCGAAATCCCAGAAAAATCTGGAATTGGGTTTATCGGGCGTAAACAGCGAACCATTGCCAAATGTGAAATCAGCAGGGGTAATGGAAGCATAAATCAGGCTGGGGTCCAGTACAATTTTGGGCTGGATTTTTCTTCCGTATCTCACCTTGAACTCCTGAATGTCAGATACGCAACCTCCAAGGCTATCAAGGAATTTTACCTTAAGCACATAGGTTTGATTCACACCCTTGGTCAGTACCGAATCATCTACCAGTTGGGTAAATACACTGTCCTTTGATAATGTATCGGAAGGCTTGGATTTTCTTGCCCAGTAAAATGTCAGTTGATTTAGGCTGGCATTGGTGAACAGCGGCTTATAGCTGAAGGTTTCGCCATAACAAGGGGTGATAGTGGCTTTTTCTTCAGGTTCCGGCTTGGCAGAGAAAATTACAGGCACATAGGTAGTGTCTACGCAATCGTTGCTGATATTGGTAACAATAGCCCTGTAGGTTACCAATTGAGTCTGAGTGAGATTTCTGGCAACCTTCAGTTGGAATGACCTGCTTCCTGCTGAATAGGGATACAGCGAATTTTCAAGATCATCAGTTAGGTCGAGTCCGGATAATAAATTTGTCCACCTCACTCTCAAAGAATCGGGACTTACTCCGATAAAGGTAGAATCCAGCTTTACCGAAATGAAAGTTGGTATACTCGGGCAAACCGCCGGCGGTTCGGCCTTGACCATTAAGAAAGGATTTACGCGGAATGGCAGAGTATCTGATTTTACTTCTGCAAGACACTTGTCCAATATTTTTCCGTTTAAACTCAAACTTAGATTGATGGAATCTTTCACTATCCGGTCCAGTGTGAGCACATAGATGGAATCCAGTGTTCCTGGCGTACAATCGCCGGTTTTTCTTCTGATTTTCAATATCCTACCGAAAAGGTTATTTCCAAAAAGTACGGAGAACTTCGCTGGTTTTAAAGAGTCACAATACACTTTCTTGGAGAACTGTACAGTAATTTCCGGTGTTCCGCAACTGGGTTGATTTCCTATTATCCCGAAAATTAGCGGTGCAGGAAAATTTATCCTCAAATTGGCAGTATCCTTCAAGACTTTGTTGCCGCAGATATCTTTGATGGTACTCGAAACCACAATTTTCAGCGTGGTGTCTGGTGAATCAGGAGAAATGGTAAAAATATAAGCGGAATCCTGACCTCCGGGATTACAACCACCTTCCGGTTGTATGCTGGTGATGACGATATTTGGCGATGCTCCGGTAACTGTAAACTTGTTTGCCTGTACGGAGTCGCAGCGAACAGGGCGGTTGAATACCATTCTGAATTGACGGGAAGCACAAAGTGGACTTTCCACTTTAGCAATACTGATCAAGGTATCCTGAGGAGGATTTACAATAGCGGTAGAATCATCCGGTGCTTCAAGACCGCGAAAATCTACATAAAAGCCTTGCTGGTTTACTGAAAAGTTGTCAACAGCAAGATAAAAAACATCTCCCACTTTTACGCTCAAGGGCATGTTGAACCTTACGGCAGGTCCCATGGCACCATCAATTCCGGTACCCGGCTCAAACAATCCGGTGGGGCCTCTTACTCCGGTCCAGTTGCAGCTTGCAATAACAGAATTGGCAGTTCCAAGGGTAGTACTATTTTTTATTCTGGTGCAGGCCTGTCCATCACTGCTTACATTGGATGGAATTTTAAAAAGCAGAAAATCATAATCTGTATTCCCAAAACCAGTAGAGCCCACATCGGTAAATGGATCATAGTTGGGATCAGCGAGGGCATCGAGGGGGATGATTTTAAACCTTAGTTTTCCTGCAGGAGAACCTGTTGCAGTTGGGCCGTTTGGCAGTGGTCTGATTTGCCATTTGTACCAGGTGGTCGCTTTTTCATTATTTGAAAAACAAGTGTTCAGGTCACTCGGTAATTCCTGATCCACGCAACCCGGGAACAGAACGCCTGCCGGGGCACCGGTAGGAACAACCACTCCATTGTCTATAAAGTTCAAGGGCTGACAAAGCGGAATAGCGTTGCAGCAGTCCTGATTGGGTATGGGTGGCCAGTTGGTTAGCGGGTTGCCATTGTTTGGCCTTGATGTCTGAAAACAATTGGGGGTTCCCGGCAAAGGTGCAGGGCAAACTGTAGGCTGCGCCACAGATCCAATGGCAAAACCCAGTGTTGCAATGAGGAGTAAAAATTGAAATCGGTGTTTCATCGGAGTTTGATTACTGATTGGAGGTAAATTTTAAGGAAAAATTTCCGGTAAGGGTTTTGGCAGTTTCCGGATCAAGGGTTAAACCAAACTGGGCGAAGTTGCCTTCAAGAGAAATTTCTTTTCCCTTTTCTTTGATATACCGGAAGCTGGCATTTGCTGAAGCTCCTTTTTTTAGGAAATTCAATTTGCCGGTAGCCGGCAGAGTTTTGGAAGAAGGGACAGGATTCTGAATCCCTGAAAGCTGAAGCTCAAACTGGCCGGATCCATTCATGCTGCACAAATCCAGAAAAGCTTTGGTGGCTGCGGCATCTTCTTTGCATTGGAACATGTGATTTTTTCCAAACAGAAAAAATTTGTGAACTCCGGGATTGAATCCTCCGTAAACGGCATCTGAAACCAGAGTGTAGGATTTTCCCTTGCCTTCCAGCTTCAAAGTTGCAGTCCACAATTCGTTGGTTTTTAATTTGAATCCTGTTAAAATCAGGACTGCAATAATTAATGTTGAACTGAAAAATTGTTTTTTCATGGTGTAAGAAAACTAAATGTAAAACTTTTTTATGCGTTGAATGAATTGATCTACCATAAACAGGGTTTCTTTCTCCCATTCTATCATACCCATGTGTCCTGTATTGTTCAAAATGTGTATGGTAGAGTAACTTGGCATTGAATACTGCGTCTGGCTTCCCTGAAAAGGAATCGCAATGTCGTTTTTCCCGACAATAAACAAAACTGGGCACAGACATTTTTCTAAAACTTTGGTGCGGTCTTTCCGGTCGCGCATGGCTCTGATCGACTCGATAACGGAACTTTTTGCTGCCCGTTTTCCCATGTCAACCATCCTCCTGACTTCATCTTTAAAATCTTTCCGCCTACCTTCAAAAAACAGGGGGGGCACAAATTCTTCTACAAATTCTTCGGTTCCGTAGCGCTCAATAAATTCTATGGTTTTGTCTCTGGCCTGCTTCTTTTCTATCGAATCGGAGAATGCCGTAGAATGAAAAAGGCCAAGACCTTTCACCTTGGAAGGAAATTTTTCGGTAAAAGCCAGCGCTACATATCCTCCCATGCTGTGACCTATCAGCATGCATTGCTCAATTCCTTTGTCGGTAATGGTGGCATATACCATCTCTGCCATATCGGCTATGGTAATGGGGCCATCAAGCGGAGGATTTTCTCCGAATCCGGGAAGGTCCATGAGGATGACCCTGCAAATACCGGAAAGCGGTTCCAGAAAACCGGACCACAATTCTTTGGTTTCGCAAAAACCGTGTAAAAAAATTACCGGCAGGCCTTCTCCTGCTTCTGTATATGTTAGGTTCTGACTATTCATTGATAGCTTTGCAGCTCAATGGAGGTTTTTCTTCGGAGCGCAAACATAGTTTTTTTTGAAATTAAATTCCGAATTTAAGGCTTTCCCCAAACAATTATCCCGTTTTTTGATTTCCACCTCCGAATAAAAATTTGAAATTCAACGCTTTTGTATCTCCACACTTAGTTTAATGAAAACAGGAATTTTACTTGTAAATCTGGGAACACCGGATTCGCCCTCTGTGGCTGATGTCAGGAAATATCTCCGTGAATTCCTGATGGATGGCAGGGTTATCGATGTCCCCTACCTCCTCAGGTTTGCATTGGTTAACGGCATTATTGCTCCCTTTCGGGCCCCAAAATCTGCAAAAGTGTACAAGACCGTTTGGCTCAAGGAGGGCTCTCCGCTCAAAGTTTATGGCATGAGTCTGAGTAAGAAGGTTCAGGAATATCTGGGTCCGGATTATGTGGTAAGACTCGGCATGCGGTATCAGAGTCCTTCTATAGAAGAGGGCCTCAGGGCTATCAAAGATGCTGAGCCTGCGAGAATTGTGGTGGTGCCGCTTTTTCCCCAGTATGCCTCGGCGACCAACGGCTCTGTGGTGGAAGAAGTGAACAGAATTGTTTCGGGTTGGCAAACCATACCCGCCATTGCCGTAACCGGTCCGTTTTTTGATCAGGATTTTTTTCTTCAACCCATTGTCAATCAGCTGAAAGCGGCCTTGTCGGACAATGCTTACGACCAGATACTTTTTACTTACCACGGACTGCCTGAGCGGCAAATCAAAAAAGGAGACCACACAGGGCGCTGTATTGTGAATCCAGATTGCTGCAAGGTTTTGGGGGCACATAACTATTTGTGCTACAGGGCGCAGTGCTTTG
>JBIKMV010000095.1:0-10617 GCA_044359055.1 Catalimonadaceae bacterium
ACTGATCATTTCTTATTCGGGCTATACATCGGATACCATCCGCGATTTTTCTACCGAAAAAGTCCGCATCATCCTCGCTTCTGATGCCTCAAAAACCCTGAAAGAAGTTTCGGTGGAGGGCCGCATTCCGCCTTCCTTCCAGCTTATGGATCCCATCAACACTCAGGTAATGACAGGCAAAGAATTGCTGAAAGCCGCCTGCTGCAATCTCTCCGAAAGCTTCGAAACCAACCCTACCGTGGAAGTGAATTATGCCGATGCGGTTACGGGTGCCAAACAAATTCAAATGCTGGGACTTTCGGGCAATTACACCCTCATAACTCAGGAAAATCTGCCGGGTGTTCGGGGTATTTTGTCCAATTTCGGACTGGGTTTTACGCCAGGGCCCTGGGTGGAATCCATTCAGGTGACCAAAGGTGTAGGCTCTGTGGCCAATGGCTACGAATCCATGACCGGGCAAATCAATGTAGAGCTGAAAAAGCCGGACTGGACCCCAAAAAACAGGGAAAAGCTGTTTGTGAATGTGTATGGCAACAGCATGGGCCGACTGGAAGCCAACATCAACGCCACCCAAAAGCTTTCAAAAAACTGGCATGTAGCGACTTTGGCTCATGGAAACAGTCTTCAAAATCATGTGGATATGAACCACGATGGTTTTCTGGACATCCCAACAGGAAGGCAAATCAATGTCCTGAACCGCTGGGCATATTCGGATTCCAAAGGATGGAGCGGGCAGTTTGGAATACAGTTTATGAACGATGAGCGCCTGGGCGGCAGCCACCATGCCAGCCACGACATGAGCACCCATCAGGACAGGTTGTACGAAATCAAACTCGACAACCGGCAGCTTCAGGCCTTCGGGAAAATCGGCTACATATTTTCATCTAAAAAATACAAAAGTATCGGCCTCATGCAGTCCTTTACCGATGCCCGAACGGCACAAAGTTTTGGACTCCTCAACCGCTATTCCGGCCATCAGCAAACCTATTATGCCAACCTGATTTATCAGTCCATCATTGGCAGTACAAACCTGAAATTCAGGCTGGGTGGCAGTTTCCGTTGGGACGATTACCGGGAGAATTTCGACTTTATCATCAAGCCAACTGAATTCCGGTTTCTGCCCAACCAGGCTAACAGAACAGAACTGGTGCCGGGCGCTTTTGGCGAATTTACCTGGACTCCAATGCCCAGATTCACAACGGTTGCAGGTATTCGGGGCGATTACCACAATTTGTTTGGCTTTTGGCTCACACCCCGGCTTCACCTAAAATATGAGCTTAGCGAACTTTCGACGCTTCGGCTTAGTGCAGGAAGTGGCAGGCGACTTGCCAACTTTTTGGCAGAAAACTCTGGCGTGATGGCTTCTTCCCGAAGTTTTTATTTTACTACCAATCTTTATCAATCCAAAACCGATGGCCTTCTTCCCGAATACGCCTGGAACTATGGCCTGAGCTGGAATCATCAGTTCGAATGGCTTGGCCGGAAAGGAAATTTTACATTAGATGGTTACCAGACCCGGTTTGAAAATCAAATTATGGTTGACCTCGACCAATCTCCACGGACCGTTGCCTTTTACAATCTGGTCGGACAGTCTTATTCCAATGCCCTACAGGCCCTGATTGAATACGAGCCCATACGCCGCCTTGATGTACGCCTGGCCTACAAATGGCTTGATGTCTGGCAAACCCTCGACGGCCGCCTTCAGCGCCGTCCTTTTGTAGCCGAACACCGTTTTTTCATCAACCTCGCCTACAAAACGCGGAGCAAATGGACCTTCGATGCCACCCTGAATGGCAATGGCAGAAAACGAATACCCAATACCCAAAGCAATCCGTCTGACCTGCGTTTTCCTCAAAATTCACCTGCCTATTTCGTAGTCAATGCCCAGATAAGCAAGGGGTTTAGAAAAAATCTGGAGGCCTATCTCGGTGGCGAGAATCTTTTCGACTTCCGCCAGACCGACCTCATTCTGGATCCGCAAAACCCATTCGGGACCTATTTCGATGCCTCTCTTGTTTGGGGACCGGTTATTGGCCGGATGGTATATGCCGGCATTCGATGGAAACTGTAATACCGGCGATTTTCAATTTGTACAGGTTCCTGTAATTTCAGGTTGCTCCTGATAGGCGCTCCGGTATCCTGAAAAAATATTTTTCTCCAAAACTTTTTTATTTCAGATGTGTAGGTAAATTTACATAAAATAATTCATTCCCAGACCTCTGACTAGCACCAGAATGAAATGAAAAGGTAGTTTATCAAAACACCAACTATGAAAAAAAATGAGCGTATCAAAGCTCTTTGCCATTCAGAATCTGAATTGATTTCCCAACTGAGCAGGGTACAGACCGATTTCCTGACCTTTTTTGAGTCAGACTTTAAATCATTGCCCGCCCGTGGTCTGAAACCGGAAGAGAAGCAATCGTCTATTGCACAGGTCCTGCGAGATGAACCAACCGAAATGGATTTGGGAGAACCCATTTCCCATGCATATCCGGGATTTGGTGCGTTTATTGACAAGCTGGAACTTTTTATTGACCATCAGGAAGTACTGCCCACCAAAATCATCAAAATGATCGAGGACCTGGCATTCATCATGCGCATGAAGGACCCTGAAATACTGAAACCCGGAAATTCAGAAAAAAGCTTCCTGAGTTGTGCAGAGGCCGATGTTCATGAGCTTTGGAATGACCTCGAGCAATTCAAAAAGCAGTTCAAGGAAATCCGGCAGGAGTTGATTCAAATTAAATCGCACCTCAATGCGGGGTACAACTAAGCTGGGAAACCGTTTTTTTCCTTTTTTTGAAGCATCATGGTAGCTTCATTAAGATTGTTCCTGGCAATGGAACGCATATTTCAGGATGAAAGTATTTCTGAAAAAGAAAAAGAGAAGATTTTAAAAAAGAGTGATCCTGAAAAGATCATGGCTTTTTCCAGGGGAAAAGAGTTGACCAATGCCGAAAAGGCAGAAGAGCTGGCCCTCGATGCTTCTGAAATTCTGGAGGGGAATGATATCACAGTGGATGATGCTGAAGAAGCAAGAAAATTGATACTGGAATCCCTGAGTATTGATCCGGAATGTCTCTGGGCTTATATTCCCATGATACAAGTAACCCCTCAGGAAAAGATTTGTAATCAATTGATTGACAGAGGGATAAAAATCGGAGAAAAAAAATTCGGTGGTGATTTTGAGAAAGAGTGGGAAGGAGAATTCTATCAGAAAATTTCAACCCGACCTTATATCCGCCTGCTGCACGCCCGGATTTTGAATCATTGGAAAAACTTCGAAGTGCGAAAGGGAATAGCAGACGCAGAAAAAGTTCTCCGCCTAAACCATAATGACAATATGGGCATTCGTAGTCTGCTTCAGTTGATGTATTTGTACTCCAACCGGCTGGATGATTTTTATGCCAATTGGGAAAAATACGAAAAAGATAATAATACTGCACATCGCTACAATGAAGCGCTGTACTGGTACAAGGTCAACGGCGACACTGATGATGCTGATGAGGCCATGGAGGAGGCACTGGAATTCAATCCTTTTGTCCTGGATTTTCTGACACGCAGGAAAAAACTGAGCGACTTCGGCAATTATTTTTCTCATTTTAATCCCCGCGACCAAAATGGAGCCATTGATTATTGCCATGTTGCCCTGAAGGTATGGTGGAATACACCCGGAATACAGCATTGGCTGAAAAAATTCTGACAGCCGGATTGTAAAATTCTGAAACTCCAACTCTGGCTTTGTATTAACCTGAAGTAGTTTTCCGAAAGCCACTGAAAACTCCCTGAAATCAAAAAATTCCTGGTTTTTGCCCACCCCACACCCACGAAACGCTCCCGCCTGAACCCGTGAAAATTCAAATCAACTGGATCCAATTGGGATACGCTGCAGGATTGGCTGCCTTTTTTACCGGTACCCTCGACCCGCTGGAAGGCTCCGTTATCATTGCAGCCGGATCCCTGCTGATGGCCCTCTGCACGCACCTTTCCCACCACAAACTCCGAAAAGGATATTTAGCCGCTGCTATTCTGATTGCCGCAGGAGTGATGGCCCTCTTTTATTTTTCTTCTTTGGGTGGTTTTGGCGGAAGCCAGAGTCTTTCCTGGTGGTGGGCCTGCTTTGTTCTCCCCTATCCATTGGGCTGGCTCATGACATTGCTCATGCTCATCCTTCCCTGGGTGAAAAAGAAAATGCAGGCTTTTTCCTGAAGCGATACCCTTTTTCCCCAATCTGCTCAGGCGCAGGCCAAAGGAGGGTCATTTTCAGGACTGAGACAAATCAGTTTTTTCTCTTATGCCCTACCCTACTTTCGTGCCATTCAGACGGAGATATCCGTAGGATTTGATGCCTGACTGATGCCCATCCTGCCGCTGCAGTTGAATTTTATTTTTTAACCAGAATTTTAAGCTCATAAGAATCGGTATGATAAAATCAAATTCAGTCCTTTTTTTTCTGATGCTTTCCCATTGGTTATGGGCTCAGAAACAGGGCTGGAACATTGTCAATCCGGTATCAGAAAGTATGAACCTGAATTCCGTCTGTTTTTACGGAGAAAATGAGGGCTTTGCAGTCGGCAATAAAGGTTGCATTCTCCATACCAAAGATGGCGGAGACAACTGGGAAAAGATGGATTCGCCCAATAGCAAAGATCTGTATGGAGTGTATTGGTTTGAGGGCATATCCTGTCCATCTCCCGCCTTTGTCACGGCTTTGGGTCAGGCCGGAAGGATTCTCCACAGTTCCGATTCAGGAGCTACATGGGCCTTGGCTTCTTCTCCATCGGTGTCCAATTTGTACGCAGTTGATTTTGGAAACAACCTGACAGGTTTTGCACCAGGAGATGGCGGAACCATTCTGAAAACCAGCGATGGAGTAAGCAATTGGCTGCAGCAGTACAACCTTGAAAATTCCACTCTTTATGCTGTTTCTTTTCTGGACGCAAACAAGGGGTATTGCCGCCGGTGGGAAAATTTTCTCCCTGTACTCATGGTTGATGATAACCAGCAACGGAGGACAAACCTGGACAGAAATCAATCAAACCGTAGTTGAAAATTTAATTATGGAAATTCAGTATATCTCTGAAAATGTCATCTCATTCGTCACGGACAATGGTGAAATATTCAGAAGCAGCAATGGCGGGCAAACCTGGACCCTGCAGGAATCCGGAAGGGTAATTTCCAATGGCCTGATATCCATCTCTTTTGTGGACGAATGGCTGGGATATGGGGCCGGCTGGGAAGGGGTACTGAATACCACCAATGGCGGGGTTGCCTTTACCAAAGAGCCCCTGACCGGTGGCGAAACCGAAGAAATTTCCCTCTTTCCAAACTTTCCCAATCCCATTGCGGACATAACCCAATTGCATTACAACCTGAAAAAACCAGGCCGGACCGAACTGAGGGTTTTCAATGCACAGGGTCAGGGCGTATTTCAATCTGATCGGGATTATGAAGAAGCCGGCGAACACATCCTCTCGTTCAGGGGCGGGCATTTGCCTTCAGGAATTTATCATTTTCATCTTAGCTTTGAAGGGAAAATAAAAACAGGCAAAATGGTTCTGATAAAATAATCACCCTCCCTGACGCCCTAAACACATCTGAAACCATGAACCCTGCCATCCGGATTTTTTATCTGATTGTCTTTTTTTCCCTCAGCGGGCTTTGTGCAAAAGCTCAGGATGCCACTGAAATCGTGAGGAAAGCAGATGAAAAAATGAGAGGAAAAACCTCGAAAATGGATATGACCATCAATACCATACGGCCAGCCTGGAAAAGAACCATGCAGCTGAAAGTGTGGACACGGGGCAAAGATTATTCCATGATTCTGATAACCGCCCCTGCCAAAGACAAAGGCGTGGCCTTTCTGAAAAGAAAAAAGGAAGTATGGAACTGGTATCCCACGCTGGAAAGGGTAATAAAACTGCCTCCCTCCATGATGAACCAAAGCTGGATGGGAACCGACTTTACCAACGATGATCTGGTAAAAGAAGCCTCAGCGGTGTACGACTACACCCATAAGCTTCTGGGAGACACTGCGATAGGAGGACGACCTTGTTACCGGATAGAAATGATTCCAAAACCTGCAGCCGCTATTGTATGGGGAAAAGTAGTGGTATGCATAGACAAAACGGATTTTATGGAGCTGCATATAAAATTTTACGATGAAGACGGAAAACTGGTGAACATCATGAACGCCTACGAACCCAAAAAGATAGGTGAACGCACCATTCCCACCCGGTTTGAGATGATTCCACTGGAAAAAAAAGGCAACAAAACCGAAATGATTTACAATCAGATTGAATTTGATCAGCCCGTGGAGGAGTCTTTTTTTGATCTGAACACCCTGAAAAACCTACGCTGATGTGGCTCCTGTCTCTGGCCTGGAAAAATATCTGGCGCAATAAATCAAGAACGGCCATCACCATGTCTGCCGTATTTTTTGCCGTGCTGCTCTCCGTATTTGCGGGAAGCCTGAAGAGTGGCATTTTTGGAAATATGATTAAAAATGTGGTCAGTTTCTATACAGGCTACATTCAGGTACACAAAAAAGGGTACTGGGACGAGCAGGTGCTGGACAATGGCCTCAGCCGGGCCGAAGACAGAGGACAGGACCTGATTTCGCTGCCCAACATAAAAGGCTTTGCGCCCAGGCTGGAAACCTTTGCCCTGATTGCCGCCGGAATGAACACAAAAGGCTGCATGGTAGCAGGCATAGACCCCGAAAGAGAAAACAAAGTGACCGCCCTCCGCAGCAAACTCATCAGAGGCCGGTATCTGGAAGCTGGAGACAGCGAAGCCCTGATTGCCGAAGGACTGGCATCACGCCTGAAGGCCGGTTTACAGGATACCATTTTCATCATCGGGCAGGGCTACCATGGTGCCACGGCAGCAGGCAGATTCAGGGTAAAAGGCATTGTGAAGTTCGGATCCCCGGAATTAAACAATCAGATATTGTTTATCAGTATGCCCGCAGCTGCCGAATTGTTCAGCGCCGAAGGCATTGCCACTTCACTAGTGGTTTCCCTCGAAAATCCTGCCCTGCTCAATGAATCTGTACAGGCGATAGCCGGAAAAGCAGGTCCGGATGCCGAAGTTATGAGCTGGGAAACCATGATGCCGGATGTGAAACAGCACATCGAAACCGACAGCAACAACATGAAATATGTTCAGGGAATCCTCTACATGCTCGTCAGTTTCGGCATATTCGGTACCTTCCTGATGATGATGGTAGAGCGCAGGTTTGAGTTGGCCATGCTCATTGCCATTGGCATGAAAAAAAGCAAATTGTGTCTGCTTATGGTCTTTGAATCGGTGTTTACCGTGTTGGGTGGTTGCCTGCTGGGCATCCTGATGAGCATTCCGGTGGTGTATTACTTCAACCGCAAGCCCATGAAACTGGGTGGAGAAATTGCCGCCATTTATGAAAAATTCGGCTTCGAAGCCATTTTTCCTACCTCAATGAATCCGGATAATTTTGTATTTCAGGGGATTACAGTTCTTATCATCGGACTTGTACTTTCCCTTTATCCGGTTTACAAAGTCATCAAAACCAATCCCGCCACTTCCCTAAAAAGATAATTGCAGCAATGATTTTTTCACTTGCATGGCGAAATATTTGGCGAAACAAAGCCCGCAGTCTGGTCATCATGACCTCGATTTCTCTGGGTCTGTTTGCAGGCATAGCGGTCCTCGCCCTGTACGAAGGCATGCTGAAAGGCCGTATCCGAACCCTTATTGATGAAGAAACAGGCCATATCCAGATTCATCATTCCCGGTTTGCAGACGAAAATGAATCGAAATTCAGCATCCCGGACCGGGAAGAAATATTGCGAAGAATCTCAGGAATACCCGAAGTGAGCGAAATCAATCAAAGGTCGCTTGCCCAGGGTATGCTTTCTACCTCAACCGGAACAGCTGGAGTGCAGGTAATCGGCATAGACACCCTCACAGAATTCAGATTTTCTTCCCTGAAACAAAAAATAAGAGAAGGAACCGGATTTAAAGCAGGCAAAAGCTATCAGGCCATCATCGGGATGAAACTTGCCCGGAAAATGAAATTGCAGAAGGGATCAAAAATGGTGCTGATGTTCAATGATACCGGCAACAATCTGGTCTCTTCGGCCTACAGGATTTCGGCCATTTACCAAAGCACCAATGCCCCTCTGGACGAAAGACTGATTTACACCGACCGTGCCGAACTGAGCGAATTGATTGGCATGCCGGGACAGATTCATGAAATTGCCCTGAAGGTAGATGAGGACGGGAATGTGGAAAAAGTATGCAGCAAACTGAAAGCCCTCCTGCCCGGGCTGAAGGTGGAAGGCTGGAAAGAAATTTCTCCCGAAACCGATTTTCTGGTACAAACAGTGGACACCTATTCAGCCATCCTCATTGTCATCATCATGATTTCCCTGGCATTCGGCATTCTCAATACCATGCTAATGGCCATCATGGAGCGTTCTAGGGAAATCGGCATGATTGCCGCACTGGGAATGAGCCGTATGCGGATTTTTTCTCTGGTCCTGCTGGAAACCATTTTTCTTTCTCTGGCTGGAGTGCCGTTGTGCCTCTTCTGTGGCTGGGCTACAGCTTTTTACTTCAACCGGAATGGCCTCGATCTTTCGGGCATGGGCGAAGATCTGATGAGCAGCTTTGGTTTCAAAACCGTGATTTATCCCGAATTCCCTGCCGATAAACTCATTTCTGTACTTTCCATTGTGTTGGTTACCACACTTTTATCCAGTTTAATCCCGGCTTTCAAAGCCATAAACATGAAGCCCGTTGAAAACCTTAAAGTCTGATTCTTCCGCAGCCCCGCAGGCTGATGTGGTGATAGATACCCACAACATCAGCCGGATATACAATCCGGAAACGATACCTGTTTTTGCGATCCGTAATGTTCACCTGCATATTGTAAGGGGAGAATTTACGGCACTAGTGGGGCCTTCCGGCTCGGGCAAAACCACCCTGCTCAATCTGATTGGCGGCCTGGATAAGCCGGATGAAGGCCGGATCCTGATCAACGGCACCGAAATAACCGGACTGGGTGCCGGTAAACTCATTGACTTCAGGTTGTACAACATTGGATTTGTGTTTCAGTCTTTCAACCTGATTCCTGTGCTCACTGCGAGAGAAAATGCAGAATTTATCATGCTGCTGCAGGGCAAAAGCAAGCAGGAAAGAGATGCGAGGATGAAGCAGCTGTTCCACGACATAGATCTGGAAGACAAAATGGACCGCCGTCCGGGAGAGCTTTCGGGAGGGCAGCAACAGCGTGTGGCAGTAGCAAGAGCTCTGGCAAGCAAGCCACAGTTTATTTTGGCCGATGAACCCACGGCCAATCTGGATAGTAAATCAGCCTCCAATCTTCTGGATATTATGGACAAAATGAATCGTGAGGAAAACATTACCTTTATTTTTTCAACCCACGACCCAAGGGTAATAGAAAGAGCAAGGCGGGTGATAACCCTGGTAGATGGCGAAGTGGCATCAGATACTGGAGTTATTGACACTAGCAAACCCCATTGAATGCGGCATGTGGAGGACGCTGCTGTTTTTGGAATTCCTTTTCGGCTGTTTTGCTTTAATGGCGCAGGACGAATCCAATCCCGGTTCAGCAAGCCCGCCGGATGATTCCCGGCTAAAAAAATTTCAGGTAAGGGGCTATGTGAAAGAAATGCAGTCGCTCGGCTTTTCGGGGCAAATGCAGGAGCTTTCCTCCACATATCTCATACACAACCGACTCAATACCAAATGGATGCCCTCCGAAAAACTGAGTTTTGTCCTTGAAATGCGCAACCGCCTGATTTGGGGCGATGATGTAAAAAACATCCCCGGATACGGCAGTTTGCTGCGCAATGCCAATGAAAAAATAGATTTATCCAAAATTTGGTTTTCGGGATCTTCCATCATCCTGCACAGCAACCTGGACCGCCTGTATGCCGACCTGAAGCTGAAAAATACCGGCCTTAAACTGGGAAGGCAAAGGATAAACTGGGGTATTGCCAGCACCTGGAACCCCAACGATATTTTCAACAGTTATAATTTCCTGGACTTCGATTATGAAGAAAGGCCGGGCAGCGATGCCATCCGCTTTTCTGCTAATATAAGTTCCTTTTCAGGCCTTGAACTTGCAGCATCACCATCCAACAAAAATGCGGGTAAAGTGCTGGCCGCCAAATATTTTTTCAACTCCCGCGGCTACGATATTCAGTTAATTGCCGGACTTTTCGGCAACCGGTGGACCATGGGTATGGGCTGGGCCGGCAGCATGGGCGATGCCGGATTCAAGGGCGAAGCCCAGTTTTATTCCCCCGACCCGGCCGGCCGGTATCAATTCAATCTATGTCTGGAAGGGGATTATGTTCCGGCCGGAAGCTGGTATCTGAATGGCTCTTTCCTATACAATCATCTGGGGATGAATTCACCGCTTTCAAATACGGGCGATTTGAATTTCGTTTTCACGCCTGCCAGTCTGATGCCTACCAGATACAACTTGATCGCAACGGCCAGAAAGGAAATAAATCCGCTTTTTTCAGCCAGTTTCTCTTTGCTTTTTGCACCCGGAACCAATCTGCTTCTGGCTCTGCCGGGGCTGCGGTATAACCTCTCCGACAA
>JBIKMV010000096.1:0-10607 GCA_044359055.1 Catalimonadaceae bacterium
CAGAACACGAATGGCATCGTCGCCCTGCTGTTCGCCTTCGTCATGCACCGAAGACATGGTGTAGTTTTGGGTGCGTATGTCGAAGCGCTCTATATCGAGCAGGGGATTTACCAGATGCAAGCCGCTTGGCAATGTTCCCTCCTGCACCTGCCCAAATAAAATCTTTATCCCTACCTCGCCGGGCTGAATGGCAATGACGCTCGAGAGGCCAAAGCCAACAATGCCTGCAATGGCCCCAAAAATTTTCAGCGGAAATCCCCATCTACTAGCTGGAAATGAACCGGCCGAGAGGCGGTATCCGAGAAAAACAGAAATAATTCCAATTAAAATAAGCAGCATTACGGTTATTCTTTAAGCAACAAAGAAAGTAAATTTGAGCCGTTATTATTCAGGATTGTGAAGGACCTTCGGAACACATACAAATATTCCCCCTTACCGGCTTGGGTTATCCTGCCCCTGATGGCCCTTTTCTTCGGTTCCTGCTGCAAGGAAAAGGAAAGCCCTTTTGCGCCAACTCCCTTTACCCCCGCTTATCATTCACGGCTGATGGGCTACTACCGCGAGCCACCGGCAAATCCCAGTACCAAGGAGGGGATTTTGCTTGGAAAAACCCTGTTTTTCGATAAATCCCTTTCGGCCAATAATACCATTTCCTGCGCATCCTGTCACCGGCCGGAGCATGCTTTTGCTGATGTTGGCCCGGTTTCCTTTGGCATAAACGGGACCCCGGGAATACGCAACACCCCTGGACTTTTCAATACCGGCCTCCAAAATCGCTTTTTTTGGGATGGACGCGATACCAGTCTGGAGCAGCAATCGCTGCACCCCATCCAAGATAAAGGTGAAATGGCCATGGAGCTTCCTGCCTTGGTTCTGAAACTTCAAAACAATCCGAAGTATCCGCCTCTTTTTTTAAAAGCATTTGGAAGTCAGACTGTTACGATAGAGAATGTATCCAAAGCCATTGCCCAGTTTGAGCGGAGTCTGGTTGCGGTGGATACCAAATATGACCGGTATTTGCAGGGCCTCCAAAGCCTCAGCCCATTGGAAGAAAAAGGGCGGGCTTTGTTTTTTACCCATCCCGACCCCTTTGCCGGAGCCCTGGGTTTGCGGGGTGGCAACTGCGGCGACTGCCATTTGCCCCAGACCCTGCTCGGCCGGCAAGACGGATTTTTTGGTTTCTTCAACAACGGACTTGGCATAGCCGACCCGGGCCTTCAAAAGATTACAGGTCTTCCGGGCGACCTGGGAAAATTTAAGGTTCCTCAGCTACGGAATGTGGCCCTCACTGCCCCCTATATGCACGATGGGCGGTTTCAGACTTTGGAAGCGGTGCTTGATCATTACAATTCTGAAGACATTTTTTATTCCTCCAATGTGGACCCGCAGATTCAACTCGCAAGCAACCAGAAATTTGGCACAAGTCTGAAACTTACGCCTGAAGAAAAGCAAGCCATCATTGCCTTTCTTCACACCCTTACCGACAGCACTGCTCTGAAATTTGTACCCTGAATGGGTAATTTAAAAGGGATACCCAATTCCCAGATTCAGCAGGGTCTGCCCGTTTACCCCAAATGGTCTTTTCCATGAAATGTTGCGGATGGTCCAGCGGTCTGCAGCATTGGAAATGGCCGGATTGTAGATTTTGGTGGCAGCATCTACCCGGATGATGAGGAAAGAAAAGTCGAACCGCAGGCCGATTCCCCCGCCCAAAGCCAGTTGTTTGATGAAAAAAGGATTTATTTCAGAACCGGGCCTTTCCGGGTCTAGGGCAAAGTTCCAGATATTTCCTGCATCGGCAAACAGGGCACCTTCAAAAAAGCCAATCAGCTTTTGTCTCACCTCAATACTCGATTCCAGGATGATTTCGCCTGGTTGTTCTACCCTGAGGTTGTTGGGGTCGGAGCCCTGAGGCGCATAAGAACCCGGTCCGAGGCGCCGTGGAAGCCATGCCCTAACAGAGTTGCTTCCGCCTGCAAAATTGTATTTTTCCCAGGGAAGTACGGAAGAGGGGGAAATTGGGACAGAAAACCCTCCGGCCACCCTGAAAGCTATCATGGTATTCCGGCTTGTGGGTCTGTAAACCCTGAAATCTGCTGTTGCTCTGGCATAGCGGAATAACTTAAAGGGACCGATGGCATTGGTATCCCTTCTTAAAATGTTCCGGAGTATCTGATGCGCCATCTCGCCTCCGTATTCCAGATTTATCCTCAGATATCTCGCCTTTTTCTTCTGGCCCCCTGTGTTGTTGTTGAACATGTAGAAGGCATTGAAGTTGGTCACCAACGAGGTGGTGAAAGACTGCTCTACACCACGCCTTCCCAGACCCGAAAACAGGATGAGCTGCTCTTTGTAAATGGTATTGGTGAGCGGGGCAATATTGGCGGTAATGTCAATTGGAGAAATACCAATCTGCCTGTTCTGGGAAATGTTCAGGGTATAGTTGAGGGCACCCTTGATAAGATTTCGGGTGTACTCCGGGCGCTTGAGGGCATTCAGACTGAAAATAAAGCGGGTTTTGGGGTTGTATTCGTACACCTTTTCGCTCAGCCGAAAGGGAAACAGTATTTTGGAGATGGTAAATGAGGAAGAAATGCTCAAATCCCGGGCCCTGAATACTACATCCGAAGGAATGAAAGTTGACAACTGTCCCTCCTGAGAATACCGGGCATTGACCTCAAAAACCTCAAATCCCCCCAGAACATTCCGGATTTTGAAGCCGACATTGATGTAGGGACCCGGCGCACCCTGACTCATGAGCATGCCCAGTTCATTGGACATCTGATACTTGGGAAGCCGGTTTGCGGTAACACTCAGTTTCATTTTCGTACCATGGGTGTCTATAGACATGTTCACATACCGGAACATATCCATTCCCGTAAGTTGTGCTTGGGTGTTGGTGATTTTGGAGTAATGAAAAAACTGACCCGGCTTCACCAGAATTTTTGAATTCAGAATGCCGAGGGAGTACTGTTTTTTGGTTTGTAGATAGTAATGAATTGAATCCGAAACCAGTGAATCTGCCAGACCGATATGGGCCGTATCGGATTCGTTCAGTGTAAAATTGATTCTTTCCAGGGTGTAGGGTCTGTGGCGGGAGTCTTCGGGATTGCGGATGGTAAAAACCACATCGCAGCCCAATCTGGAAAAAATTTCAGGTTCTTTCCTGGCAAGAACGGAGTCTTCGGGGCTCAGTACCGGAACGGCACCGGTGTCGATTCCGGCTACAATATATTCTCTGCTAAAGGTGTAGTAGCCTTTGTCTCTAAGTATTTTTTCGATGGTTTCTCTATCCTGAATCAGTAGATTTTTGTTGTAATTCATGTTGGGTTTCAGGGCGAGGAGGGCTTGACTGCTGTCCATGATCTGCTTTATTCTGAAGTCGTCGGTCAGGATTTCGGTGTGCCGGATTTTGTGGGGTTTGTTTTCTTTAATGATGTATTTCACGGATATATTTCCCCCCAGAAAGGTATCTTCTTTCAGGGCCACGGTATTGTCAAAAAAACCCTTGTTGAACATGTAGTTCCTGATTTCCTTCAGGGTTTCCCGGGATTTTGTACTGTCGTAAATTGCTGGTGGTTCGCCCACTACACGCATCCACCAATTGCCTTCATACAGGTTGAGATACAATTTTTGGCAGCGTTTTTCCTTTCGTGCTTCCAGACTCAGAGAATCCTGAATGGAACCGGGCGGGAGGGCTGCAATTTTTTTGTTGTAATAGGCCTCTTTCGACTGAATTTGTCTGCGGATCCGGTTTGTATCCCAGATGCTTTTCCCGAAAAAATAAAAGCCCAGATACGGCGTAAAGCCAAGTATTTTTCGGTTTGCTTTTTGTTTAAAAAGCAATTCCAGATCATCGGTGGGTACATTTTTATGGCCTTTTACCCTTTGTCCGGTAAGAAGATATTCTCCTTTTTTTAAAAAAGGGGCATTGATGCAAGCCTGCATTCCGAGGAAAAGAGCCGTCATCACAGGCACTTGCCTGAGAAAATGGATGCTGATGAAGGTTTTTTTTAATGGCTCAACCAATCCGGCTTTGAAATTTGGAATAACTTCGGCCTCAAAAGTAAGAGTAAATGCAAATCCTCAGTCAGGCATTAGCGAAACAAATCAGATTGCTTCAGCAGAAAAAGTTCAGGGATAAAGAAAAATTGTTTCTGGCAGAGGGTGCCAAACCCGTTATTGAGCTACTGCAATCGGATTGGAAAATAAAATATCTGATTGGAACAGCCACTTTTTTTGAACGGCCCGGATTGCCTTCAGACCGGTTTCCGGATGGAACTTTTGAGGTAAGCGAAAAAAATCTTTCCTCCATAGGCAGTCTGGAGACCAATCGCGA
This sequence comes from Catalimonadaceae bacterium, assembly GCA_044359055.1. Taxonomy (GTDB): domain Bacteria; phylum Bacteroidota; class Bacteroidia; order Cytophagales; family Flexibacteraceae; genus CAMDMI01. The sequence continues at coordinate 4,340 of JBIKMV010000096.1, forward strand.
TGCTCTGGCTGTGGTAGAAATGCCGGGCAATGCCAAACTGCCCAATCCCGATTTGCCGCTTTGGCTTGTGTTAGATCAGCTTTCAGACCCCGGAAATCTCGGTACCATCATCCGACTGGCCGACTGGTTCGGATTGCCGGAAATCATTACCACAGGACAGACTGTAGAATGGTATAACCCCAAGGTAATCAACGCTTCCATGGGTTCTTTTTTGAGGGTGAGACAGGTAAAGTCAGATGCAGAAACCATCCTTCCAAGCGGCCGGGCTGTTTACACAGCCGAGATGGGAGGACAGTCTCTGTACGAATTTCGTTTGCCCGGAAAGCCCATGGTGCTGGTAATTGGTCAGGAATCGCACGGGATATCGGCAGCATGGAAAAAGGCTGGCACACAAGCGTTGAGTATTCCCCGGTTTGGTGAGGCCGAATCGCTGAATGCCGCCATGGCCACCGGCATTCTGCTGAACCACTGGCGCAGTCTTTTACACAGCTGAAACCCTGCTCTTTTGGGCCGGCTCAGATTTTAAGGGTATTTTTGCGCTTTCCTTTTTGCATTGAAGAAAACCGATATCCGGGAATTGCTGCTGTTCGAGAACGAGGATTTTTTCCTTGTCAACAAACCACCTTTTGTATCCACTTTATCTGAGCGGCACGACGATAAAGCCCTCAACATGCTGCGGCTTGCCCGTGAAATCTGGCCTGATGCACAGGCCGGCCACCGGCTCGACAAGGAAACATCGGGCGTTTTGATATTTGCAAAGCACCCGGAGGCATATCGCCATATTTCTATGCAGTTTGAGCACCGGCAGGTAACCAAAATTTACCATGCAGTATCAGCCGGAATTCACGATTTTCGGGGAGTACTGGTGAATTTGCCTATTTTACCTCTGAAAGTCGGTGTGGTGAAAATCGACCGTCAGGCAGGAAAGGAGGCTGAAACCGTCTTCAACACACTGGAAATATACAAAGCCCATACGCTGATAGAATGTATCCCCTTTACCGGCCGCATGCACCAGATCCGGATTCACCTTCAGTGCCTGAAAGCTCCGATTGTGATGGATGCCCTTTACGGGGGTCCTCCGGTTTACCTTTCTGAAATAAAAAGGAAATTTAAACTCGCAAAAGATGCTGAAGAACAGCCGCTTATAGCCAGAGTAGCCCTGCATGCCCGGGCCCTCAATTTTGCTCTTATGAGCGGGGAAAGGCAAATGGTAGAAGCCCCCTATCCCAAAGATATGGAGGCCCTGATCCGTCAGCTGGAAAAGAACAGGTAAAATTAAAATGCAGGGCTCCCGGAGTTTCACGGAATTAACAATAAAATAATGATTCAATTCATTGAATCGCCAATCTAAATCTTTATTTTTGCGGCCCTTTTCGGGGGCAAGTTTTCATGGCAGCCGTCAAGATTTTTTCAGGATCCGTATCCCGTTATTTGTCAGAGCAAATTTCGGAGCATTATGGTGCTCCTCTTGGTGCCCTGAAAATCAATAAGTTCAGCGATGGAGAAATTGCACCTGAGTTCAACGAATCCATCAGGGGCGAGGATGTATTTCTTATAAATGCCACCTGCTCGCCCTCCGATAACCTGATGGAACTTCTCCTTATGGCAGATGCCGTTCGGAGGGCTTCCGCTTCCAATATCACAGCTGTTATACCCTATTTCGGGTATGCCCGTCAGGATAGAAAAGACAAGCCGAGGGTGGCCATAGGGGCCAAACTGGTGGCCAACCTGCTGACAGCTGCAGGCATCAAGCGGCTCATGACCCTCGATTTACATGCAGGACAAATTCAGGGTTTTTTCGATTTTCCCGTGGATCATCTGGATGCTACGGCCATCTTCGTTCCTTACATCAAAGACTTGAAGCTCAGCAACTTTATGTTTGCCTCAGCCGATGTGGGAGGAGTGGCCCGGGCGCGGGCGTATGCCAAATATTTTGGTCTGGAAATGGCAGTCTGCGACAAACACCGTCTTCGGGCAAATGAGATTGCCACCATGCAGGTGATCGGAGATGTCACAGGCATGAATGTGATTCTGGTAGACGACATTGTCGATACAGGGGGTACCCTTTCCCGTGCCGCCGAAGTCCTGACTGAAAAAGGAGCCATCAGTGTGCGGGCATTCTGCACCCACGGCATTTTTTCGGGCAAAGCTTATGAGGTTATCGAAAATTCGGCCCTCACCGAGGTGGTGGTTACCGATTCGCTTCCGCAAAAAAGGGAGCATCCCAAGGTTAAAGTTCTCAGCGTGGCACCTCTTTTTGCAAAGGCCATCCGCCGGGTGCATGCTCAGGAGTCCATCAGTACATTGTTCATTTAATTTTTATTCATTCATAAAACAGTTTTTCAAACATGAAATCAGTAGAGATTGTAGGGTTTAAAAGAGCGAATCTCGGTAAATCTTCTGCAAAGGAATTGCGGGACAAAGCCGAAGTACCCTGTGTGTTGTATGGCGGGAAAGAGCAGGTGCATTTTGCTGTGCCGATGTACCTTTTCAGGAGTCTGGTATATACCCCTGACGCCCACATTGTTGACCTCAATGTAGAGGGAAAAAAGTTCCAAGCCGTATTGCAGGAAGTGCAGTATCATCCGGTGAACGACATGATTCTGCATGCCGATTTTCTGGAATTGCATCCTGATAAAAAGGTGAAAATCGAAGTGCCGGTGAAAATTTCAGGACAGTCGGTAGGGGTATCCAAAGGAGGAAAGTTGGTACAGAGGCTGCGGAAAGTAAAAATTTCAGCACTGCCAGCCCATCTTCCTGATTATGTAACCATCGATGTGTCGGATTTGGATTTGGGCAAAACCGTTAAGGTATCGGCCATTGCTACCGACAATTACGAAATTCTGAATCCGCCCGCAGTTCCGTTGGTTACCATCGAGATTCCAAGGGCGTTGAAAAATGCCGAAAAGGCATAATCCCCCTCTTTAATTATCAAAGGCCTCAATGTCAGCAGATATTGAGGCCTTTTTTGTTTGTGGTCTGGCCGGTTATCTTTGCTGCATGAAGTTCAGTCTGCTATTGCTGACGATTTTTTGCTGGATTGCTTTCATGGGCTGCAAAGACCTGCCGGAAGAAAACCAAAACCCTTATTTCAGCCTGAACTGGGATACCCTGGTGCAAAACAAGGGTGTAATTTTATCCGGCGATACGCTTCTTTTGCTGGTAAGCAGCCTGAGCCATACCGAAGAAAATGAATTGCAGATCATGTCCGGGCGCGAGTCATTTGATCGGCTGGACTATGAGGGGCCGGGGACGGCAGCTTTGCCCGATAGCCAAAACCGGATTGCATTTTCAGGAAAAAATCTGACCCGATTCCCCCTCAAACAAAAGATTGAGACGAGCGCGATGCCGGGTAAATACACTTTCACCCTTCAGGTGGCAGACCGCAACAAGCGCCTTTCGCAGCTGCAGAAATTTTCCTGCAACATTCTCAACCCTGATTTTCCTGCCCTGGGCATCGATTCTCCTGTGAATTCCTTTTTTACAGTACCCCAAATCGCCGGGAGTGGCTTCGTGCTGAAAACCAGGGGCTTTGGTAGCCGCATTGCCGAGATGTCATGCCAATGGTACGATTCTCTGGCTTCGGGCAGCCTGTCCGAAAAGTTGCTTTTGCAGCCTCCCGGTGAGCCCAACGAGGCGGTTTTCCGGCAGTTTGTAACCTTCCCTTCCCTGCTGAACCGAAGCTTTAAACTCCGCCTTGGTATAAAAAATAAATCTGGGCGGGCGGCCTATTACTGGCTGGATGTAAAAAGATAGTGATAACCCGCTAAGGCAAAATTGTTTGTGCCTTTTTCAGCAATCCTTCCATACCTGCCATGTCGCTGCCGCCGGCCGTGGCAAAAAAGGGCTGTCCGCCGCCACCGCCTTTTATTTCTTTGGCCAGGTCTCTCGCTATCTGGCTGGCATTAAGGCTTTTGCTTTTCAGCAGATCGTCTCCTATCATCACAGCCAATTGTGGTTTGCCTTCTATTCCGGCGGCGAGCACAAGAAACAAATCGGGGAATTGTTCCTTCAGTTCGAAGGCGAGTTGTTTGAGGGTATCGGCATGGCCCACCTTTACACCGGCTATGATTTTGGTTGCCCCGTTTTCTTTTTTTGCCTGTTCAATCAGTTCATTTTTAAGCTGTTGCTTTCTCTCCAGTTCGGCTTCTTCCAGTTTTTTGCTCAGGGCATTTTTTTCCTGTATCAATTGCTGCAGGGCTTTTACCAGGTCTTTGGGCTGGTTCAGTACTTCAGAAACCTCCTCGAGCTGGTTGAGTTTTTGGGCCAGATATTGCTGCGCTTCCACACCTGCCAGGGCCTCAATCCTTCTGACGCCGGCAGCTACAGAACTTTCGTTTATGAGCTTAAACCACCCGATTTCACCTGTGGATTTCACATGGGTGCCCCCGCAAAGCTCCATGCTGTAAGCCGGGTCGAAAACGATAACCCGCACAAAATCACCATATTTATCGCCAAAAAGGGCAGTGGCGCCCATATCCATGGCTTCCTTAACGGGCATATTCCGGTACTCCTGCAGGCCGATGTTTTCCCTGATTTTTTCATTTACCCTTTCCTCAATGCGAAGCAATTCTTCTGAACTTACTTTGGCAAAATGTGAAAAATCAAACCGCAGGATATTGGGGGAAACAAGAGAACCTTTCTGTGCCACATGCTTGCCCAGTGTCTCCCTCAGAGCCGAATGCAGCAAGTGGGTGGCTGAGTGGTGGGCAGCAGTTTGAGTCCTCAGGGTGTGGTTTACCCTGGCTTCGGCTTTTTCGGCAGTTTTAAGCCTGTTTTCAGCATCGGGATGAAAAGTACAGTACAGGATATTCAGGTCGTTTTCCTTTTTTGTATCTTTTATGGTGAGGGTAAATTTTCCTTCCTTTCCTTCCAGCACCAGGCTGCCGCTGTCGCCGGTCTGCCCTCCGCTTTCGCCATAAAATGGGTTTTTTTCGAGTACCACCTGAAGCACCTTCTCTTTGCCCTGTACCTGGGTTCTGAATTTCAGGATTCGCGTAAAGGTTTCCTCCCTGTCGTAACCCACAAATTCACTTTCTCCATCGTGCACCATTACCCAGTCTCCGGTTTCCGATTCGGAGGCTTTGCGACTGCGTTCTTTTTGAACCTGCATCTCGGTTTCGAAGCCGTCCTGGTCAATTGAAAATCCTGATTCTCTGGCGATTAATGCTGTGAGGTCTACCGGAAATCCAAAAGTATCGTACAATTCGAATACCTGTTTTCCGTCCAGACTGAGGGTGTTTTTTTCTTTGGCCTGCTCCATCAGTTGGGCAATGCGCTTTTCGCCATTTTCCAGGGTCCTCAGGAATGAGGCTTCTTCCTCTTTTACCACATTGGCCACAAAGCTTTTTTGTGCTTCCAGCTCGGGAAATACCTGGGCAAACTGACTGGCCAGCAGGGGAATAAACTGATGTATAAACGGATTTTTCTGGCCCAGGTACCGAAAATAGTAGCGGATGGCCCGGCGGAGAATCCTTCGGATTACATATCCTGCTTTGGCATTTCCCGGCAATTGTCCGTCGGCCACGGCAAAGGCAATGGCCCGGATGTGGTCGGCCAGTACGCGGAGGGCAATGTCAACCTGTTCATTTTCACCATATTTCTTTCCGCTTGCCAGGCCCATGGCTTCTATCATGGGGGTAAATACATCGGTATCGTAGTTCGACTGCTTGCCCTGAATGGCCATGCAGAGCCGCTCGAATCCCATGCCTGTATCCACATGCCGGGCCGGTAGTTTTTCCAGACTGCCGTCGGCCATGCGGTTGAATTCAATGAACACATTGTTCCATATTTCCACCACCTGCGGATGGCCTTCGTTTACCAGTTCTCTACCCGGCTTGAGGGCCCTTTCGGCATCGCTGCGCAGGTCTATGTGTACCTCTGTGCAGGGGCCGCAGGGGCCGGTATCGCCCATTTCCCAGAAGTTGTCTTTTTTGTTGCCCTTCAGGATGTGGCTTTCGGGCAGGCACTTCAACCAGAAGTCCCGGCTTTCGGTATCCATGGGTAGGTTTTCGCTCTCATCGCCCTCAAACACAGTAGCATACAGGCGGCTCTTATCCAGTTTGTATCTTTCGCTGAGCAATTCCCAGCTCCATTCTATGGCCTCTTTTTTGAAGTAATCGCCGAAAGACCAATTGCCCAGCATTTCGAACATGGTGTGGTGGTAGGTGTCGTGTCCTACTTCCTCCAGATCGTTGTGTTTGCCGCTCACCCTCAGGCACTTTTGGGTATCGGCAATGCGCTTTGAGGGGGGGGTGATGTTGCCGAG
>JBIKMV010000296.1:0-2901 GCA_044359055.1 Catalimonadaceae bacterium
ACCCTGACCGAGCCAGCAAATGCGGGCGGGCAGTCCCTGAAAGGCAATTTTTTCTTTGGCCATTTTGAGCCATCTCTGGAGTCCGGTGTTTTCGGGAAACATGTCCATCAACAATTGATCGGTAACAGCAATGTCCTGTGGATCACCGCTCAGTGCCACCCATCGGAATGGTCCTTTGCCTTCGCAAAAAAGCGGCCTTATGTATGCCGGCACAAAACCGGGAAAGTTGAAAGCATTTTCAATATGCCGCTTGTCGTGTGCCTGGCCACGGAGGTTATTGCCGTAATCGAACACAATGCTGCCTTTTTGCTGCATTTCCAGCATGAGGAGCACATGGTGGGCCATGGTATCGAGAGAGCGTTTTTTGTATTCTTCTTCGTTGGTGTCTCTGAGCACTTTGGCCTCTTCTACCGAAATGCCTTCCGGGAAATAGCCAATCAGCTCATCGTGGGCAGAGGTCTGGTCGGTGAGGGTATCGGGGATGATGTTTCGTTCAATCAGCCTGGCAAGTAAATCTACTGCATTACAAAGCACACCAATCGAAAGGGCCTCCCGGTTGGCTTTTGCCTCAAGTGCTGCATCTATGGCCTGGTCTATATCGAAGTATTTTTTATCCAGATAGCGGGTTTCTATTCGCTTGTCTATGCGCCATTCTTCCACTTCTGCGGCAAGGCAAACGCCTTCATTCAAAGTAATGGCCAGGGGCTGTGCACCGCCCATTCCACCCAATCCGGCGGTTACATTCAGGGTGCCTCTCAGGGTACCGCCAAAATGCTGGCGGGCTACCTCGGCAAATGTTTCATAGGTGCCCTGCACAATACCCTGAGAACCAATATAAATCCAGGACCCGGCCGTCATTTGGCCATACATGGTGAGGCCTTTGGCTTCTAATCTTCTGAATTCATCCCAATTGGCCCAGTGGGGTACCAGATGGCTGTTGGCAATAATTACCCGGGGAGCATCGGGGTGGGTTGGTAAAATACCCACAGGCTTACCGGATTGAATAAGCAGGGTTTCGTCATTTTCGAGATCTTGTAAAGCCTTCACAATCAACTGAAAGGCCTCCGGATTGCGGGCTGCCTTGCCGGTGCCTCCATAGACCACCAGATCTTCCGGTCGCTCGGCCACATCGGGATCCAGGTTGTTGAGCAGCATACGCAGGGCGGCCTCCTGCACCCAGCCTTTGCATGAAATCCGGGTACCGGTAGGTGTTTTAGGAATTGAAAATGAAGAGGTTAAATGCATACCCATTTTGTTTTGTAATAAACTGCAAATAAAATGGATTTAAAAGAGATTTAAGACCGGATATTGAAATGAATTCTATTTCCGGATGATTTTTTGAAAAGTATTGCGATTATCTCCGGACCGGCACTTGATTAAGAAACTAACTAAAACTCATTGCTTCACCCATTTCTGAACTTCTTTACCTCCATTTTTCTCTACCAAAATAAAATAAATCCCTTTTGGCAAACCAGAGGTCTCTATTTGAACCGGCATTTCTTCCTGGGCTTCTTTTTCTATCACAGTTTTGCCTTGGCTGTTTTGAATGCTGATTTTTTCATGGCCCGCCAAGCCTGAAATTTGAAGCGTATGGCTGCCTGGGTTGGGGAAAACTGCAAAACTGTTTTTCTTTTTATCTGCTACCGAGGTGGGCTCATATTCAATTTCCAGATCATCGAGCCATAGCTTTCCGGCTGGATTCATGAGTTTATTTTTTGATGGGAAATTGATAATTAATGAATAAAAAGTTGGGGTAAAAGGGGGACATTCGTCCTCAACCATAGCACTAAACTTTGTGAACTCTGCTTTTGGTTCAAAAAATAATACACCAGCTCTTCCACAAAAAGCTTGATAACCTATATCAGAAACACCAGTATGTAAAATAAGATACGGCAAAAAGATTTGAGAGGTGATAAATGCAGTAGAATCAGGAATATACTTATACCAACCTGATATCTTTTTTGGAATACCAATTAATGGTAAAGTAAACTCGAAAGGCTCAGTGCTTGGATTAACGGGTCTATTTTTTATTGTATCTAATTGAATCCATGAATTATAATCTGGATATGAGATTTGCATGGAGTCAATTGCGGGAGTTAAAAGCAAACTGTAATTCCCACTGTGGCTCTCATTCGATCTGAATACATAAATTCTATTTGTGGTTTGAAAAGCCCCACATTTTGAATTGTAATTTTTCGGTTCCCAAAAAGGCCTGATACCAGGAATAGAATCCCATTCTTCAAAGCCTGGATTAGGCAAATCCATTTGGGCATTTGCCATTTCAAAATTCAAAAATTGAAAAGACAGAATAATGTAAAATATGTTTTTCATCTCTACAGTTTAGAAAAAGTTAAAGAATCAAAAACCGAATTTTCATGGACCAGTATTAAATTATACACCCCCAAAGGCAAATCCTGAACTGGAATCTGGGTTTGAGTTAAATTTGGATTGGCTGCTATATTTTTCACCACTAGTCCTTGGTTATTAATTACCAGCAGGTGTCCCGCAGACTGGGCAAAAAGAGCATAATGGACTGTTATAAAATCAGTTGCCGGATTTGGCGAAACCGAATTTAATCTTCCGTCTAATACAAACAAATTACAGGAATCCGCATCATAAAACCCTGCCAAAGAATCTTTTATTTCAAGCGAAAATTGGGTATTTTCTATTGCCGGCACTGAAAAGTCGGTTTGATAAATGGCCGAATCCTTATTCAGATTTTTCCATTTGTATTCAAATCCTTCGCCTAAAGTTGGGGCTGAAAATGAGGCAATCTCTGTTTTTACAATATATTTATCTTCTCCGGCAAGAGCTTTAAATTTTTTGGTTTTTCTTTTTTGTATTTCGAAAGTTTCACCATTAAGAACTGTTTGGTCGAAAGGATTTTTTGCCATTAGGCGT
>JBIKMV010000297.1:0-2900 GCA_044359055.1 Catalimonadaceae bacterium
GGATTGCGGAGCAGGATTTTTCAGAACGCCTTCCTTTATCAGCAAAGAAGCCCCCCCGGGAATGCGCTCTTCGCCGGGCTGAAAAATAAGCTTAACCGTACCCTCAAACCGATCTTTTATTTGGTTCAATATCCAGGCCGCTCCCAGCAGGGAAGAGGTGTGGACATCGTGCCCGCAGGCATGCATGATGCCGGGTTTGGTAGATTTGTAAGGCACCTCGTTTTGCTCTGAAATCGGGAGCGCATCCATATCCCCGCGGAGTGCAATGGTTCTGGATGTTGGATTTGTCCCTTCTATCAAACCAACCACGCCGGTACCTGCCACCCCGGACTGATGGGGCACCCCCATCTCTGTAAGTCGCTCAGATACAAAGGCAGAGGTTTCAAATTCCTGAAACGACAACTCGGGATGGGCATGGATGTGGTGCCGCCAGGACCGAACCCTTGGTGCGGCTTCCCGGGCCAGATTTTGAATCAGAGAAAGCATGGAGCAAAAGTAAGTTTTTGAGGAAAGCAATCTCAGAAAATGGAATAGAATTCGGGGGAATGTTCATTTTTGCTCAAAAAAAACGGCAGATGCTCAGTTTTTGGGAAAAGCAATCGTTTCTGGAGTATGACCTCGTAGTACTGGGTTCGGGCATTGCAGGCCTATCTACCGCCATTTCTTTCAAAGAAAAAAACCCCGCAAAGCGTATCCTGATTCTGGAAAGGGGTATTTTTCCCTACGGGGCCAGTACCAAAAATGCGGGCTTTGCATGCTATGGCTCAGCTGCCGAAATATGGCACGACATCGGGCAACTGGGCCTGAACAGGGCCCTTTCGGTGGTAGAAATGCGGGTAAAGGGCATGCAGAAACTACGACAAAGGCTGGGAGATGAGGCCATTGGATATGAGGAAAATGGGGGAGGCGAAATTTTCAGGCACGAAGATGTTTTTGAATCCGGCATTTTGCCGGAACTCAACCGGCTTCTGTATCCCTTTTTTGGCAAAACGGTGTTTGAAAAAGACCCGGAGGGAGGGCGGAGCCTTGGTTTTCAGACACAGCACATTGCCCAATTTATCTGGAATCATGCAGAAGGTCAGATAGATACAGGGAGAATGATGCGAAGTCTTCTTTCATTGGCCAGGCAAAAGGGCATTGAGCTGATAACCGGTGCCGAAGCCTCACTTCCGGAACAGAAATCGACCGGATGGAAAATTCCTCTGGAAAACGGCCCCATGGTTTTCGATTCTGAAAAAATTGCCGTTTGCACCAATGCCTTTGCAGCAAAACTGTTTCCCGACCAGGACATCAGTCCGGGGCGGGGTCAGGTATTGATTACCAAACCGATAGAAAACCTGAAATGGAAAGGCATTTTTCATTTTGATGAAGGCTATTACTATTTCAGGAATGTGGGGCAGAGGGTATTATTCGGCGGAGGGCGGAATCTGGATTTTGAGGGCGAAACCACATTTGAACAGGCATTGAACCCGGCTATTCAACAGAAGCTGGAGTACTACTTAAAAACGCTGATTTTGCCTGAAAATCAAGCGTTTGAAATTGAAGACCGCTGGGCTGGCATCATGGCCTTCGGCAAGGAAAAGGTACCCATTATTAAAAACTTTGGAAACGGACTGGTGGCCGGTGTGCGGATGAACGGCATGGGCATAGCCATAGGCACCGAGGTAGGGGAGCAGCTGGCCCTAATGCTGAGCGAAATCTGAAAATGCAATGACAGATATAATGTTGATTATTGGCTTTTTATCATAGGTTTGGCCCACAATCACATGAAAACCATTTTTACTTATTTTCTTCTGGTTTCGGTACTGGTTTTTTTTGAAGGATGCGGTAAGAAAAAACAAGGCATTCGCCCCAGGATGAGCAGCATAACTGAGGCGGTCTATGCATCGGGCAAAATCAAGGCTGAAGGGCAGTATCAGGTTTTGCCGGTAGTAAGTGGCTTGCTATCAAAGATTTGGATTCGGCCCGGGGATACGGTTGAAAAAAATCAAATCCTTTTTTCGATTGAGAACCTGAGTTCTTCCCTCAATTCAGAAAATGCACGGCTGGCACTGGAGCTGAGCGAAAGCAACAGCCGCTCGGGCTCCGACAGGCTGCAGGAGTTGGAGCAAAATGTGCATCTGGCCCGTGAAAAATACGAACTTGATTCCTTGTTTTTTGTGAGACAACGAAATCTCTGGGAACAAAATATCGGCACACGGGTAGAGTTCGACAACCGAAAAATGGCCTTTGAGTCCTCAAAATCAGCCTATTTTTCTTCCCTGAACCGGCTGAATCAGATCAGGATACAGCTGAAAAACGAACTGGAAAGGGCCCGCGTCGGCTACCGGCTCACTCAAAAACAGCAAGGCGATTTCATGATCAGAAGCGAGTTTGCCGGGCAGGTGTACGATGTGTACCGCACCGAAGGCGAGCTGGTAAGCCCGCAAACACCCCTGGCCGTGGTAGGAAAAATCAATGCCTTTTATCCCGAATTGCAGGTGAATGAAAGCGACATAGCCCGCTTAAGTGAAGGGCAGCGGGCAGAAATCACCATGGATGGCTACAAGGGCGAGGTTTTTGAGGCAGTGATTACCCGGATTTATCCCATCATGAACGAGAGAACCCGAAATTTCAGGGTGGATGCCCGGTTTGTACGCTTTCCTTCCAGATTGTTTCCCAACATGAATGTGGAAGCCAACATTGTGCTGGCTGTAAAAAAGAATGCCATTACCATCCCGAGGCGCTACTTGCTGGAAGGCAACCGGGTTTTACTCGCTGAAAACCAAATGAAGGAAGTAAAAACCGGCATCCGGGATTTTGAGAAAGTAGAAATACTTTCGGGTTTGGATACCACCATGGAAATTTTTCTGCCATGAAATTCCTGCTGAATCTTGAGCTGGCATTCGGATTGCTCACAG
>JBIKMV010000298.1:0-2896 GCA_044359055.1 Catalimonadaceae bacterium
TGAATGTTTATGAGGCATACAAAAACAAACCCAGAGAACTCAAATCAAAACTTAAAAAAGCAGGCTTGAAAATGCCGGTATTTTCCGGCGGACAGATAGATGGTGACCCGGCTAAAAGGCAGGCTCAGATACTGGAATTGACAGAAATAGCCCGGTTTGTAAAATCTGCCGGAGGCAAGTACCTTCAGGTGGGGACGAGGCAACGAGATGCCTACCCGCCCGGCAAAGACAAACTCCTTCAACTGGCTCAGGCTCTGTCGGAGATAGCTGAAGCAGTAAGGAAAACAGGAATAAAATTGTTGCTGCACCCTCAAATGCACCAAATGTGCGAAAGCCCTGAAGAGCTGAAAATTGTGATAGACAATACCAAGCCCGAATTGGTGGGTCTGGTGCTGGATGCGGGACATTTTGCTCTTGCCGGAGGAAACCCAGCTGAAGCCGTCAGTCTTTATAAAAACAGGATAAAACTGGTCCACATTCAGGATGTGGTCTCTCCTTTCCCTGGTCATCAGGGATCAAAAAAAAGCAACTATCGCTTTGTGGAAGCAGGAAAAGGGAATAAAATCAGCTGGCCGGATTTTTTTAAGGCAATGAAGCAAAATGGATTCAGGGGCTGGTGCATGATTGAAACGGATGCGCCGGCAGACCGGAAATCTACACCAAAGCAAATCAGCCAAAACAGCCTAGGATATCTGAGTCAGACATTTGGCTACCGGTTTGGGAAAAAATAAGGCTTTCTTTACGCTTTTGTTACTGAGTCTGGGCTTTTTATTCCGGATAGAAAATCTGTATTCTCAAAAAAAACTATATGATTACCAATCTTTTGCTTCCTGGCTGGAGGTAACAGCATCACAAAAACTGGCGAAAAACTGGTCGGTTCAGCTGGACTTTCAATACCGGAGGCGGAGCCGCTGGAGCGGGGAAACAAAAGATATCAGCAACCCGCTGGCCTTGCCGGTTCAGATGGTTTTCAGGCCCTGGATTCACAGCCATCATGTAGATAAATTTCGTTTTTCGGTTTCTCCCCTTGGGTATTGGAGAAATTCCAATGTGGGATCGGATGGCAGTATCAGGATTTCGCAAGAATTGAGAACTTCGTTTCAAGGGGTCTATGTTTTGGGCATGAGGGCCAAATTCAGCCAGCGCCTTCGCTATGAATTCAGGTTCCGCTCGGGCGATGTGGTTTCAGAATCTGCGAGTTTCAATCTTGCCGGGGCTGATTTTCCCATTTCACCACAGGTTTCACGGGTCAGATATCAGATCAAATGGCAAAGAAATCTGTACCGGAACGGAGTGAAACTCCCATGGTATTTTGCTGCCGGAAGCGAAATCTTTTTCAGCCTGGGAAGGAAAATAAAGGACGGTGACAGAATAGACCAAAACCGCCTTTCCCTAAGTCTGGGGAGAGAAATCAAAAAAGGACTGAGGCTGGAAATCGGCTATCTGAACCATTGGGTAACCCGCCAGTCTGATCCGCAGAAGAACCACTGCCTAACCCTGAATCTGGTTCTGGAAAACTCAGGCGAATTGTTTCACGGCGATTCCGGAGGCGGGGACTGATTCAGGGAATATTTTCCGGAACCACCTGAACGGAAGCCGGCAATTTCTTTTCAAAGGCCTTGATGTTCTGCAGCAATGACTTTTCCTTTTCAGCCTTCAGGCAAATGAAACTGATGGTATCTCTTGAACAAACGGCATTCCTGTAAATTACCCAGGAACGCATTTTTCTCCAGTTTGGATGGTTGAGATTGTTTCCGTAAATAACAGCAAGCCATGACCTGTGTTTCTCAAAAATCCGGTTTACGGCATCCGGAGCCAGGTTCCCGCTAAGCTTCAGGCGGGCAAATTCCATGGAGGCAAGTCCCCAGATATCCAGTATCCGGCAATCTGAATAATACGCCAACGCTCCGATATCCAGCACCCCTACCGTTTCTTTGGGATAGTATTGCTGCACAAAGCGGGCCATCTGCACCTGCTGATCATAGATGTTGCACATGGCCCTTGTACCCACGGCATAGCTCTCGGCCGAACGATATAATGGACTGAATATGAGCACAAGAATCAGAAGAGAAAAACTAGCCTTCTCCCTGAAAAACCGAAAAAGTGATGAAGAAGAAACCGTTTGGGAAAGAGTGGACAACTGATTCCAGGCCACAACCCAGGCAATACCCATCAGGTATGCCTCGTAGCGGTACACATGATTGTACCGGGCGAACAAAAAATGCAGAATCGAAATGCCCAGAACCACGAAAATCAATTCCTTCTCCCTTTCATTCCGGTAAATTTTCCAGTCTGCCAGAAGGTAAAGAACAAAACCAGCCGCCATGGCATGGGGATGATTTGCGGCCTTCATCATTAGGGACCACAAGTAGCCCAAAGCATTGCCCGTTTCCTGAACATTCATCCCATAAGCTTTCAAAATGAGGGAATTGGGGAAAAAAAACCAACCCTGTTCCAAAGAATAAAACCCCAGAATCAGGGTGGGCAGAATACCACCCGCTCCGAGCACAAATCCCGCAATCCAAGCCCTGTCTTTCCAAAGCCAGAGCACAAGCAAGGCTATTTCAAACAATCCCTCAAACCGAATGCTGCCCAATAGCAATCCCCAAAAAAACAACCACAGCGGATTGCAATTTTTCCCATGTCCGGCAACCCTGTCAAGCACCACAAGGGCAATAAGGATATGGAGAATGTGCTCCATGCCCCCAAAAAGCAGGATGGGAACAGGCATCAGAAAAAAAAGACCCATGAGCATGATCCAGATTTGCCAGGAATTCATGCCCCTCTGAGCTGATTTCCCTGCCACAAAAGCAAACAGAAAAAACAGTGCAGCTACATTGATAATCAATGGCATAAAGATGTTTTTTCCAAATACTTTAAAAAACAGGGCAAGGAT
>JBIKMV010000097.1:0-10531 GCA_044359055.1 Catalimonadaceae bacterium
TTTTCATTCAAATCAAAATCGTCTCCGGTAAGATCGCTGATCCGAACCATGCCTTCACAGCGGTTTTCGATGATGTCCACATAAACACCCCATTCTGTAATCCCGGAAATGACCCCTTCATACACTGTCGAAGGGTCTTGAAGGGCCATAAATTCCACCTGCTTATATTTAATGGATGCCCTTTCGGCCTCTGCTGCATTTTTTTCTTTTTCGCTGCAATGGAAACAAAGTTTTTCGAGAGCCTCTTTTTCCATTCTTGAGTGCTGGCAGAGATAGTTCCACAAAAGCCTGTGTGTGAGCACATCAGGATAACGGCGAATTGGCGATGTGAAATGAGAATAGTGCCGAAAAGCAAGTCCGAAATGCCCCAGTGCTTTGGTGGTGTAGCGGGCCTTGGCCATGATGCGTACTGCAAGGTTCTGCATCAGCTCCTGCTCAGGGCGGCCCTCCAGACTGGCGACCATCTGATTTAGTGAAGCGGCAACCTTATCTTCCCCGGTATTAATTTTGTAACCAAAGCGGATGGCAAAGTCGGCGAATGTCTGCAGCTTTTCGGGATTGGGGGATTCGTGGATGCGGTAAACCATCGGATTGGCATCCTTTCCCTCCTGAAAATGAAATACATATTCGGCCACACACCGGTTGGCCAGAAGCATAAACTCTTCAATCAGTTTGTGGGCATCTTGCCTCACCTTGGGCACCACTTTCAGAGGAATTCCCCTTTCATTCAGCACAAATTTCACCTCTGCCGACTCAAAAGCCATGGCACCTGATCGAAGGCGCTGATTCCGCATTTGCAGGGCCATTTCATTGAGCAGTCTCAGTTCATTCTCAAACTCTCCCTGATTTCCTTCCAGAATTTCCTGTACCTCTTCGTAGGTAAACCGGCGGTCGCTGTGGATTACGGTTCTGCCTATCCAGGGTTTTCCTATTACCTTGCCCGACTCGTCCATTTCGGCCACACAGGCAAAGGTAAGCCGGTCCTCACGGGGCCGCAGGGAACATAAGTCATTGCTGAGCCGCTCCGGCAGCATGGGCGAGGTGCGGTCCACAAGATAAACCGAAGTAGCCCTTTCTATCGCTGCACGATCGAGGAGAGAACCGGGTTCCACAAAATGGGAAACATCAGCAATGTGAACCCCAATTTCCCAGTTGCCATTCTCCAGTTTTCGCACCGAAAGCGCATCATCAAAATCTTTGGCATCGAAGGGATCAATGGTAAAAGTACTTACTGCCCTGAAATCCCTTCGCCTTTTGATTTCGGCTTCTGAGATTTCAGCTGATATGGCACGGGCTTCTGCTTCTACTTCTTCCGGAAACCGAAGGGGAATGTTGTAATCGGCCAGGATGGCGTGCATTTCAGCATTGTTCTCGCCCGGCTGACCCAAAATCTCATTGACATGGCCCGTTGGAAGCCTGCCGGCACTACCCCAGTGCTTGATTTCGACCAGCACTTTTTGACCGTTCTGCGCCCCTTTCAGGTGGGAGTCAGGAATGAGAATCTGATCATGCATTTTCCGGTAATCGGCGGTAAGCCAGCCCATTCCTCCTTTTATCCGGACGATACCTACATAACGCTGCCTCGCTCTTTGCACTACTTTCAGCACCTCGCCTTCCTTCTTTTTTCCTCTCCTAGAAGGATAGGCCACCACCTCTACCATGTCTCCGTCCTGTGCGCCCTGAAGAGAATCGGCGGGAACATATATATCCTCGCCTTCCAGCAACACATAGGCAAAACGCGGATTTACAAAATCAACTTTACCCTGAAGGGGAACTTCTTTGCCCGGAAGGCCCATTTTCCCGTCAGGAAATTCATGCAAAGATTTGGTTTTCAGCAGATACTGAAGGGCAATGGAAAGTTCAACTTTCTCTTCGCGGCTGCGCATGTCGCAGAGTTCTGCTATTTCGGCAAATCCATATTGAAAGGCAGGGGAAGGAAAAAGGGCCAGTACAGCGGCCTGAAGTTCAGCTTGTGAATTGGAAAAACGGGATGGCATATCAGCGGATGCGGTCCATACTTCGGACCAGGTGCTCATCACGGCGGATGAGGCGGTTGGAAATCATATTTAAAAACAGGGAAATAAAAAGCAGGTAAAATCCATAGCCATATTCCCCATGCCTTGCAGGTTCGGTAAAGGCTTCACCTTCTTTGCCTCCCAGCATGATGGCTACAAGGCAAAGGGTAACCGAAAGGGTCAGGCCAAAGCCGATTTTCAGCTGATTCATTCGTTTCTTGTATTGAGAAATCGAAAAGCCGGCGAGTGCCGCCACCAGAATCATGCCCACTCCGATATACCAGCGGGAAATTATTTTGGTTTCCTGCCCGGGTGTGGCGCTGTTTACCTGCATTTCGAATGCCGTCTGCACGATGTGGATGGCTCCGTCAGGACTGGATTTTTGCCAGTTGGGAAGAAACAAAGCAACCGCCATAAGCAGGATGATGAACAAAAGCAGAACGGTTTGAGGACGCTGAATCATGTCGATTAGAGAAAAATTTACCCCTTCAAGGGCCGGCCCAAAGGCGCAAAAGTTTGAATTTGTATGATGATTTTATTCTAAAAATCTGAAAAAGAGCACTTTAATTATTTGCACTCCCTGTCTGAATCCGGCTTCAATTTTAGACCCTTATTTTCAATTGGCAAGAAATGAAATTTTGGATGGAAAAGTGACGAAAAAACATCCTGCTTCTTTCCGGCTTGAATTGCCTGTGCTACACCACAAGAATTCACTTGGCAGGGGCCTATCGCATTTAGTAATCCGTTGGTCATATCCGGAATCACCGTAAAGACAAGGAACAGGATTGATTAAGGCTTTCAGAGAGTAAAGGTCTGAAAATATTTTCAATCCGGTCAAGAGAATCAAAATGCCATATATTTACAGTCAATGACTTATGCTGGACTTTGGTTTTACCCCGATGCCTTGTCCGAACTTGGATATCAGAGGCAACATGGCAAAAAATCAACCGCATCAGAAATGCGAAACAGGGCTACGGATTGAGAGGATAATTCTACGAAGCATCTGAAATTCAACCATTTGGTCTTGAATTCGGATGCGGGGATGAAGTCAACATACAAACAGGAATAAATTTTGTGATTTTATTTTCAGGTCAATTAATCTGATGGCAGTAAATCTGAATTCATAAATTTGCGGTCCTTTTTCAGGTGTTTCGCATTTTCAATTTTAAACCACCAATCTTTTAAGTGTCTTTAATCAAATCCATTTCAGGTATCAGAGGAACCATCGGCGGAAAACCGGGAGAAAATTTATCGCCGCTTGATGTGGTAAAATTTGGCGCAGCATTCGGAACAGTCATCTCCCGTGACAGGAGTAATACCGTGATTGTAATGGGAAGAGATGCCAGACCCTCCGGATCCTGGATTGCAGATCTTCTTTCTGTTACCCTTCGCAACCTGGGCATACATGTAATTGACATCGGCCTAAGCACCACGCCTACGGTGCAGATGGCGGTGAAAAATCATCAGGCAGCGGGAGGTATCATCATCACTGCCAGCCACAATCCTTCACAGTGGAATGCCCTGAAATTGCTGAATGAAGAGGGGGAATTTATTTCTGATGCGGTGGGAAAAGAGGTACTCCGACTTGCCGAAAATGAAGATTTCGTTTTCGTGGAAAACAAGAAAATGGGAACCTTCACCGCAGATAACAGCCAGATTGAAAAGCACATTGCCGACATTCTGGCCATTCCTTTCGTTGATGCTGATGCCATCCGGACCCGCAATTTCAAAATTGCCCTTGATGCTGTAAATTCTACCGGAGGCACTGCAGTACCCATGCTTCTCAAGGCACTGGGAGTGGATGAGAAAAATATTTCATTGTTTTTCTGTGAACCAAACGGACAGTTTCCGCACAATCCGGAGCCGATTCCTGAAAATCTGACTTTTATTTCCAGCGAAATGGCCAAAGGAAACTACGATCTCGGCATTGTAGTGGACCCTGATGTTGACCGCCTCGCCCTGATTTGTGAGGATGGCACCATGTTCGGAGAGGAATATACCCTGGTGGCTGTGGCCGATTACATCCTGAAGCACAAAAAGGGCAACACAGTTTCAAATCTGAGCTCAACCAGGGCTTTAAGTGATATCACCAAAAAGTCAGGCGGTCAATACTTTGCAGCGGCAGTTGGAGAAGTCAATGTAGTGGAAATGATGAAGGAAAATCAGGCTGTAATCGGAGGTGAAGGAAACGGCGGTATCATCTACCCCGACCTGCACTATGGCCGTGATGCACTTGTAGGCATTGCCCTTTTTCTGTCGCACCTTGCCCGTGCCGGCAGCAGCATTTCCAGACTCAGAGCCACCTACCCCAATTATTTTATGTCTAAAAACAAAATCGAGCTCACACCAGAAATCAATGTGGACAAGATTCTGGAAGACATGAAAGAAAAATATAAAAAGGAAGAAATCAATACTACAGATGGGGTAAAAATTGATTTTGAAGACCAGTGGGTACACCTCCGAAAATCCAATACCGAGCCCATTATCCGCATCTATGCCGAGGCCGATTCGGAAACCAAGGTTGAATCCCTCACCAAAAAAATCATCCGGGATATCAAAGAAATAATCAATCCCGAGTAAATTTGAATCCTCCTGTTTTTACACCGACATGAAAATTTATCTGGACAACGCTGCCACTACCCGAGTTGATCCCCGTGTGGCAGAAGCCATGATGCCTTACCTGTTTGAATTCTACGGAAACCCTTCCTCCATTCATGCTTTCGGGAGGGAAACCCGGTCTGCCATAGAAATTGCAAGGAAAAAAGTAGCGGAATTGCTGAATACAGCACCAGCATCTATTTTTTTCACATCCGGAGGCACCGAGGCCGACAATGCCGCCATCCGAAGCACCATTATCTCAAAAGGAATAAAAAAAGCCATTACCTCACCGCTTGAGCATCACGCTGTTCTGCATACCATTGAACACATGGCAAATGCCGGCCAGATAGAACTTCATATCCTGGACTGTAACACACGCGGTGATCTGGACCTTGAGCAGCTGTATGGTTTGCTCGATGGAAAGGAACCTGTTTTTGTATCGCTGATGCATGGCAACAATGAAATTGGCAACCTCAATCCAGTGGAGGAAATAGCTGAAAAGGTCAGGGCATCGGGCGGTATTTTCCATTGCGATACGGTACAAACGGTGGGACACTACAAGCAGGACCTTGCAGTTTGGAAAACCGATTTTTTGGTTGGTGCAGCCCACAAGTTTCACGGCCCCAAAGGGATTGGATTTTTATACATTTCTCCTGAACAAAAGATAGAACCCATGATACATGGTGGTGCTCAGGAAAGAAATATGCGTGGCGGAACTGAGAATCTGGCCGGTATCATCGGCCTCTCAAAGGCACTGGAAATTGCCTGTGCGGAGATGGATGCCCACAAAAAACACATTCTCGGCCTTAAAACAGCCATGATAGAAAAACTGAAGTCAGGGATCCCCGGTGTTGCATTCAACGGGAGAAGCGGAGAACCCGAAAACAGCCTGTACACCGTTCTGAATGTGAGTCTGCCTCCTTCCGACATGAATGAGATGCTGATTTTCAATCTGGATATCAATCAGATAGCGGCTTCCGGCGGAAGTGCCTGCAGTTCAGGTTCCGATGTTGGCTCCCATGTACTTCGTGCCCTCAAGGCCGATCCGGCGAGGGGGGCTGTCAGATTTTCTTTCGGCAAGTACAATACCATAGAAGAAATAGAGACTGCCGTGGCCGTACTGGCTAAAATGTATGCCCCGCAGCTGACTAAGGCCTGATAAAGGATTTGAAATCCCGCCATTCCGAACCTGCAGCAGCCTCGTAGGGAATGGCCCGTTCAAGTGCTTCTTCGATTTCTGAGGGCCGAATCAAACCTTGCTTTTGCCTTGTGATGAAACAAAAAACTCCGGTGGAAATCTCTGCAAACCGGGAATCTTCGGTGTAGGCTAGAACAAACTTTCTTTTCATAAACTGCTGAAATACAGAAACCAGCTTTTCTGATTCCGAACCAAAAGCCGGAAAAAATACTGCCTGAAGCGCATCTGAATCCAGCCCGCCCAAAACATCGTAAAACCGAAGTCCTGATTGCTGGTTTTCTTTCATAATCAAGCGGTCGAGCCACATTTCAAACACAAGGTGGTGCAGAAAAAAGGTGCGCTTCAGGTCTGCCGATTCCGGTCTGAGGAGACTTTTCCAGATTTGCAGGCCCGATTCGAAAAGCCTGGAATTGTGAAAAAGCCTGTCTGCTTCGAAGTGCAGGGCAATGCCTTTTGAAAAATCTTCCGGCAACTGCATTTCCAATTCCAGAAATTGCTTTGACCTGAAATTCACCCCAGCCCGCTTTGCTAAATCCGGAAAAATACAGCCGAGATAATGCCATGGGCTGGCTTCAAAAGGGCTGATTTCGGTGTGAGCGAGAAAATTCATATTTCATTTTTTTCAAAATCCATGTTTTGCTAAGCCAACAGATGGCATACAGAAAAAGTCGCAGAGTGAATCACAGAATACTTGCAGGCAATAAGGGAATTTTTGAGAAAAAAAGAAGGCCGCTTTTTCCTTCTTTGGTCAGGTTTACAAAATCCGGATTTAAATAAGGTGCTGTTTACCCTTCAAATCTTGTATTATTGAAGCCCCTTATCAATTTGCATGGAAAACAAGCTGACAGGATTAACGGAAGAAGAGGCCCGGAAACAGGCCGGGATATCAGGAAAGAACATCCTGTTTGCCCCTCCCCCCCATTCCCTTTTAAGGCGGATTCTGGTCCTGCTGAGTGAGCCGATGGTGTTGATTTTACTTCTTGGCGTAGTGCTGTATTTCATTTTGAATCAGCCGCATGAAGCCATTACCCTCCTCATTGCCTTTGTTCTGGTGATTTCCATTTCCATTTATCAGGACCGCAAGGGGCAGATTGCCCTGAATCAGCTTCGGAAGCTGAGTGAACCTGCCGTAAAGGTATTTCGGGATAACACCTGGAAAGAAATACCTGCCGAAGATATTGTTCCCCGGGATTTGATTCTGGTGGAAGAAGGGCAGACGATTCCGGCAGATGGCAAAATGGTGGAAGGGCATGATTTCAGTGTGAATGAGGCCATTCTAACAGGCGAGTCGGTTTCTCTGGATAAATGGAAAAACGATGCAGTTATGGCCGGATGCCAGGTAAGTTCGGGGTCGGCTACGCTGCAAGTTGTGGCCATCGGCGCCATGACAGAAATGGGCAAACTGGGCAAATCTATGGTGGAAGAGGAAATTGAGAAAAGCCCCCTGCAACTGGAAATCAATGGTTTTGTAAAGAAAATGGGGCTGGCTGGCGGCTTGGCATTCCTGCTGGTTCTAGGCATTCAGTTTAAAAGTTCCGGCGAATTTGCCCAGGCCCTGCTTATGGCACTCACCATGGCTATGGCCCTTGTGCCGGAAGAAATTCCTGTGGCTTTTTCCAGTTTTATGGCTCTGGGAGCAGTGAAAATGTCCAAGGCGGGAGTTCTCGTAAAAAATGCGCTTACCGTGGAAAGCCTTGGTGCCGCTTCTGTGATTTGTTTCGACAAAACCGGAACCCTAACCACCGACAGCATGGTGCTGAGCGAAGTGTATGTGCCCGGCATTGCCGCTTCTTCGGGAGAAAGGGCGGCCCTTCTCGAACTGGCCATGCTGGCCTCGGAAGAAAAGCCTTTTGATGCCATGGAAAAAGCAATTTTCAAAGCCTGGCAAGAAGAGAAAAAAACAGGCCCCAGTCCCTACCGAATCTCACATGAATACCCACTGGCAGGAAGCCCGCCAATGATGACCCATGTACATCAAACCCATGGAAATGGGTACATTGCTGCTGCCAAAGGAGCCGTTGAGAAAATCATTTCGGTTTGCACGCTGCAGGCTCCGTTGCAGGCCGAAATCGAAGAAAAAGCCCGGCAAATGGCTGGAAACGGAATGCGGGTTTTGGCCATTGCCAGTGCGGATGCCCATAAAGGCGCCTTCCCCGAAAACCAGGAAGATTTTCCCTGGAGATTTGAGGGCCTGATCGGATTGGAAAATCCCCCCAAAGAAAACACCCGAGAGGTCCTGGAACAATTCAAACAGGCGGGCATCCAGGTAAAAATGATTACCGGCGACCATGTGGCAACAGCTGCAGCCATTGCCGGAAAAACGGGTTTTTCAGATGCGGCCCAAGTGCTTACGGGAAGCGAAATCCGAAATATGGGAGACGACGAACTCAGGGAAGCAGTAGGCAGGGTTTCGGTTTTTGCCCGCATGTTCCCTGATGCCAAGCTAAAGGTAATCAAGGCCTTGCAAGCTCGGGGTGAGGTAGTGGCCATGACGGGCGACGGGGTAAACGACGGCCCGGCCCTAAAAGCCGCCCACATCGGGGTGTCTATGGGAAAAAAAGGCACCGACATTGCCCGGCAGGCTGCTTCGCTGGTGTTGACGGAGGACAATCTGGAGTCGATGATTACGGCACTCAAACTGGGGCGAACCATCTACACCAACCTCAAAAAAGCGATTTCATACATTGTATCCATTCACATTCCCATTGTGCTGAGTGTGGCTATTCCCCTCATTTTCAATTGGAAATGGGCACAGGTTTTGTTTCCTGTTCACATCATTTTTCTCGAACTGGTGATGGGGCCTACCTGTTCCATTGCCTTCGAAAACGAACCACCCGAAAAAAATATCCTCCTCCGGCCACCCCGCAAAGCCGGTGCAAGCCTGTTTTCTCCCGAGGAAATCTGGTATTCCATCCTTCTGGGTCTTTCGATTACCCTGGCCGTTTTTCTGGTCGTGTTTTATTCCAGAGAAAATGGTGCAGAAGCGGGCAAAACGCGAACCCTTATTTTCATCACTTTGGTGCTTAGCAATATTTTCCTCACCCTCTCCCACAGGTCATTTTATGAGTCTGTTTTTCAAATGTTTAAAGTAAAAAATCATCTGCTCTGGATCATGCTTTCGGCTACCCTTGCTCTGCTTCTGGTTACCCTGTTTGTCCCAAGGGTGAAAACCTGGTTTGGTTTTGGAACGCTAAGCTGGCTGGAGTTTTTGCTTTGCTTCGGCCTTTCTCTCGCCGGAACCTGGTGGACCGAAGGCATCAAATGGTACAGGAGAAAATCATCATTCAAATCTGAAATAACAGCATGAAAAAACTGCTAATCTTCGTAATACTGCTTACATTCAATACCTTAGCCTTCGGCCAAAAGCAAGTAACACACATGGTCATGTTCAAGCTGAAGCCAGGCATAACCCGGGAAGATTCCCTGTACAAGCGGGCCTATGCCATCCTGCAGGACCTGCCGAAAAAAATCAAGGAAATCGAAGACTGGAGTATGGGAGAAAACTTCTCCACAAGACCCATTGCCTATGATGTGGGCTTAATTGTGATACTGGGTTCCCGAAAAGATCTGAACCAGTATCTTACCCATCCGGCCCATACCGAGGCCGTCAATGCATGGAAAGAAATTGCCGACTGGCACATTGCCGATTTTGAAGAAGGGCTTTAGTTGTTTTGCAGCACATTGAGAGCCAGTATCATTGCCCTTTGCTTCAATCATAAAGATTATCTGGATGCTGCCTTATCTTCTCTGGAAGGCCTCCCGGAGAGCGAAGTTGAAATCATCGTTTGCGACGATGCCAGCACCGATGGTTCAAGGGGATTGCTGGAGCAATGGCGCCACCGCAAACCCGAATGGAAATTTCTGCTGAATGACACCAATGCAGGCAATTGCAGAACCTTCAATGCGGCATTGGCACATTGCAGCGGAGCCTGGGTTCTTGACTTTTCTACAGACGATATCCTCAGAACGGAGGCATTTCTGCCCTGGCTTGAATTTGCAGAAAGCCAGCCGGAAACGGGCTTTATTTACGCCGGAGCTAGTATTTTTTCGAAAAACAAAGAAAATGCAAGCCCTTTTCAGGCCCCAGGAAAAATAGTACAATATCCGGAAGGCAATATCTTTCCCTTTCTGTTCGGACCAACTTTTATCTGCCCGCCAGCAGTGCTGTTTCATGCAGAAAAACTTAGTGAATCGGGGGGCTATCATCCCCTGCTTGCCTATGAAGACTGGGATATCTGGTTGCGTTTGGCAGTAAAATATCCTGTCAGGCGATTTTCCGGAGATGTCATTTTCTACCGGAAACACAAAGGAAGTCTTTCAGCCTCCCTGTTTCTGAAGCGCAATACAGCCATTCTCGATTCCACCTTGTTGATTTTGAACGAAGCAGGGAAATGGCCGGAAATGCGTCTGGTTGATAATGCGGTTTTTGCCCGTTTTGTGCGCTATCACCTGCGGCTTTGTTTTTTTCTTCAGCTTCCAAATCTGGCGAGGGCCTTTCTGCAAATCCTGAAAAGCCGTGGTATGGCCTGTTTTTATGACTTTTTGATGGCTATAGCTTCCAATAAATTGCCTTTTTTGTATCCTGTTTTCCGATGGCTGAAATCCCGGAAGGGTACCTGAAATGAAAGCCGATGATAAAAAAATCGGGATGATAAGGCCGGCACAGGGAACTTTCGGCGGTATTTGCTTGCAGAAAGATTTTTTTTCTTACTTTTGCGCT
>JBIKMV010000299.1:0-2870 GCA_044359055.1 Catalimonadaceae bacterium
TGACAGCCTATTGAATGGGGCAAAAAAGACAAACTCAAAACTAACGCAGGTAGAATTGCATTTGCTTGAAGCCAACCTGATTTGGTGGAAAACCATAAGCGGCTTTAAAGATAAAAAACTGAAACTCCGATTTTTTGAAGTGCTGGATATGGCCCAAAAAAATTTGAAAAAAGAAAAAACAAACAATCTTGAAAATCACCTTAAACAGCTCAGTATTCAGGGCTTCCGGTCCAGAATGGCCATGCTGGAGCAGAGCTATACCTCCGGTTTTTTTCAATTGAACTCAAGCCTCAATCTGTTTTCCAAACTTTTGGGAAAAGAAAATGAAAATCCGCTTTTGCTGGTATACAACGGTTTGTATCATTACTATTGGTCTAAAAGCTGGGAAAACTATTTTTTGCTCCGGCCTTACCTGATTCTGTATCCAAAAGGCAATTTGGAAAAGGGAATTGAGCTTTTGGTAAAAGCCGGCCAAAGCAATATTTCCAACATTCAAACTGAGGCGCATTACTTTCTTATGAAAATATGGCTGGAAGAAAAAAAAACAAAAAAAGCCCTCTTTTATGCGCAGATTCTTTGCAAAAAATATCCGAAAAATGCTGTCTTTCAATATTATCAATACCAATTGCTGCACCAACTGGGAGAAACGGCCAAGGCTACAGAATGTGAAAACAGGATGTTGCTTAGCCTGAAAAACAATACAAATCTTAGCCAGGAGCAATTGGATCACTTTACCCAATTATGCCGAAAAACCAATAAAGCTGCATCTCTTTAACATGCTGATTACAAACTACATTTTCAATAAAAAAGGAGTTACCCGGGCAGTCCCGTTTTGGATTTTGATGTGCCTTTTTGGGGGGGCATGGCGCATTCTTCCTACAAAAATCAACAAACTTAGGCTCGAAATGGAATCCTACACCTTGCACAAAGGCAAAAAAGTAGGTGTAAAGGCAGAAGTATATTACCGGCAGAGTGGCGCTTTGCTGGTAACACACTCCACATTTCCTTCGGAAAAGATAACCCGAACCAATAACCTTGGCGAATTTTTTGAATACGATGTAAAAAACAACACAGTTATTCATCTTACAGGGAGAGAGCTAAGTTCAAGATTTAGCCTTTTTTACCCCTTTTTAAATGGCAAAATCAACGATATGGGCCTGACAGAGAATGGATTTGTTCTAAAAAAAACCAGGATTGAAAAAAAGATGGTCATCACCGATTGGGAGCCAAAAGAAAAGGATGGAAAGAAAATTAACAGAGCAGAACTAGTACACGAAAATCACAGGCCCATTTATCTTGCCTTTTTTGATTTGAACAACAAGCCGATTCAAAAGTCCTTTTACTCGAATTATCAGCCTGTAGGATCTGTGATGTTTCCACTTTCCCTCACAGAATTTGAATATGTGGGAGAAAAAGATTCCATCATCACCCGGCGGAAATACAAAAATCCGGTTTTGAATGATGAAGTAGAAGAAAAATGGTTTCAATTTCAGGTGCCGGCTTCTGCCAAGGTAATACAGCCAAAAAAATGATGCGTTGCCTTTCGCTTATCATTATCCTTCTTTATGCAGGCTCTATTGGCGCTTGGGGTCAGTGGCATGAAAAGGAGCTTTTGCTCATCGGCAGACAAAGCTTCGCTGATAGTGCCTTCCAGCCACGAAAACCCGAATTTTTATTTCGGAACTCTTCTTTTATAGTAAAATACAATCCCGCATCACTTTTTTTCGGAGGACTTTTGTTTTTTTATCAGAAAGCCATTTCTCCTCAGATTTTCGTAGATTGCCCTTATGAGATCAATTGCTCTAATTTTGGCAAGCGGTGTATCCGGCATTATGGTCTCTTCAAAGGCCTGGCCCTTACTGCAGACCGGCTCACACGCTGCACCCCGTACACTCGGATAGACCTGAAAACCATTCAGTTAAGCAAAAAAAATAAAATAATAGATTCGCTTTCTTTTTATCAATGGCGGCAATGAGGAGGATAATTTTTTGCCTTGTGGCTCTGGCCTGCCATTTTGTGAGTCCGGTTACATTTGGTCAGGAAACAAAAAAAGCCATTGCCTCACTGTCGGATTCTGATTTGTCTTTTGTGCAACATCTGATGGACAGCCGGGAATATTCGGATGCCATTTTGGTTTTGCAGGCCATGGGAACAGGGCGGCACACTGCGGCCCAATCCGATAGTATAAACCTGTTGCTGGGCAGGGCATATTACCTTCAGGAAAAAATTGACAGCAGCAACAAATACTTTGAGCTTGTGCGGCCCGAATCGGCTCTTTTTTCCCAGGCTGGAATTTTCCTTGCCTTCGGAAAGATGTACAAAGCCCACAACGACGAAGCAGAGAAACAACTTAAATCCATGAACCCGGACGACAGTGTGAACATCGAATTTATCAGCTACATGCGGGCGGTCAATGCCTTGATATCCAAAGACTTTTCAAAGTATGAGGCGCTGAGCAGAAGTTTTCGTTTTCATTGCCCCGCCTCAGAATGGGAGCAAAAGCAATTGCCTAAATGGGCCGGCGAACAGAAAAAAAATAAACGCAAATCACCCTGGCTGGCGGGTACAATGTCGGCCTTGCTGCCTGGCAGCGGCAAATTTTATGCCGGCTACAGGGGCCAGGCGATTGCAACCTTAATCCCTTGTCTCATTTTCGGAGCTGCGGGAGTGGAGAGTTATTTCAGGTCGGGCACCAACAGTTTTCCTTTTATTGCATCTACCAGCTTGTTTGGATTGTTTTATCTGGGTAATATTTGGGGTAGTGCACTGAGCGTAAAGACCTTATATGAACAAAATGATCGTGAAATACGGAATCATCTGCTTCTGGATGTGCAGATTCCTATGCACCGCTTGTTTGGGCAATGATAACT
>JBIKMV010000300.1:0-2862 GCA_044359055.1 Catalimonadaceae bacterium
TTTTTACGCCCGGATTGTTTTCCAAAGCAAATTTTACTGCATCCTGTACCGAAAAACTTTTTTGCGCAAGGGCAGAACTCAGAGGAAGCAATGCAAGAACAGAAAACGAAATATTTTTTAATTTCATTATAACTTTTTGAAAATCAATTGTTAACGAATAACCTGAAACAAAGGCTGAGAAATTCTTTCCCACTCTTCCAGGCCTTTGGGGGTGACAAGGCCTCTTACAAAATGGTCAATAAAAAGGAGCTGAACCCGCGCCGGATTGAATTCTTTTCCGTTCAGCAGGCCGGGGTTGAACATGGCCTCAATTTCGATAACCCGCAGGCGGGCAAATACTTTTACATCAATTTCTTTCCGGTAAACACCCTCCTGAATGCCGCGCTCCAGATTTCGGGCCACGGTATCCATAAAATGGGTGTCCCGGTGTTTCTCAAAAACTTCGTAGGCAGCGCTGTGGTATTTTTTCAGGTCAAACAATACCGAAGGATGAATTTCGGACATGTCTTTGTTCATGAATTCTGAAATTTTCAGCACCTCTTCCAGGGCTGAGCAATTTTCATCATACAGCGACTGAATCATGCAAATGTCTTCCTGCATGTGGCGCTCCATCACCTCCTTTACAAGGGCATCTTTATCAGGAAAATACTGATAAATCGTTTTTTTGGAAATGTTGCAATGCCGGGCCACCTCATCCATGGTGATACTCTTAATGCCAAACCGCATGAAGAGCTCCTCGCTTTGGCCGAGAATTTTTTCTTTGGTTTCCATGTAAACAGACGGGTAAACTTTTTTGCGACGCAAAACTCCGGAAACTTTTAATATAAAAAAAGTTTCTCTTGAGTTTTTTTGATTTTTACCACCTTTGTAACGGATTTTCAGCACCCAGATACCGTGGCAAGTCAGGGACTCTCTTTGTTATTCGACCCCGTTTCTCCGGAAGCATCATTTGGATTTGAGCATTACAGCTTTTTGGCACAACGCATCAAATCGCACACCGATCAGTTCCCCGATTTCAGGAATTGCCATCTCGCCATTGTCGGGGTATTGGAAGACCGGGGCAATCCCTCCAACGAAGGGGCTTTTGCAGGTGCCGACCATATCCGGAGGGCTCTATACGGCCTCAGAGCCTCCCATGTGAAATACAATGTGGTAGACCTGGGCAATCTACGACCAGGTGACACCCTTGAAGACTCCCATCTCCGTCTGAAGGAGGTTGTGCGGATACTGATTGAAAATCAGGTGGTACCCATCATCATCGGAGGAACCCACGACCATACCCTTCCTGTGGTAATGGCTTATGAAGAACTGGGAAGAACCCTCACCCTGGTGAATGTAGACAGCCGTTCGGACACTGAGCCCGGAACCCACCTCGGCATGGCCCACCATCATATCGGCCGCATCCTGACCAGGCACAAGAATTCCATTCAGCGTTACATCCATCTGGCATATCAGACCTACCTGATGGACGAAAATATTCTGGCCGCCATAGACCAGCACCACCATTTCAAAATGCGCATTGGTGAAATCCGTGATGATCTGTCAGCCACCGAACCGCTTATTCGGAGCGCCGATTTTTTCAGTTTTGATGCCGGGGCCATCCGGATGAGCGATGCGCCTGGCAATGCGCTGGCTTTTCCTTTTGGCCTAACCGGAGAAGAAGCCTGTCAGATGGCATGGTATGCGGGTTCGAGTTCCCTTCTGTCCTGCTTCGGTTTGTTCGAATGTAATCCTTCGCACGACTATCGTGATGTAAGTGCCTCTGTAATGGCCACCATGCTGTGGTATTTCATAGAGGGATTTTATCACCGTTCAGACGACCTGAGTTTCTCTCCGGCAGTGGCAACCCGATACGCTGTAATGGTTTCGGGAGTTCCGAATGATGAGATTGCTTTTTTCCGAAGCAACACTTCCGGAAAATGGTGGATGGAAATTCCGGGTTCGAATGGAGAAAATGAGAAAGTACCCTGCCGGGAGGAAGATTATCTTCAATGCCTTGAAGGGGACATTCCGCTTCGCTGGCTTAACCATCAGATCAACCTTTCCTGAAGCATGCTTTCTCCGGATAACATATTGACAGGCACCATGTTTCTAGGGCTTCTTGCCCTAATATTTTTTATCATCAAAAATGATGAGGTTCTGCTGTTGCTTGTTTTGTTTTTTTACACCTCCGGCCTGAACCGCTACAACCTGGTAACCTCAGGTGCTGAAAGGTGGGTCCGTGTTGCCTATGCCAAGGATATCTTCAATCTTACCAACGAACTTGGCCTTCAGGCGTTGAATTATTTCTTTATGGGCACGGCCGTTTTCTGTGTGGCCTATTTTTTTTTCGGAATGACCCGTAAGCCTCCCGAAAAATTTAAAGATGATGAGATATCGCTGAAAGCTTTTTTGAAAGTTTATCAGATTCGAATTATTGTTTTATTTATTATAGTTTTGGCTATTAATTTCTATGCAAAACGATACTTTGTGTTATCCTATGTTGCAGGTGGCGCCGGAATTGCCTTCGGGGGATCTTATTTTGTTATGTTCGGATTTGCATTGGGGGGGGTTATTTCCCTGATTTTTCTTGTTTTCAAAAATTATGAATTAAAAGAACAATTTCTTGTAAAAGTATTTTTTGGCCTGGTAATTGCCTTGGCAGCCAATCTAACCTACTCATCATCAGGAAGATTTCAGTTTTTATCCTGGTCCATTACCTGCGGGATTATTTTTGTTGGAGATAAAAATCCCTTTTACAAAATGCGAATTTACCTTATCGGTGGTCTGTTGCTTTCTCTGGCATTTGGGCTTGCCGGAGTAAAAAGGCGTACAGATGTGAGCCAGATGTCCTGGTTTCAAAAGTTTTCGCTGGCCTGGGAA
>JBIKMV010000301.1:0-2861 GCA_044359055.1 Catalimonadaceae bacterium
ACCCTGTAAAACAGAAATGATGAAAAGGCTGAAAAATGAAGATTTGATTTTCATAAGGTTAAATGATTTGATTTTTGCGAAATATGAATGATTTACTTAAATTTTAAAAAAAAATTACGGCAAATCCTTTCAAAAGCGAAAATGACAGACAATCAGACTCTTTTCTCTCCCTGTTTTAGGGGATTTTTCAATTTCGCCGCCTTTCATTATTACCTACCGGCCCAAACGAACAAAAACATCCCCCTTAAGGCCTTTAAAAAATTGACCGAAGAAAACTTCCTGTCTCTTCCATGTTTTCTGAGAGCTTAGAAGAATAGCAGCTTCGTTTTTCTGCTTTCAATGCAAGAAAAAAATTATTAGTGCCTGATTTTCAATAACAAATATTTTCCTTACCTTTGCGGCGCAAAAAAGGTGCCGTCCTTCGGTTTGGGTTTTAAGAATTGGGCAACTCAAAATTGAATATGCGGCATGTGTTCGGGTAACTGCTCATTGCCAAATTTTATTCAACTGCTTAATTCTTTCATTCAAAAAATCAGTACATGATTTCAATTCCTTTTGCCGAATTAGGTTTATCGGCGCAAACACTTTCCGTATTATCCGAATCCGGATTTGAAAACGGAACCCCCATTCAATCTCAGGCCATCCCCGTTCTGCTTCAGGGCAACGATATGATAGGCCTTGCCCAGACAGGCTCCGGCAAAACCCTTGCTTTCGGCATTCCTGCGCTGGAATTTTCTTATGATTCAGAGCGCAAACCCCTTGCCCTGATTCTGTGTCCGACCCGGGAACTTGCCCATCAGGTAAATACCGTCATCAAAAACTTCGCAACCAAAACCGATGGATTGTATTCAACTGTTTTGGTCGGGGGCGAATCCATCAGCGGTCAGATCCGCGATTTACAGCGGGGTGCCCAAATCATTGTAGGTACGCCGGGAAGGGTTATCGACCATCTTGAACGCGGAACCTTAAAAGCCGGAACCATTGGATTTCTGGTTCTCGATGAAGCCGACGAAATGCTCAACATGGGATTTCAGGAGGATATTGAGAAAATCATGACCTATCTTCCTGCTGAAAGGCAGACGGCTTTATTTTCGGCTACCATGCCCAAAGAAATCCGGAATCTCTGCAAAAAATATCTTCAGGAGCCGGTGACGATAGAAATTGCCAGAACCGATAAAACTGCACCCAAAATTTCACAGTTCTATTTTCAGCTCAAAAACGACCAGAAAACAGAAGCGCTCTGCCGCCTCATCGAGTTTCATGATCTGAAAAGAAGCATGGTATTCTGCAATACCAAGGCCATGGTTGATATCCTGGTTAATTCGCTTCAGGGAAAAGGATTTTCTGCCGAAGGGCTGCATGGCGACATGGCTCAGGGTTCCCGCACCTCGGTGATGAACCGTTTCAGAACAGGACTTTTACAGGTGCTGATAGCCACCGATGTGGCTGCAAGAGGCATCGATGTGGACGATGTGGAGGCGGTTTTCAATTATGATGTGCCTCAGGATCTGGACTTTTATGTACACAGGATTGGCCGTACAGCCCGTGCCGGAAGGCAGGGTTCCTCCTTTACTTTTGTAAACGGCAGAGATTCAAGGCAACTGAAAGATATAGAAAGAGCCACAAAAGAATCCATAACCAAAGGAAATATTCCATCTCTCTCTGAGCTCAGGGGCAAACAGCAGCAGCGCTTTGTAGAAAAAATAAAGGCCGCAATTCTTGAGGGCGGACTGGAAACCTACCACGAAATGACCCATCAGCTGGTTTTTGACGGCTTCGATGAAAGAGATGTGATTTCAGCTCTGATTAAATTGAACCTTAGCCTAGCCCCTGCCGGCAAAGACATCCTGGAAGAACCAGCCTATGGCGACCGGGAAGGCGGATTTTCGGACAAATACGGCAAAAGGAAAGGCGAAAGAGACTGGAAATCAAAAGGAAAAGGCTCCGACCGCGGTTTTCAGCAGGAGGAGGACCACAATTATGTTCGATTGTTTGTGAACATCGGCGACAAAGCCAGAATCGGCCCCCGCGACATTGTAGGAGCCTTTACCGGCGAGGCCAATATCCGCAAGCATCATATCGGAAAAGTCGACATTTACGAAAAACACACTTTTGTGGAAATTGCCGACTCGCAACTGGAAAAAGTGATGCGGTCGATGAACAATAACACCATCAAAGGAAAAAGAATCAGCCTGGAGATTGCCCGCTAGGCAACCCGTTCTCAGAGCCGGCTTTCCATTACAGGGCCGGCTCTGATTTTTTAAACACCCTTTTTTCGGGAATTATTCCCAGTCTTTTCTGAATCTCTCAAAAAAAGCACGGTCGAGGTTTTCGCGGTGCTGAGGATGGGCGATTTCGATGAGGGCCCTGGCCCGCTGTCGCAGGTTTTTACCAAACAGAAAAGCCACACCATATTCAGTAACCACATAATGGACATGGGCACGGGTGGTAACCACACCGGCCCCCTGCCTGAGAAAAGGAACAATTTTAGATTCCCCGCGTGCTGTTTGAGAAGGAATGGCAATAATGGGCTTTCCTCCCTCGCTAAGGGCAGCACCCCGTAAAAAATCCATCTGCCCCCCTACCCCGGAATATTGATAGGCACCGATGGAATCGGAACAAACCTGACCTGTAAGATCAATTTCAATGGCGCTGTTGATGGCTACCATTCGTGGGATTTTGCGGATGACATGCGGGTCATTTACATAATCGATATCCAGAAAAGCGAAGGAGGGATTGTCGTGTACAAAGTCGTACAACTTCCTGCTTCCCAAGGCAAAACCCGAAACGGATTTGTGCGGGTGAATGGGCTTGAACCGATTGGTAATCACCCCTTTCCCTACCAGGTCTATGACTCCGTC
>JBIKMV010000302.1:0-2845 GCA_044359055.1 Catalimonadaceae bacterium
TAAAGGGTTTTTTTCCCTGTAAAATCCCTGAGTTCATTTCGCGGTTTTTGGATTTGGCGTGCTGAAAGCGAACATGTCTTTCAGGTATATTTTTTGGGCATAGTATATTTACCTGAAGAACTTTGCCATCGGATTAGATGCCTTTTACCGGGGCATTTCCTGCTCCCCTGTTTCCAAAGAAGAAGGAATAAAAATCAATCTGTAACTTCTGCCGAAATACCGGCATCACAAATCTGGTCTCTCATTTTGGCCAGATTTTCCCATTCACCGGTTTTTACCGTACACTTGCCCTTGAAATGTATGATGAAAGTGCATTGCTCGGCTTGCTCGGGACTGTGGCCGCAAACCTTCATAAGTGTTTCAATAACATGATCAAAGGTGTTATAATCGTCATTGAACACAACAAGTTTGTAAAGCGTAACATCTACCGTTGTGGTTTCCAGAAGTTCTTCAAAGTCAAAATGGGTCGCTTTCATGCCGCAAAAATAAATCAAATTCATCCTATTTACTGCCAAAAATAATTATGAATCCTTTTTATGGTCTGGCTCTGATTGCTGTTTATTTTTCCATTTTACTTGCGGTATCCTGGTTTACAGCCCGAAAAGAAAGCGGTACGGATGCTTTTTTCACTGCCAACCGGAATTCTAAATGGTACCTGGTAGCCTTTGGAATGATAGGCACCTCGCTGTCCGGGGTTACTTTTATTTCGGTTCCCGGGATGGTAAAGTCTGCTCAGTTTTATTATCTTCAGATGGTATTTGGTTACCTGATTGGCTATTTTGTGATTGCCAATCTGCTTTTGCCCATGTACTACAGACTGAATCTGGTTTCCATATATACTTACCTTGAAACCCGTTTTGGATATTGGTCATACAAAACCGGCGCCGGCTTTTTTCTATTGTCAAGAATTCTGGGTTCTTCAGCACGGTTCTTTCTGGTTCTGAGTGTTTTGCACCTTTCGATTTTTGAGCCTTTTCATATCCCATTCTGGCTGACAGTGGGCATAGGTTTGCTCCTGATATGGGTTTATACCTACAAGGGCGGCATGAAGACCATCATCATCACCGATACCCTGCAAACTGTCTGTATGCTTGCAGGTGTTCTGGCTTCTATTTTTTTTCTGGCAGATTATCTCAATCTTTCATTTGCACGGATTCCCTCATTTGTCCGTCAGAATCCTTTGTCAGAGCTCATCAATACGGAGATTTCCAGCAAATATTTTTGGTTGAAACAGGTGCTGGCCGGCGCATTCATTGCCATCACCATGACCGGCCTCGATCAGGATATGATGCAAAAAAATCTGACCTGCCGCTCCATTGGCGAGGCCAGAAAAAACATGTATTGGTTCAGCTTTATTCTGTTGATTGTTAATGTTTTATTTCTTGTATTGGGACTTTTCCTGTACGCCTATGCCGGGGCGGCAGACATTGCCCTTCCCGAAAAATCGGATAAACTTTTCCCGCTTCTGGCCCTGCATCATTTTCCGGTTTGGCTGGGCATAATGTTCCTTATGGGCATCATAGCGGCTACCTATGCCAGCACCGATTCGGCCCTTACTGCCCTCACTACCAGCTTCTGTTTCGATTTTCTGAATTTCAGCAGGCTTGATGAAGGTCTCAGGAAAAAATTAAAGCTTAAGGTGCATCTGGCCATGTCAGCTATGGTCTGGATTGTGGTTCTGTTTTTTAATGCTTTCAACCGCGAGAGCCTGATTGTCACCGTTTTTGATCTTGCCGGCTACACCTACGGACCTCTTCTGGGCTTGTATGCCATGGGTTTGCTTTCCCGCATCAGGCCTGCAGATGCATGGGTACCCTGGCTTTCAGTTTTGTCGTTGGTACTGTCTTTTTTGCTGAAAACCAATTCCAGAACACTCTTTGGAGGTTATGAAATCGGGTTTGAGATACTCATCATCAATGGCCTGATTACTTTTATTGCCCTTTGGTTCTCTTCCTTTTTCAGAGCCGCCGAACCTAAATCTGGAATGCCCTGATTGATTCCGGATTGGAACAAACCTGTGGGGTCCGTACTCTTCCGGGAAAAAACTGAGGTTTATACCCTATCCCGTCTTGGATGGTTTTTTATCTGTAAAAAGGGGGTTCAGAATTTTTCTTAAAAATTTTTACATAATCAGGTTACCTTTTGTTTGCTATCCGGAATATAAGACCAGATACACAAATTTATTCATACACCTGTAATTACTAAAATCGCCCCGTCCTGCGGGGCTATTTTTTTTCCCCCTACTTATTGATTATCAATTTCTTCTGTCCGAAATTGCCCTCCTGATCGAAAGCCCTGATGAGGTAGGTACCATTTTGAAGTTCATGCAGGGCAGCCTCATTCAATTTTCCCTGAACCTTAAATGTTTTTATTTTTTTTCCAAACATGGAAAAAATTTCAATTGACTCAGGACTTTTTTCTGAGTTCCAGAATAATTCACCCGAATTCGGGTTGGGATAAGGGATAAACTCAAATGAAGGCCGGGAGGAAAGCATAGACCGGCTTGAAATCAGCAATTCGGACCGCACCCTCGCAGAAGCGATATTACCGAGTGAATCCAGATTAAGAGTAGCAATGGGGGCTTTTTTACCATTGGCCCAAAAAAGGAGATCTCTAGAATAAATATCAGGTATTCCGCCCCCCGGAATCAAATTGGCCGGCAAATCAATCCAAGATGGGGGAAAAATTGAGATAGAGGCAAATGCCTGAATCCTGAACGATACCCTTTGTCTCCTCAGGTTGCGGAGTACTGGGATGCTCTCCAGAGGAAAAGCGGCAATTCCATACCCATCGATGTTGCTCGTATCTCTTACCGTTGCAGTAACACCGATTTTGGTAATATTAA
>JBIKMV010000303.1:0-2833 GCA_044359055.1 Catalimonadaceae bacterium
AAAGTTGCGAAAAAGATTCCGTAGCTCAGCTGGTAGAGCATTACACTTTTAATGTAGTGGTCCTGGGTTCGAATCCCAGCGGAATCACAGAATTGAACGCTAAAAGCCTGTAAGACAACAACTTACGGGCTTTTTTGTTTATCGGGGTAAACATGGGGTAAACATTTTGAAAATGGGGTAAACGGATGCAAAAAAGCCGTTTCCAGTGTGTTGAGCTGGTCTTTCTGAATGTCAAGTAAAAACTCCGGAAAAAATGGGGTAAACAAAAAATCAGAAATTGTTTACCCTGGAAAACAGCCCTCTCCCAGCCAATCTGGCCTGACTACTTAAAATCTGATAATCAGCCAGCCTGGAACAAAAATACCGGTCATAGGGCTTGGCAAATCCGTTCAAAATCATTTTTTCATTCAGACAGGTTCTATCCGGAAGAAAAACATAAGCGAGGGTTCGGCCGTATGGATCAACAGGATCCTTGGACTCGGTCAGGATAGAAACCGATTCTCCAATGGGGGCAAGAATTCGAAGGTGCTCCCAGGATTGATGGCCCAATTCGATGAGAAGTTGCCCAGGAAGGTGTGTTTCTCTTTCATCCTGATGCAATTTCCGGCAGCGTTTTATTTCGGGCGCATCTATCCCCAAAAGCCGGATTTCAATCTGCCTCTTAGAGAAAAAATCCGTTATCCACAGGCCGTCTCCATCCACTACTTTGACTATTTTTTGGTGATGAAACCAAAAACCGGGTGCCTTTGCGCCTGATTGCATTGCATTAATCGGTTTTAACATATTGAAAATCAAATATATAAACTGTATTTTTGGTCAAAAAATTATTAACTAAAACTTAAACACGATGGCAAAACAAACTGGCCTAACCCGATACTCCGGAACCATGGGAGGTGTACGGCATTTTAAGATCAAAGGCCTCCAGGGAGACTTTGCAGGCATGGTAGGCGGTCCGAGCGGTGAACAAATTGCATCTGCTCCTGAATTTGAACGGACCCGGGAAAACATGAATGAGTTTGGCGGATGTGCTTCAGCCGGGAAATCGCTTCGGGTGTCCCTTGCGGCCATAATCAAACAAATGAGTGACCCTCAAATGACTGGGCGTCTGACAGCGGTGATGAAAAAAATCAACCTGGAAGACCAATCTGAAAGCAGGGGTTACAGGGCCATCCTTATTTCTCAGCAGTCGCAATACCTGAAAGGTTTTGCTTTCGACAGGAATGTGAGTTTCGAGGGCATATTTGCGGCTCCTTTTTCGGTTTCAAATTCCAGCGGAAGGGATAGCGGCACTTTAACGGTTCCGGCTTTTAATCCCTTGAATCTGATCAGTGCCCCGGCAGGAGCCACTCATTTCCGGCTTATCCAGGCTTTGGCTTGTATTTCGGATTTTGCTTACAATCAAACCACCGGAACTTATGAGCCGATCAATGAATCGGTGAATGAGCTTTCCAACATCGCTTATTCCAGCTATCTGGATTTGTCAAGCCCCCTTTCTTCTCCGGTGATGGTAACGGCAACGCTCCCCGGTTCTCCTACCCTTTCGGCAAATGAAAGTGTGATTCAATGTGTTGGAATTGAATTTTACCAGCAGGTGGGAAGCAATTACTACCTGTTCAATTCCGGTAATGCGCTGAAGATTGCAGAAATTTTCTAAGACTTTTTGATACAGTAAAAAGTGGAAAGGCCCTGGCAATTGCCGGGGTTTTTCTTTTGTAGGCTGTTTACCCATATAGGTGAAATATCCTTTCCTTATGGTAGGGACAAGGGCGAAACAAGCCCGAATTATCCGACTGTCAATTGGCCGAAGGCCCAGGAGAATGCCTATCCCAACAAGCGAAGCCCCATGAAACAGTTTAACAAAGAAAAGAGAAAAGAAAAAACCGACCGAGGCCGGAAAAAAGAAAAGAAAAAGAAAGCCATTTTTCAAGGCAGGCGGCGGGGCAGTCAAGGTTTTTGGAATAAAAATACTACCCAAGGGGTGGAGATTTTTATTTCAAAACCCGAAGGGCTTGACCTTGACGGCCATTTGCGGGGAGGTTGTGGGAGCCTGCCTTATCTTTGGTTTTCTTTTTATTTTTTGTAGCACTAAGGGTGGGCATTTCCTGTGTCGCCAATCATAACGCACTACTGTTTAGACACTTGCCCTGAACCTTATCGCTAATTAGTCATTTTGCCTTTACCTTTTTTTGTGCCCTTTTAGACTACACATCGGGTATTGACATCTTGGTAGTTAGCTTTTGTGAGATGGTAAACTTTCTAAAATTTATTTAAATATTAATAATTTAAATAAATTTGCCCAAAATTGAAAAGAATGAAAAAGCCTCAAACCTTCATGATGGATACTAACGTCAGTGAAAAACTTAAACTTGTTCAAATTGATTTGAATAAGAAAAAATTGCCTTCAGAACCAGTAATCACTATTTCTGACCTTGTTAACGAGGCAGTTAGGATTCATTTGGAAAAGTACCCTCTAGACATTCAGGCGCATTTGGACGAAATCGAAAAAGAAAAGAATGAGTTAATCTTTTATCGCATTGCATCAGATAATAAGGATTTTGTTTTACACCTTATCAATATGAGCAAATTCAATGGTACAGAGCGTTTGGCAGAGCAGATCAAACCGAGTCTGGAAAAAGAAAACTGGGCTTTAGAAGTCTCAGAAGAGATAAATAGAATATCACTTGAGCTTGGTTATAGGCAAAGAGAACTGGAGGCTCTCTTACCTTAAAAAATGGGGCCAACACTTAGCAGGGCCCAAAGGTACGGTAGTGCGGTAGGGAAAGCAAGGGGGCTGGAGCTGGAATGGAGTGAATAGCAGAGGGCTGGAATGAAG
>JBIKMV010000098.1:0-10351 GCA_044359055.1 Catalimonadaceae bacterium
CCCTTGAGATTGAGATTCAGAATCAGGCCGGAGCAAAAATTTGGGGAAGCCTTGCCGCCAACCGCTTTTCTGTGGATGAGAAGGGCTTGATTCTGCTGCGCATTGCCGATATCACCATTCAAAAAAACACAGAGGAACAAATCAAGCAGAATCTTCATGAGAAGGAAATCCTGATACAGGAGATTCACCACAGGGTAAAAAATAATATGGCTGTGATTTATAGTCTGTTGCAGTTGCAATCGGGCTACATCAAAGACCCGGCCCTTGTGAATGTGTTCCGCGACAGCCAGAGCCGGATAAAATCCATGGCCCTGATTCATGAAAAACTCTATCAATCCAACACTCTGGCCAAAGTTGAGATGGAATCCTACATCAGGGAGCTGGCCCGGACCCTGCTGTCCACTTACAATTCCCGAAATGCTGATATTCGAATCAACATACAGGTAGAAGAAGTTTTCCTCGATATCAATTCGGCAGTACCCTGTGGTCTCATTATCAACGAAGTCATTTCCAATGCCTGCAAGCATGCTTTTACGGGCCGGGACAAAGGCAACATCGACATTGTCTTTGAAAAGAAGGGAGAGCAATTTCACCTTGTAGTAAAAGACGATGGGGTGGGTATGCCCGACAATACCGATTTTTCAAAACTTAAATCGTTGGGAATGAATCTGGTACAGGCGCTTGCCTCGCAACTTGGGGCGACCCTGGAAATCAAGACCCTTAATGGGGTAAGCTTTTCCATTGTTTTTACCGAAAAGGTGAAGCCGGTACGGTAGTGATTAAACTTTGAATATTTAAAATAGCCTGTTCTGCATTCGGAAAAACTGTCCTGAGCCAAGGATTTTCATGACCAGAGTTGATAAAACGCTCAACTGTTTTTATTGCCAAGGCTGAGTAGAAATTGCG
Source organism: Catalimonadaceae bacterium (assembly GCA_044359055.1). GTDB lineage: Bacteria > Bacteroidota > Bacteroidia > Cytophagales > Flexibacteraceae > CAMDMI01. Next base: position 907 of record JBIKMV010000098.1, read on the forward strand.
CCAGATTTTCTTCGGTTTTCAGGTTTAGTTTTTTCCTCAACCGATACCTTCCGATTTCTACTCCGCGAACTGAAATGCTGAGGAGAGGGGCAATATCTTTGCTGCTCAAGTTCATTCTAAGGTAGGCGCACAGCTGCAATTCATGAGGCTTTAACTCAGGAAATCTACTTTTCAAAACGGACAGGAAATCGCCATATACACTATTGAAATGCCGGGCAAAATGCTCCCATTCTTTGTTCAGTTTTTCCTCCTCAGCAAGCGTCTTCAGAAGTTTTTTCAGTTCCGGCTGGTCTTCGGCTACCATATTGGTTTTTTGCAATTGCTGCAATTCCGATTTCAGTTTCAAAATGAACTCTTTTTTCTGAACCAGATTCATGGTAGCACTCGCCAGTTCAGCATTTTTGTGTTCTATTTCTACCTCCAGTTTTTCATTTTTCAGGCGGATAAACTCCTTTTCGGATTTTTCGAGCTCCAGCTGGTACCGGTAGGCGATTTGTCGTTGTTCTTCTTCAAACTTCTTTTTGTCGGCAAGCCTTTTTTGTTCCTGCTTTTTTCGGTAACGAACAGACTGGTACTTCAAAATGGCAAACAAAAAACCTGCGATAGCCAGTGCATAAACCAAATATGCCCAGGTTGTTCTGTAAAAGGGGGGATTTATGGTAAGTTTAAAAGAGAATATTGAAGAAGTATGGGTTGGACCCCTTCGGGCTTTAATAAAAAAAGTATAGTTCCCCTCTGGCAGGTTGGTATAATCTTTTTCTGATTTTGTGGTCCAGGGACACCATCCCTCGTCAAAGCCTTCCAGAAAATAACTGAATTCTATGGAAGGAAGTGGTTCGAAGAGTGTAGAAGCAAATTCAAACTGTATCGAATTGAATTTATAGGGGAGCAAAAGCCTTTTCTCTTTAATGGGTGAACCGGGCGAAGAAAACCCCCCGAACAAAGTGCTGTCATTGTTTCCGATTGTATTTACCAGGGTGAGGTAAACTGAAAAAGGCTTGATTTTTTGCTTGTACCGGGGATAGTTTACTAGGAAAAACCCTTGATCGCTTCCAACAAAAATATGCCCAGAATCAAAAGGAAAAATGTTTTCAAACCCATTTACGATTTTGTTTTGGAGTTCAGGTATATATTGAATTTGGGACTTTGGCAGGCTGAAGTCCGCAACTCCTACCATCTTTTCCTGTACAAACCATATGTTTCCGGATGGATCTTCCCGCAGGAACCGGATTGGCAAATCGCCAAAAACGGGTTTAAAGTATTCGGATTTTATCATTCTTCCCTGAATAGAATCAAACTCGTAAATCCCCTTTGCAGTGGCGATGAGAATTCTATTCTTTATCTTAAAAACATGATTGTTAAGGTCATTCGGAAGGCCGCTTTTTTTATCAAAAAGCCTTACCTGCCCCGAAGAAGGATTGATTTGAAAAACGCCTCTGTAGGGATGTGAAACCCAAATTGAGGTTCGGTCTGTTTCCAGATACCGGCTCGACTCTGAAAAATGAGGCAAAGGGCCCTTATCTGAATACATGGTATTCTGCTTATGAAAAAACCGAATTCCCTGGTAATTGCCTGCAACTCCCTGTCCGTCAGGATCCTGAGGATTAGGCTTGAAGGTCCAGTAACCGTTGAGTGTGGATAAAGGCAAAGGAATGGAACCCGAAAGATTCCAGAGGCCATCATCCCGGTTGGCAAAAAGCTGATCTTGAAGTATTGAAAATTTCCAACTCAGGCCATTCATGAGGTTTTTGGGTGGTTCCGGGTTTTCTTTCAGATTAAAGAAATCGGAAATCGGAACAGATTGAATGCCTGTGGAGAGGGCAAAAAACACCTTGTCCTTGTATCTTGTAACATCGTATCCTACACCATTTTTGAAGCCTGGAGGATTGATAACGGCAATCGGATTTCTATATTCGAAAACTGCAATTCCATTATCCAAGCCCATCCAGACCCGTCCAAAAGGATCTGTGCGGAAGCAACGAACGGTATTGTTGTGCAAGCCATTTTTACCAGAAACATTCTGGATTAATCGGCCCGCAGAAGAGAAATGATACAATCCATTGAAATAAGAACCGGCCAAAAAACTATGGTCCTGCAGGACAGCTATTGTAGTAAAATGCTGCTTTGGGTCCAAACCTTCATATTGAACCGAAAAAGGAATGAGGTTCCTTCCGATGAGATAGAAAAAGCCATTTTTTTGAGTACAAAGCAGGCTGGTATCTTTCCTGTAATGGCTCAGGTCTGTAATCAGAAAGCCCGAGGGCAAATCTTTCTGCGGTAAATAGGTTTTCCAACCACCATTTTGCCATAATTTTAAACCCTCTGCTGCATCCTGCGCTATGATTTTTCCGGTATGAATTTGCAGTGACATCCACTTGGAAGCTGCATGGAATACTTGCATTTTCCCCTCCCTGAAATGATAGATGGCCAAATCCGTTCTGAAAAAAATGTCTTTTCCCGATACTTTGACCTGCCATACATCTTCTATCTTTTTTTCCTGGTCCGGGAGATATGCTTTTAAAGAATGGAACTTCATTTTTCCCACTGAGTCAGGGGCAAAATACCCAAGCTCATCTTGTGCACCGGCATACAAACGACCATCCGGACCAAAAACTATTGACCTGATTATGGTTTTGTTGGGTACAGGAAAGAGTTGCCAACCCTTTCCATTGAATACCAGCAACCCTTCATTATTGGCAAAAAAAAGCCGATTGTAGCCGTCCATTTCTATTGCCCAGTTTTGAGACCCTGCGCCATACTGGTTTCGGGAATATGTAAACACATCTGTTTGGGCCAAAGGATTCTGACCCAAGGTATTATGATAGCCGGCAGCCAGCATTCCGGTTAGGAACGCAGTCATTAACCATTTCAACCGGATAATTTCAGGCATAGCATTGATGTAGCAAATATGGACTCAAATCGAGTAACTTACATACTTTTTTATTCTTTAGGGAGAAAGTGGTGCCGAAAAATAATGGGGAAAATGTCAGAACCCGTGAGCCCTACCTGCCTTGAAAAAATGAAAAATGCCGGACCAACATAGCCCGGCATCAGGGTAAACATCGAAAAAACGAAAAAGACTCAGGCTACTCTGCTGTGGTTTGCAGATGCTTCTTTATACACTTGCCAGAAATACAACGGGAAAAATACCAAAGCCAATAACGAAGTACCCAAAAGGATTTGGACATTGCTACCCGGCAAGTAGAACACTTTAAAAGCTGAACCAAGGGCAAAAAGCACCACTCCGGCTACCCCGCTTCCAAACCTGATTTTTTTTGCAGAAGAAAGCTGGTCAACATTTTGTTTGAATTGAAAAAGCAAACCGGGCAGGAGAAGGAAAAGAAGAGAAAAAATCCCTCCCAAAAGAAAATAATTGGCTCCCGGCCAATGCAGAGTACGAAACAAGACATAGGCCGTTTGGCCGAAGGCAGCCAAAAAGGCGCCCAGATACAAGATACGTTTCATGCGAAGTTGTATATGAAAATTGAGAAAAAAAGATACATCATGTTCGATGGCACTGAAGCCATCAGGAGCGAGATTTTTTTGGGCTTTATCCAAGGCTTCCTCAAAAGATTTTCCTTCTTCATCCATATACCTAGTGGTCAGGCAATACATATGGTCGAGAAGGTCGTGGTAAAGCCCCGGCATTAGTAGTCCAGCTTTTTGGAGGCGATTTTCCAGTTCCCTAAATTGAATATCGCTCAAAATAGTCATGAGGTCAGCATGTTTTGGGGTGAAACCATAGAAGAAATGGTGGAAAGAAACTGACGCAATTCATTCAAATCGGCAGTACTTTGTGTTTTGCCCTTTTGGGTCAAATGGTAATAGCGGCGGATTCTTTTTCCCAAAAATACCTCATCGGCCCAAACATGGCCATCGGCCTCAAGCTTGTGCAGAGCAGGATACAAAGAACCTTCCTTTATTTGTATTTGCCCCGAAGATTGCTCCTTTATCTCCTGGGCAATTTCATACCCATACATTTTCCCTTTATCTTCAAGCAATTTTAAAATAAGGGTTGAAAGCGTTCCCTTAATCAGTTCCGAGTGTTTCATGACACGCCAAAGGTATAATCAGAATTCAAATGCATCAAGAATCTATGTATTTTTTTTTCTTTTTTTGATGAAGCAGCCGATTGTGTGTCTGGCGGAAAGATTTGCGGATTGCCGGTATTTGGTTTTGCCCCGAAGACAGTTTTCTTTTTAAAAAAGGTTTCGGGTTTTTGGAAAAAGCCGGGACTCAAAAGCCTCCGAAAAATATTTTACCCCGAACAGGCCCAAATTCCTTTTTCAACCTTTCATTTTTTTCAAAAAAAAGCTAGAAATCCGATTTCTGATGTAGTAGAGATGTAGTCCAAAATTTGATAGTACATCCTCAATACCAATACTTTTGCCTCGGTCTTCTTCGAAATTCTGACCGGAAAAGAGAAAGGACGTTTAGTCACCTCATTATGCCAAAAATCTACGTCCTTTTCGCAGGCTTTTGTATGGCCTTATTGTCTCAGCGCTCGCAAGCCCAAAACACATCGGTTCAAAAATATGAAGGCGGGTTCCGGCTCGAAGCCAACGGAAAGCCTTTTTTTATCAATGGTATGAACTGGGACTATTTTCCCATCGGTACCAATTACAACTATAGCCTCTGGAAGCAACCTGATGATGTGATAAAGGCAGCACTGGACAATGAAATGTCTTTGCTGAGAAATATGGGCGTAAACACCATCCGCCAATACGCTGGGGTTCCGGCAAAGTGGATTACCTACATCTATCAAAACTACGGGATCTATACCATGTTGAACCATTCCTTTGGTCGGTATGGTTTAACCATCAACGGCAGCTGGGTACCCAATACCGACTATGCCAATCCTGCAGTGAGAGAAATTCTTCTGAGCGAAACCAAGGAAATGGTGGCAGAATACAAAAACACACCGGGACTTTTGCTTTTCCTTTTAGGAAATGAGAACAACTACGGGCTTTTTTGGAGAGGTGCCGAAACGGAAGAAATTCCGGTCAAGGATCGTAAATCTACCCAGAGTGCCTATCCCATGTACAGGCTTTTCAACGAAGCTGCCAAAGAAATAAAAGGCCTCGATGCAGGTCATCCGGTGGCAATCTGCAATGGTGACCTCCTTTTTCTGGATATAATAAAAGAGGAGTGTAAAGACATTGATATTCTTGGCATTAATGTTTACCGCGGACCATCTTTCAGAGATCTGTTTGAAAAGGTAAGTAAAGAATACGGAAAGCCTGTTTTGTTGTCCGAATTTGGGGCCGATGCCTACAATACAAGGGCCAATCAGGAAGACCAGGAGTTTCAGACCAGAATCCTGATGAGCAATTGGAAGGAAATTTATGCCAATGCAGCAGGTCTGGGAAAAGCCAACAACAGTTTAGGTGGATTTACTTTTCAATTCACTGACGGATGGTGGAAAACCGGCCAAACCACGGGCTTGGACGAGCATGATGTAGCAGCCTCCTGGTCTAATGGCGGCTATCAAAACGACTTTGTGCAAGGCGAAAACAACATGAATGAAGAGTGGTTTGGCATTTGCGGAAAGGGCCCGACCAATGAAAGAGGTGTTTATGAATTGTATCCTCGGGCCGCCTATTATGCACTGAAAGAAGTTCATAAGTTCAATCCTTACGGAGGCAATGTGCCCTTGGCCTATCTGGACAACATCCAAACTACAGATGCCGTGCTCCGGGCACGGGGGGATAAAGCCTCAAAGGGAACGGATGAAAATGGAAAACTATACATCAGCAACCTACAGGCCAATTTCTGGACTTTCCAAACGGGTGGAAGCCTGATTACCACTCCAAAAGAAGCCGATCCGAATAAAGTAGTTTATCCCAACAAGCAGGGATTTGACCACATGCAATCATTTAATGTTGGGGTTACGGCAAGGCCGGCTCCCAATGTGATGGCCAATGTGCAGTTTAATGTATTGGGCCATGTAGCTCAAAACCCGATAGACGAAGTTTTTTACGAAAACCGGGGCAGGCCAATCACCGTGATGACCAACAACGGTCCGCAGGTAATGAATTCCAACAACCGGATTCAGCTGTATAAAAGTACCGTTACATGGAACCATAAACATTTCAACCTTACAGGATTTTACCGAACCGGCCATTACCACTGGGCTTATGAAGGCGATTTTTTCAACTTGTATCCGGAAGCCAATTATGGTCCGAATATGGACATTTACAATGGAGAAGCACCCTTTGGATTTGAGATAGAAGGAAAGACTGTAATCAAAGGCTTGAAAATGGCTTTTGGACCAGAACTTTGGTGGGGAGCCAACCCTGCATTTCTGGGTAAATATTCAAGAAAAGTTAAGGGCTTTGATGTAACCGGTATTTTTCATGAAGATATCGTTCAAAGGAGCGGATTACAAAGTTCATTTGCTGTTCCTATGCCCAAAACAAGGCGTGCTGCCCTTGCCCTTGCCCGAAAAATAGATGCTTTTGGTTTTGAAATAGGAGGTTTGTGGGGAGGCCAGCCGCTCAACGGACGAATCTTTCAATTGGAAAGAGAGGTAAATGGCAAAAAAGAGGTTTTTCAGGACAAAATTAAGACTCAGGACAATTTTGGAGGAAAGGTAAAATTCACCTACACAGGTGGCTGGATCAATTGGTACGGAATGGGTTCCTACATGGGTCTGGTGGCCAATGGCGGAACTGACCAAACCAAAACTTTTACAGGATGGCGCCTGAAGGATGTGGGCAGCGGAAACATGTACAATGTACTGACCGGTTTTGCAGTAAATGCCGGAAAACTGCAGATCGCCCCCAATTTCTTATACCAAAAGCCCATAGAGGGTCCGATTGCCGGAAATGTATCTGCACCCGGGAGACCGAGAAATATTTTGGATGATCCTTTTTCGGTTCGATCCAACAGGGAAACCATCGGAGGCGAACTGCTCCTGACCTACGACCCAACACCTGCTACCTGGATGTATGAATGGGACAATGACCGCCAGGAAGATGCAGCATTTGCTGTAAGTGCTGATTTTGTTTATCGTCACCTGCCCACTACCATGGATGCGGCCATCGGTATTTTGGCCAATGGCCGGACCACTTTTGTTTTCCCCGGTGCGGTGCCTGCCCAGGATTTATGGGAAGGCAATCTCAGAATGGTTTCCAAATTGACACCCGACTTTGGGGTAATTGCAAACCTGTATGGCGGTAATGGACAGGCCAATGGCTCTGATGCCAGAACGATTGAGCGCTATGGATTTGACATCCGTACCATATACAAAAAGACCAAATTATCTGCCATCGGAAAATTCAACGATTGGGGTCCTTTCGATTATCACCGGGATTTCAACCTCACCTTCCCCATGCAATGGATAGCCGATCTGTCAACCGAACTCAGCAGGCCCGATTGGTTCGCCATGCCCGGCACCAAAATTGGACTTCGCTGCACATACCGAACACTAAACAAATATTCAAACCGATATGCTCCTGTTTACACGTTAGATGCGGCAGGAAATCAGGTTCCTGATCCGTTGGCCCTGGGCTTTCCCGATGGAACAGAGTGGGAGGTCAGAACCTACATCCAAATCAATATTGGTCAATAGCTTAACTATCAAAATCCTTCAAAAATGAAAAGAAACCAATATTTTAATGTTCTCAATAAGTGCCTTTTGTCTGTTGTCATTCTGTCGTCTTTCGGTTGTGAGAAAAGAGAAATTGCCGATCTGAGCAAGCCAACTTCCTCCAAAAACGGGGTTGTTTTTCTGGATGGATTTAGCGGAGGCCTGAATTATCTGGCTTTTGGAAACAGCTACCTGAGAGGTTTTAATGTGGACGGAGATGTGAAATATACGGGTACATCGTCTATGAAATTCGATGTGCCCAATGAAGGGAGTACTGATGGCGGATATGTAGGAGGAATATACACAGACACTGCCGGAAGAGATTTGTCGGATTTTGATGCGGTTACTTTTTGGGCAAAAGCTTCCCAATCTTCTACCCTGAATGAAATCGGAATGGGAAATGATTTTGGCCTGAACAAGTATGTGGTCACCGTCCCGAATGTAAAACTGTCTACCTATTGGAGAAAATATACCATTCCCTTGCCGGATGCATCCCTGCTCACCAGAGAGAAAGGTCTGTTTTGGTATTCTGAGGGACCGGAAGGAGGAAAAGGATATACCTTCTGGATAGACGAGGTGAAATATGAAAGACTGGCTAATATGAAAGTGGTTTCCTCTTCCATTTTTGACGGCAAAGACCTGATTCAAAACGGATTTGTAAACAGCAAATTAAGGGTCAGCGGATTGACACAAACTGTAAATCTGGCAGACGGAACCAACCTGACCACAAACATTGCACCGGCTTATTTCTCATTTTCATCCTCTAACCCGGATGTGGCCACGGTAGATGAAGCCGGCTTGATTTCCATTAAATCAATCGGAACGGCAAAAATCACGGCAAGGTTGGGTGGAAAAGAAGTTAGTGGTTCTATTACCCTGAATTCTGAAAATTTTCAATCGGCTCCGGTTCCTCTTTTAGACCCATCCCGTGTAATTTCGATTTACAGCAATACATACAATAATGTAAATGTGGATTATTTCAACGGATACTGGCAGCCTTACCAAACCACCCAATCCCTGGATATTGAAATCAACGGAGACAATGTACTGTCATATTCCAATTTGAATTTTGTGGGAATCGAATTCAGGAACCCGACCGTTGATGCCCGTGAAATGAATTTTCTGCATCTGGATGTTTTCACCCCTGTGTCAATTGTTCCGGAAACAGCGCTTTATGTTGATTTGCTAAACCTGGGAAATCCTGCCAACACGAGGGGCTCAACCAAATTTGCAAGCGACTTTTTGGTTTCAGGGCAATGGAACAGTTGCGAAGTGCCCTTGTCCATTCTTAGCCAAAAGGATAAGGTTTTTCAAATTATCCTGAATGCTCCCGCCAATCTGGTGCGGACAGCTTATGTAGATAACATATATTTCCATAAATAACCACAAAAGCAGAAAATCAAAAACTGAGCCTATGATTTGAACCTTTTTCTGAGCTTAATAATGAACCAGCAATTCTAATTGCAAAACACCAAAAAAATTAATAAAATGAGAACCAAAGATGCCAAAAAACAACAAACTATTGCCAATATCTTCGTTGCTTTGTTTGTTTTCTTCACCCTGGGTGGATGTGAAAAAAGGGAAATTCCTGAATTGGAAAAGCCCGGGTTTCCAAACACCGGAAATGTTTTTTTAGACGATTTTACCCCTGATTTGGCCTACGGTGCCTTTGGAAGTTCAGATGTACTGGCGTTTCAGGTTGACCGAAATACCACTTACAACAATTCTTCCCAATCCATGCGTTTTGATGTGCCGGATGCCAACAGTCCGAGAGGCTCTTATGCAGGCGGGGTGTTTTTAAGCAAGGTTGGAAGAAATCTGAGCGGATATAACTGCCTCAGTTTCTATATCAAA
>JBIKMV010000304.1:0-2815 GCA_044359055.1 Catalimonadaceae bacterium
GGAAGCAGGAACGAAACCCACATGAAACAAACAAGGGAAAAAAGAGGATAAACAGGGGGAAAGGCCTACTGAATAACTGTAAAGGCTGGGGTGACTTCCAAAACTTCGGGAGACCCTCATGCCTTGTGTAAAAAATATTCAGGCAGTAACTAATATGGATATTCGGCCCTTGGCTCAGATCCAACGGAGAAGGATATTTTAAACCGTAAGCTGTCATCAGAAATTCTATCACAGTCCAAATGGCTGCAATTCAAAAAGCTTAGCCGACTTTTCACTCTGTAACCGCCGCGCTGCCCGGAATTTCTGGTTTAAGGAAGTGGTAATGCGGAATCCGGGTAAATGGGGGCTGGGATGTTGTGCCCATCTGGCTCCCTAATAAGGCTTTCCCATCCTTATGGTCTTCTCTTCGTATAAAGTGAATGCCACTGTAGCACGCACGGATACAATGTCTGGGGCCGCTTCAGGCGGGTATTTTGAAAATTGGTTCTAAAAGAACTTCCCTTCATTACGGCCGGTGCCGGTTTCTGTCTATCAGAATCCGCCGCGGAATTTATAGGTCTGCGCCACCTTGTCTATTGCCACTACATAGGCGCCGATTCTCAGGGTGGTGTTGTGCTTTTGCGCAGTATTGTATACTTTGTCGAAAGCTTCCTTCAGGATGCGGTCGCTGCGGCGCTGTACCCTGTCGAGGCCCCATTTGTAGCCAAGGCGGTTTTGTACCCACTCAAAGTACGATACGGTAACCCCGCCTGAGTTGGCCAGGATATCGGGCACGGCCATAATGCCTTTTTCCTGCACAATGGCATCGGCCTTGGCAGAAGTAGGTCCGTTGGCACCTTCCACAATCAGCTTGCAGCGCAGGTTGTGCACATTGTCCAGCGTTATTACATCTTCTTTGGCTGCCGGCACAAGGACATCTACATCCAGCGCCAGAAGTTCTTCATTGGTAATGCGGGTGGCATTTTTATAGCCGTCAAGGCTCATGCCATGGCTGTCGCGGTAGGCAATGGCCTCTTCTATATTGATGCCGTTTTCGTTGAAATATGCACCCGAAACATCGCTCACGCCCAGTATTTTCACTCCCCTTTCGGCCAGTAATTTGGCTGAAATGGAGCCCACATTCCCAAAACCCTGTACGGCACAGGTGGCTTTGAAAGGATTGATTTTTAATTTTTCCATGGCAGCAAATACCGAAACCATAACCCCGCGGCCTGTTGCCTCAACCCTGCCCTCGGAGCCTCCGAGAACGAGGGGCTTTCCGGTAACCACGGCGGTAATAGTAGTTCCATGGGCTTTGGAATATTCATCCATCAGCCAGGCCATTTCCCGCTGACTTGTCCCCATATCGGGGGCGGGTATGTCTTTATCAGGACCGAAAACATCGAGCAGGGCCATGGTATAGGCACGGGTCAGTCTTTCGATTTCGCCTGCCGACATACTTCGGGGGTCGCAGGTAATGCCTCCTTTTGCACCGCCGTATGGAATGTCCACCACAGCGCATTTCCAGGTCATCCAGGCGGCGAGGGCTTTTACTTCGTCAATATTCACATCCATGGCATAGCGTATGCCGCCTTTGGCCGGCCCAAGAATGTTGGAGTGAATTACGCGGTAGCCTTCAAAAACCTTTACCAGTCCGTTGTCCATGGTTACGGGCAGTGCCACAATCACCTGCCGGCTCGGGGTTTTCAGAACATTGTAGGTAGAGGGTTCCAGACCCAGGATTTGTGCCGCCACATCGAAGCGGGACATCATCGACTCAAAAGGATTTTCTTTGTCCTTGATGGGGGCAGGTTCAATATAAGATGCCATTCGGTAGTAATTGTTAATCTGGTGAATGATGAGGGGTCAAAAGGAGGGGGATTGCAAAATCTGTTTCCGGAGTTCTGTCTTATCCCACTATCAGTTGCTGTCCCGGTTTGATGTTTTTGTCTTTCAGCTTGTTTACTTTGATCAGTTCTTTCACGCTGAGCTTGGTAAACTTCCGTGAGATGGAGTAGAGGGTATCGCCTTTTTGAACCAGATAGGTTCTTGGCAGGGTTATTTTCCCGGTTGCCTTTTTTGTTGCGGTATTTGCAGTTTGACCCGGAGCAGAGGCCGGCTTCCCGTGTTCAGAACGCTGGGCTGACAAAACCGAATCGGGGGACTCATCCCGGCAGGAAGCCAAGGCGACAGTACTTAGCTTCAGTATTTGTCCTGCCTTTAGCTGGTCGCTTTCCAAATCGTTGATTTGTCTCAGCTGCTCAAGAGAAATATTGAATTTTTGGGAAATGGCAAACAGTCGGTCTCCCTGCTGCACCACATAGGTTTCTTTTTTGGCTTCCGGTGCAGCCGTTGCTTCCTTGCTTTCCGAAGTAGCATATTCGGCATCGCCGGCTTCTTTTTTCAATTTCAGGACCTGACCCTCATAAATTTTGGAAGAATTCAGGTGATTCAGCGCCTTGAGTTTTCCGATGCTGAGGCCGTACTGCACCGCCACCTGATATAGTTTTTCACCCTTTTTCACCACATGGTTTTCGGTCTGGCAATTTTCCGGAGCCGGCTTAAAAAAATCGGGGCGTTTTGCAGAATCTTTTTTAACAATAGCCTGAATATCACGTTCTTTTTCGTCCTTTTTGCCGGCATCCGGCACCAGAATTTTCAGGCGGGATGTCTTGTTTAATTTGTAGCCATGCAGGTGGTTCCATTTTTTTAGCGAAGCCAGAGCCACACCGGTGCGGGCGGCAATGCTGTCGAGTCGCTCTCCTCTGGCGGCTTTGTAATATCTCCAGTGTCCGTGGCGGTGTGCAAGCCGTACCTCAGCCGGGGGTTTTGGTAC
>JBIKMV010000305.1:0-2812 GCA_044359055.1 Catalimonadaceae bacterium
TCTTTAAAGTTTTGGGCTAGATTTTAGGTGAGAAAAGAAATCCTATATGGATACCGGATAGAGACCCTTGTTGTATTGTCATGAGAATGGGGCGCAACCCTGTGGACAGCAAAACCTGCAATAAAAAAATAAATGTAAGGATTATCATTTAGCCCTTTACCCAAACAATCTAATTTTGGGCTATGAACAAAGAAATAAAGAAACTGAAAAAAGCTATTTTGGCAATGGAGGAAGTTACTTCCGTTGTTCTGAAGGAAGGATATGAAATTACTTCAATTAAAGAATTAGGCTTAATCCTATGGATTGATAGAACTTTTGCGGGATTAAAATCAGCTGAGGTCATCTTAGACAAACTCCATTTTGAGCCTATGCTTGACCATAGCTTAGGTTTGATTTTCAGATCTATCATTACTGACTTTTTTTTAGTAATGAACATTTTAGGGCATGCTAAATCAAAGGACGATGTAGAGCCAATTCTCATCCATTATTTTAAGGATGGAGAAAAAAAGATGGACTCGTTTATTAACACACTGGAGAGAACAGGCAGATATCCAGAAGATATGGTTTCTCAAATAAGGAAAAACTTGAAAGATGTTTCTAACTTTAGGGGACTTATTAGGGAGGATTATCTTTTAAAAATCGAAGTTCCAATACTTACCACAAAAATATTTGAATCACTAGCTTCTAACCCCTTAATACTTGAACAAAAAATTTTCAGCCTTGTGCTTCATGCATTTGACCTTTGGAAATTTTATTGCCAGTATGAGCATTATAGCTTGAGCTATTATGAATTTACTAGGAAGCCGAAAGGACCAATTTTCAATTCAAGGATAATCTCCATAATTGACATCTCGTTCGTGATTTTTGGATTTTGTTTGAAGAATTTAGGCAGGGAGGATTTAGAAGAAAAAATCACAAGTTTTCATGCTGCCGAATTAAACAGAATATCAAATTGATTCATTTCAATTTTTTTGCTTGGCCATCAGAAGTTAAACCTATTTGTCTCAAATATCCTTTGGCAATGCATGACCAAACCAATTGCATATTTTAAATTTGTCAATCTTTTGGCAAGTCCGACCGCTTTGGTTTTGGATTTGCTAAGACTTACAGCATTCCCTCACTTTCAAATCTGCCCTTTTTCCCTTTGCCGATTCTCCTACTTTTGCACCTCTTTTTCTTTGAAAAACGCTGAAATGAAAATACACCTGGTTACCGGCGCTTGTGGATTTGTTGGCCGAAATCTTGTAAAGCGCTTGCTGAAAACAAGTTCCGATTTTCTGGTTCTCGTGGATGATTTGTCCACCGGTACCCCCCCGCATACCTGGCTGCCCGCAGCTGAGCTGAATGGTGCCAAAGACAGCGTCAGAATTGGTGAACGCATTTTGTATTTTCAGGAAGATTGCAGGAAGTTTTTTCAACGCTGGTACCAGAATCCGGATTGGATGAAAGCTGAACATCGGGTGGAAGGGCATACCTTTCAGGATGTTTTTCATTTTGCGGCCATTGTGGGTGGGCGATCCAAGATAGAAGGCGACCCCATGATGGTAGCCCTGGACCTGGCCATTGACGCTGAATTTTTTTACTGGATTACCCGCTTCAAACCAAAAAGAGCCTTGTTTCCAAGTTCTTCTGCAGCTTATCCCATTGATTTGCAGACAACAGATGGGGCCATTGCCCTGGCAGAAACAGACATCAATTTTGCCAGAATGGGCCAGCCCGATATGACCTATGGCTGGTCAAAACTTACCGGCGAATTCCTTGCCCAGATAGCTGCCAAAAATTACGGCATTTCAGTGGCTTGCGTTCGGCCGTTTTCAGGTTATGGAGAAGACCAGGACCTGAGCTACCCTACACCTGCCATTGCAGCAAGGGCAGCCCGCAAAGAAAACCCATTCGAAGTTTGGGGAACTGGCTACCAGGGCCGTGATTTTGTGCACATAGACGATTGTATAGACTGCATCCTGATGGCGATGGACAACATCCACGATGGTTCGGCCATCAACATTGGCATGGGAAAACTTACCAGTTTCCGGGAGCTGATTGAAGTATTTTGCTCATTTGCTGGCTACAAACCAGAAATCAAACCTTTGCTGGACAAGCCTGTTGGCGTGCACAGCAGGTATTCGAATATGGATTATGTCCACAATACCTTTGGTTGGAAAGCCAAAATCAGTATCGAAGAAGGCATGAGAAGGGTGTATGAGGCGGCTTTGGAAAGGGTGAAAAATCAAAAATAAGTTCCTTGACCCCGGTTTGTTTTCCTGTTCTTCATCATTAAATTTCAGCATTTTATGAACAAAATCATTACCGATCTGGATGCCATTGTGGCCCAGGTAAAAGACGGCGATACCTTGATGTTGGGCGGTTTTGGCCTTTCAGGCATTCCCGAATACAGCATTGCTGCCCTCCTGAGAAGCGGAGTAAAAAACCTTACCTGCATATCAAACAATGCCGGCGTAGATGATTTTGGGATTGGCCTGATGCTACAGCAAAGGCAGGTGAGGAAAATGATTTCTTCTTATGTGGGTGAAAATGCAGAATTCGAAAGGCAATTGCTTAGTGGCGAACTGGAAGTAGAACTGATACCGCAGGGAACTTTGGCCGAAAGAATCCGGGCAGGCGGCGCAGGAATTCCGGCCTTTTTTACGCCTGCAGGTGTGGGCACAGAGGTAGCCGAAGGCAAGGAAACCCGTGATTTTGAGGGCAAAACCTATCTGATGGAGTCTTGGTTAAGGGCCGATTTCTCTTTTGTGAAAGCCTGGAAAGGCGATGCCATGGGCAACCTTATTTACAGGGGAACGGCAAGAAATTT
>JBIKMV010000099.1:0-10317 GCA_044359055.1 Catalimonadaceae bacterium
GGATACAAACTGCTGTTCCTGTGCCACATGTATCACCCTGTCCATGTATTTTTTTACAGAAGGAAATTCTGCAAAATAGGCCTCTATCAAATCAGAAGCTTCCTTTCTGGGAATAGAAAGCCGCTGTGACAGGCCAAAGGCCGAAATGCCGTAAATGATTCCAAAATTGGCTGTTTTGGCCTTTCTGCGCATATCGCTGTCCACCTGATCAAGGGGAATTTTATAAATCCGGGAGGCCGTAATGGCATGGATGTCTTTGCCCTGACGGAAGGCCTCAATCATGGTGGAATCTTCCGCAAAATGGGCCATCAGGCGAAGCTCGATTTGCGAATAATCGGCACTCAGAATCCTTCTGTTTTCGTTGCCGGCCACAAAGGCTTTCCGGATTTCCCTGCCTCTGGCTGTTCGTATGGGGATATTCTGAAGGTTTGGGTTGGTAGAACTGAGCCTGCCGGTAGCCGCAACGGCCTGGTTGAATGAGGTATGAACCCTTCCATCGGGGCCAATCAGCTGGGGCAAAGCATCGATATAGGTGGATTTCAGCTTTTGCATCTCCCTGAATTCCAGTATCTGAGCGATAATGGGATGGCTTTCTTCCAGTTTAGCCAGTACTTCTTCTCCCGTGGCCCACTGACCTGTCTTGGTTTTTTTTGCTTTGGGGTCGAGTGCAAGTTTTTCAAACAGGATTTTTCCCAATTGCTGGGGCGAAGCAATATTAAACTGCTCACCGGCAGATTCATAGATCTCCTTTTCTATCTGCGCTATGGATTGCCCCAATTCAGAACTCAACCCGGCAAGGGCTTCCACATCAATCTTAACCCCGTTGCGCTCTATATCAGAGAGTACATAAATCAGCTTACCTTCCACATCCAGCAGGAGAGACTCCTGGCTCCGCTCCCTGATCTCCGGGGCGAGGGCATGCTTCAGCTGAAGGGTAATATCGGCATCTTCAGAGGCATATTCTGCCAGTTCTTTTTCATCTGCATCGGCCATACTTCCCTGTCCTTTCCCCTTCTTTCCAATCAGGGTTTCAATGGATACAGGACTGTAATTCAGAATATTTTCTGCAAGTGAATCCATATTGTGCCTTTGATCCGGATGGAGCAGATAGTGGGCCAGCATGGTATCGAAAATGGCACCTTTTACCTCTGCTCCGTACCTGGCCAGCACATTAATGTCGAACTTCAGATTCTGACCGATTTTGACAATCGCTTCATTTTCCAGCACCGGTTTGAATAATTTCAATTGCGCTTTGGCCCCTTCAAAATCCTGAGGAAAAGGTATGAAGTAGGCAGTGCCCGGCTGATAGCAAAAAGACAAACCCACGATATTGGCAAAATGACTTTCCAGAGAATCGGTTTCGGAGTCGAAGGCAAATTCTTTCTGAAGAGAAAGATAATCAACCAGTTCCTGAATATCTTCCGGCTTTTTTACAATATGATAATGGTGGGGAGTAGTTTCTATGGTTTGCCGGAAAACGGGCTTTTCCTCCTCCGGTTCTTGTTCTGAGGGGGTCGGAATGGCCTTGTTCTGATCAAAAATTGACAACTGTCCGCCCTTCGCTGCGGGGGGCATGGGCTTCGGCCCACTTTCAGCACCCAGAATCCGGTGGGCCAAAGTCCGGAACTCCAGTTCAGCAAAGAGGGGCTCAAGAATGTCTTTTTTCGGGGCTGTGATTATAAGAGACTCAGGCTCAAAAGGAATGGGCACATCTATATGAATGGTGGCCAGCTGCTTCGACAGGCGGCCCTGCTCTGCAAATTGAATCACATTTTCCTGCATTTTGCCTTTCAACAGGTGGGCGTTTTCTAATACACCCTCCACGGAATGAAATTGCTCAATCAGCATCCGGGCAGTTTTTTCGCCGATGCCCGGAATACCGGGAATATTGTCGGATGTATCGCCTTGCAGTCCGAGGATATCAATGACCTGTTCGGTCTTTTGAACACCGAATTTGGCCAGAACTTCCGGTACCCCAAGAACATCATAGCCCTTGCCCATGTAGGAAGGCCGGTACAGAAAAATCCCGGGTTCTACAAGCTGGGCATAGTCTTTGTCCGGGGTGAGCATGTACACCGTAAACCCATGTGCGAGGGCCCTCTTGGCAGTAGTTCCGATTACATCATCTGCCTCAAAACCATTGAGTTCTATAATGGGAATGTCCATACCCTGAAGCAGCCGCTTAACCAATGGGATGGCCTGCACAATATCTTCCGGTGTCTCCTGCCGCTGTGCCTTGTATTCCTTGAACTGAATATGGCGGAAGGTAACCCCAGGTGGATCGAAGCCCACCCCGATGTGGCTGGGCTTTTCTTTTTCCATGACCTCGAGCAGGGTATTGGCAAATCCGAATACAGCACTGGTATTCACCCCTTTGGAAGTAATCCTTGGGTTTTTACTAAAGGCAAAATGGGCCCTGTAAATCAAGGCCATAGCATCTATAAGGAAGAGTTTTTTCATTGGAAATGACCCCAACGGAAATCCGGCAGGGTGCAGGCCTCAAAGGAAAGAGAAAGTTGGGATTTTTACTCGCGGTGAACCTAAAAATAGTTTGACCGTCAAACCCGGCTTAGCTTCCGCCAAAGCAGTCAAAATGGACCTGGAATGCCACTTTTTAAGCCGGAATGCCCAAATTAAGCCTGAATAAAAATGATATCCGGGGTTTGAATCCGGGCAAGTTATAGGATGTTTTGGCCATTCTGTCCAAAATTGTCCTGTATTTATAGTATAATAATCTGATAAAGAGCAAGTTTGCAAAAAAATAAAGTGTTAACTCATGCAAAAAAGACTCCTTGTTTTTACTTTCCTACTGATAGGATCTCAGGCATTTTTCTCCTGCAGAAAAAGTGAAATGCCGGGCCCTGATCCGGTACCTGCTCATAACGATTCGAATGCAAAAATCTACACCGGTTGGCCTGAAACCATGGAATCGGGTACCAAAACCAGTTATTCAGCTGCAAATGTTACCCTTTCAACCGGGGTATGGAATTTTAACGATGCCCTGATTGGAAACAGTACCTCCGACCGGAAATCGGGTACCAAATCGGCCCGCATACAGAACAGCGGTAAGCTCACAATGAATTTCAATCTCAGCAGCGGTGCTGTAGGCGTAACCGTGCTGCATGCCGTATTCGGCACCGATGCCTCCAGCACATGGGAACTTAGGGCTTCTACCAATTCCGGATCTTCCTGGATTAAAATCGGCAATACCGTTACCACTTCTTCCACAACCCTCGCCACAGCCTCTTTCACCATGGCTCTTACGGGAAATGTAAGGTTTGAAATCCGCAAACTGAGCGGTGGCCGCCTGAACATAGACAACATCAGCGTCGATGACAATACCGGCACAGCCAGCGCCACCCGCGACGACAATATGGCTTTGGGCAATCCGAGCGGAGCACAAACCAACCTCACCATGGCCAACAACTACCTGGTAAGCCGCAGCCAGTACACGCTATCTTACAACAACTCAAGAGGAACCTGTAACTGGGTAAGCTGGCACTTGAGCTCGGCATGGAAAGGCTCGGCCACACGCTGCGATTGCTTTTCTATCGATCCGCTTTTACCCACCAGTTTTTTCAGGGCCACCACCAGCAACTACACCAACACCGGTTTCGACCGCGGCCACATGTGCCCCTCTGACGACCGCGATGGTAGCGCAGCCGACAATCAGACTACTTTCTTCATGAGCAACATCATTCCTCAGGCCCCTAACAACAACCAGATTACCTGGGGCAATATGGAAGATTACCTCCGCACACTTTTGGGCAGCCGGGAAATATATATCATTTCAGGTTGCTATGGTCAGGGTGGCTCAGGGAGCAACGGAGGCACCACCAGCACCATTGCCGGAGGCAGCATCACAGTTCCAAGCCGGGTATGGAAAATTGCGGTGATTCTACCCATAGGCAGCAACGACCTCAGCCGGATCAACACAGCCACACGGGTCATTGCAGTAGATATGCCCAACACCCAGACCGTAAACAGCCAGCCCTGGGGATTTTACCGTACTTCGGTAGATGCCATTGAGGCTGCTACGGGCTATAATTTCTTGTCGAATGTAGATGCCACAGTGCAATCTACCATCGAGGCAACCATTGACAATGGCCCTACGAATTAGGGATTAAAAACTATTGATAGAATAAAAAAACACCGGCTTAGAGGTCGGTGTTTTTTTATGCCTTGGCATTTAGGATTTTCATAAAGCCTTCAACTCTGCCACAATTTCGGAAAGGGAATTTCTTTAGAAAACCTGGAATGAGTGAATTTTAAATTAGAAAATAGACTATTCTAACGGGTAATTTGTAAATACCCTGATATGTAGCGGATATGCTTAAAATAAGAGGAAGATAAAACAAGGTCTAAGTCATCCTTTGAAATGGAAAAGTTTGGTAGCAAATAAACAAGGGCAGATTTCAAAGGCCCCAACTCCGTTCTTATAATATCAAAAACAATTTCAGGATCAATCCCTCTATAATCATGGGCCATTCGGTTTCTAAGTCCAATAATGGCATTCCAATTAATCTGAGGCTAAAGATTTAGCAACCCCTGTTCTATTTTTTTTGATTCTTCGCCAATTGTAAGCAATAGCCGGTTAATGGCATTAAAATTCATCTGGTCGTTGGCTTCCATAAGCTCCCATCCATTGTCAAAAGAATGGGCGTAGATTTCAATTTTTTCAATGGCCTCCAGAATGGTGCAGATGTAAAGCAGTGAAGTGTTTTCAAACATAAATCACCGTATTTTTTACTGTCAGCCATACCAGGGGATTCATATTCCGAAGTCGAACCAAATCTATTTGTTCTACTCCGGTTTTTTGAGATATTGTTTCTTCAAGCAAAAGTAAATCACTAAAGCTCAGGCGTGTATTTTCCTCAAGGTCATAAACGATATCCAGATCGCTTCCAGCCTGAGCTTCATTTTTTGCATAACTGCCAAATATTCCCAGTTTTTGAAGCCTGAATTGCTGGCAAATGGATGGGCTAGCCAATTTCAAAAGTTTTACGGCAGGATGCATAACTTATTTTCTGCAAAAATATGAATAAAGCTAAGATTGGGATGACAATCCCTTTATGGCTTCTTCCTTATGAAGGATTGCATTCTTTTGCGGCGATACATCATAAATCGTTTTCACAAAGCCTTCAGCTTTGCCACAATCTGAGAAAGCGTTTTTTTTTGATAAAGGCCTTGAAACAGCTACTTATTTTGATGGTTAATTCAACCAGTTTTATTTAAATCCCTTCTCTGACTTTTTCAATTTTTTCCTTTAAAATGGGCAAATGAGAAATCGTAATTTCCCATATTATTTCTAAATCAATTCCAAAATAATGGTGAACAATTCGATTTCTGAGTCCTCTCATCTTAAACCAATCCACATCGGAATTTTCATCCTTAAAATTTTCACTGAGTTGGTTTGAAGCTTCGCCAATTATTTCAAAGCCCTGAATAGATAAACCATGTTTTGCTGGCAACAACATTTTAGCCGGGCCAAACCAATAAGGTCTTCGAAGACCTTATTGGTTTTTATCTGAATATCAATTACTTGCATTTAGTTGTATAGAAATTTCGTACTACAGCATCTATGGTACGGTCATCACTTTCAAACTTTGAGAAAGTGTAGCCTTCAGTGTATTTTAAAATCTTTGAAATGGCTTCGGAAATATCCTCCAGAAGTAAATCATCGGCCCTCTTAGACATACACAATATCCTTTTTTATTTCTGCGAAAAAGCGGTCTTTGATTCCTTTCCTGCTAATCAGGTCAACTTTACAGGTAAGCTGTTTCTCAAATTCTTCTGCAAGATCCAAAAACTCTATGCCTACAGGTCTGGAAAACTCTACCAAAATATCCAGGTCACTTTCAGGACCCTCTTCGCCCCGGGATACAGAGCCAAAAATTCCCAGATTGGCTATGGGATATTTTTGAAACAATAAGGGCTTTATTTTTCCCAATTGCAGAAGGACATGCTGAAGTTTCATAACAGTCATTATTTAAATCCAAATTAAAGGCTTTTTTCGTTTCAGGTACATTGGCTTTCGGGTTTCAATTCACCTATCTTATCCTCTTTATCCTCTCATCCACTCTTTATAAACCGGAAAACTGTACAAAGCCTTCGGGTAAGCCCCTGTTTTGGAAAGGATTTTTGGAAATTGGTTTTGGGTGGAAAACCTGCCTTACAATAAGGTATTCAGGAATAATTTTTCTACCACCGCATCAGATTGCTGCCCCATGTAAAACCGGAGCCAAAGGCTGTAAGACAAATCAGCATGCCTTCTTTTATCCTGCCGGCCTGCCAGGCTTCGCTCAATGCTATGGGAATAGAAGCGGCCGTGGTATTGCCGTATTTTTCAATGTTGGAAACCACTTTCTCATCGGGCAGGCCCAGTTTGTCCTTTACATATTGGGTAATGCGCAGGTTGGCCTGATGGGGAACGAGCAGGTCAAGGTCCGTTTGCGAAAAACCGTTTTTCTCCAGAATGGCCAGGGTTACTTCCGGGAATCGCTGCACGGCATGCTTAAAAACCTGATTGCCATTCATATACGGCTTGGTTTCTTCAGGATGCAGGGCCAGATCGGCCATATGGCGAAAGGGCCGGCTGCTGCCTGGGTCTTTTAAAATCAACTCTTCGGCAAATCGCCCGTCGGAAAACAAAAGGCTGTCTATCAGCCCTCTGTCTTTCTCTTCCGAACGCTTCATGAGCAGGGCTCCCGCTCCATCGCCGAAAATGACGGCCATACCACGGCCCTCGGTACTGATATCGAGTGCGGAAGATTGAATCTCAGCCCCCACCACCAAAATATTCTGATAAACACCGGTCCTGATATATTGATCGGCCATAGAGACGGCATACACAAAGCCGGTACACTGATTCCGGATATCGAAAGCGGGTATGGGCCCGAGGTTAAGCTCCCGCTGCAGCAATACCCCAGACCCCGGAAAATAGTAGTCGGGGGTGATGGTGGCAAATACTATGCAATCGATGGCAGAGGCTTCCATGCCTGCATTTTCCAGGGCCATTCGGCTCGCTTTGGCCGCCATATTGGCCACGGTGTCCACGCCGGGTTCGTACCATCTGCGCTCTTTTATGCCGGTCCTCTCTGTAATCCAGGCATCGCTGGTATCCATCAGCCGGGAGAGATATTCGTTGGTAATCACCCTTTCAGGTGTGAAATGGCCGGTGCCGGCAATACGGGATTTGAACATGGCGCAAAGTAAAATGAGGGAGCAAAATAGGATTTCAAAAGTAAGAAAGCCGCCGTTTGTCTTTTTTGATTCCCGAATTTTTCCGGAATCTTTACTTTTGAAAATCAACAGACACGCAGCAAATGCCCAAAGGCTTACTTTATTTCGGTACATTTTGTCTCGCTCTGCTCCTGACACGGGGCACTGCATCTGCCCAGAGTTTTGAGGTAGTCAATGGCGATACCATCAACCGCACCGACGAAAAAGGCCGCAAACATGGCCTCTGGAAATACTGGGACAACAACCTCTCTCTTGCCATGGTCTGCCATTACAACAACGACAACCCGGCAGGCAAACTCATTTACTATCAGAAAAACCGAACCATTCTGGAACTGGAACCCCTGAAGGGCAAAAAAGAAATTGTATGGCGCTACTTTGGCAGCGGGCAACTTGTGCAGGGCAAACTTCGCAAGGGGAAAAAGGATTTTGAATTCATCAATGTGAAAGGCAAAAAACTGAAAAAATCTGAAATTCAGATCATTACTTCTCTCATGGAACTGGATGCCTCCTACAGGGGCGGCTTCTACGAGTTGTTTCAGTATTTCAGAAACAACATCCGATATCCGGAATCTTCGGAAAAGGACCGCAAGCAGGGCATTGTAGAAATTGCCTTTGTGGTAAAGGAAAACGGGGAAATCGGTGAAGTGAAGCTCCTTTCGGGATTTGATAAGGAGTGCAATGAGGCGGCTTTGGAATGTGTGCGCACCATGCCCCGCTGGAGACCGGCCACCAAGATGGGCTACGCCTTTGAAAGTACGGTGAAGGTGCCGGTAGAATTCAAAACCTTCTGAGAAAAATCAGGGCATCAGAAAAGAACTGTCGCCATAGCTGAGAAAGCGGTACCGGTTCGACAACGCGGCCTCGTAAACCTTCCTCCAGTTTTCTCCGATGAAGGAAGAAACCAAAACCATCAGAGTGGATTTGGGCTGATGAAAGTTGGTAATCAGGCCTTTCACAATCCGGTAATCGTAGCCGGGCATGAGGTACAGGCGGGTAGAGAACCGGAGTGCTTCCAGATTTTCGGCTTCCATCCATCCGGCCAAAGCCATGCACAGTTCTCTGTACCCCGTGCTGCGGTCGGCCCATTCGTATGGCTGTTCGGTTTCCAGATTTTCGGGAAATGCACCTGTATTCATCCACTGTGTGCCCAGCCAGTACAGCGATTCCAGAGAGCGGATGGAAGTGGTGCCCACTGCCACCACAGGCCCCTGATGGGTACCAAGCCGGAGCAGTACCTCTCTGGAAATCACCACTTTCTCGGGGTGCATTTCGTGTCCGGCCACTTTCTCCGATTTCATAGGCTTGAAGGTGCCCAGGCCCACATGCAGGGTGAGTTCGGCCATGGCTAGGTTTTTCTGCCGCAGCCTGTCGAGTACACTTTCTGTAAAGTGCAGTCCGGCAGTGGGGGCTGCTATGGCGCCCTCGTTTTTGGCATACACTGTCTGATAATTCTGCTTGTCGCTATCTTCGGCTTCGCGGTTCAGATACGGTGGTATGGGCATTTCTCCCATGAGCGACAGCACTTCATAGAATCCGAGTTTTTCGGGTTTCCAGGAAAGCAGTATTTCATCCCTATCGCGGTTGTGCCAGCGGGCCTCCAGTTCCAGGTTTTCCTTGCCCTCAGACCGGCTGATGCGCAGCACTTCTCCTTCGTGCCATTTCTTTTTGTTTCCTACCATACAAGTCCACACCCAGCCGGGATGCTGATTTTCAGCATCATATACCCGATCGAGCACCATCAGTTCGATCCAGGCACCGGTTTCTTTCTGAAAATGAAGCCTTGCCGGAACCACTTTGGTATTGTTGAAAACCAGCAGGGCATCCGAAGGGAGCAGGTCCGGTATTTCCCTGAAAATATGATGCGTTATCCGACCGGATTGATATACCAGTAAGCGGGAAGCATCCCGCTCTTCCAATGGAAAGCGGGCAATGGCAGCATCGGGCAGGTCGTAGTCGAAATCAGAAACTTTTAGTTCTAAACGGTTCATTCAGAGATGATTATGAAGAAAAAGCACAAAAGCCAAAACTTTTTGGGCCTGCAAAATTCCTGATTAAAAAGGAAAGGACATATTTGAAGCTGAAATTTTTGGTATGAAGTTGCCCCGGTTCCTTTTTGCAATTCTTGGCATTGGCCTTCTGCCTGCCTGTCAATGCGGTCAGAATAAGCCTGAATCTGCCTTGCCTGATGACCTTTTGAGCAAAAGGGCATTTTTTACATTCGAGCCGGTTCTCTCTCCGCAGCCTGCAGGCCGCGAAATCAGCTTTGCTTTTTCCTTTTCAGATAGCAGCCGGATACCGGATTCGCTGATTTACAGGATCGACAATAAGCAGACCGGAAAGCATAAGTTGCAAGGAGATTTTTCGTTTCAGTATATCTGGAACTCGGCCGGGGCGGTGTGCGGCGGGCATCAGTTTACGGTAGAAGCCTGGAAAAATGGCAAAATGATGGAAAATGCGGGACAAGAAATTTTTCTAAGTTCTGATATCGAACCTGAAATGTATGGCTATGAGGTAGTAAAAAGCTTGCCTCACGAGGGCAGCTCTTTTACGCAGGGTCTGGAGTGGAAGGGCAATCTTCTCTTTGAAGGCACCGGCCTGAATGGCAAATCGGCCCTCATGCAGGTAGACCCGCAGACCGGCAAGGCCATTCAAAAGATTGCGCTGGGGCAGGAGTATTTCGGTGAGGGCATCACCATTATGGGCAATATGCTGTATCAGATTACCTGGCAAAACAAAAAAGGCTTTGTGTATACCCTTCCGGAACTGAAAAAGACACAGGATTTTTCCTATGCCACTGAGGGCTGGGGCCTGAGTTCCTGGAAAGGCGACCTGATCATGACCGACGGCAGCAATCGCCTCTACTTTCTTGATGCTCAGAACTTTCAGACCAAAAAGAGTATTCAGATCTGGGACCGCAAAAGTCCGGTTTCGCAGCTCAATGAACTGGAATCTGCAGAGGGGGGAATCTGGGCCAACAAATATACCACCGATACCCTGGTGAAATTCGACCCCGAAACAGGGAAAGTACTGGCCTATCTGGATCTTTCGGGGCTGCTGAAAAAGGAAGATGAAACC
>JBIKMV010000015.1:0-23919 GCA_044359055.1 Catalimonadaceae bacterium
CGGGCGATTTCTGGAAAGAAAAACTACGGTTCAGCCTTCAGGAAATCATGATGTAGGCATGACATGGAAAGTATGTTTGTTTAAAACTCACACCACCGACCCTTTCTGAACAATTTCAGCCTTAATAGTCACCCCCGACACGCTGGTCGGAAAAGCCTTGGAACCGTTTTTCTTTCTGAATTTCTACACCCAACTTTGCCCCATGATTGACATCCTGAAACAAGCGCTGGATTTTTTTCTGCATCTGGATAAATACCTGAATCAGATAGTAGCCGATTACGGAACACTGTCTTATCTCATTCTTTTTTTAATCGTTTTTGTGGAAACCGGGCTTGTAGTAATGCCCCTTCTTCCGGGCGATTCTCTTTTGTTTGCAGTAGGTGCCCTTGCGGCTACGGCGGCTGAAGGTCAGGGAATCAACATCTATTTTGTGATGCCCTTGCTCATTTCAGCTGCCCTTCTGGGAGATAATGTCAATTATTTTGTAGGCAAAACCTTTGGTGCCCAAATCGCCAAAAAAGAAAAAATCTTGTTTTTCAAAAGGGAGTATCTGGTAAAAACAGAGGAGTTTTATGCCAGGCATGGCGGTCAGACCGTGATTATGGCCCGTTTCGTTCCCATTGTTCGTACGCTGGCACCTTTTGTAGCCGGAGCGGGAAGCATGAATTATGGTAAATACATTGCCTATTGCATCATCGGGGCCATAGTGTGGGTTGTAGGCATTACCCTTTTGGGATACTGGTTTGGCAATATTCCCATAATTAAAGAAAATTTTGAGTTTGTGGTACTGGGAATTATCGGGCTTTCGGTGCTACCAATTGTCTGGCAGATGTTTAAAAAATCCTGATACTGGTTCAGAGAAGACACAAAGAGAGGCTCCTGTTCTGATGATGGTAAGGTTCCGGATTCCAAAGTTCAATGCACGCAGCATGGACTCCCTTTGGTGGGTGCTCATCCCCTGTTTGCTCATTTTTGGTCTTTTTGCTTTTCTGGGTTATTGCAGCTTTCCTGTATCAGATGATTTTATCATGGCGCAGGATGCTCAGAAAGGGTTTTTCTGGGCTATTCTATATTGGATGGGATTTTGGTTTTCCGGCTGGTTTGTTTTGGTGCTTCAGCTCAGCATTCCGCCGGTTTTCGGTTTTCTGGATTATGGTCTTTTCTTTTTCCTATTTATTTATCTCTGGTTGTTTGGTGCCAAGTATCTGCTGTTGAGGAGTGCATTTTCAGGTTCCAAACCGGCAGCAATGGGAGCCGTGGTTTTTGTTTCCTTTTACCTGATTTTCAATACTTCGCCCGCTGAAACCCTTTATTGGAATATTGGAGCAGTGTCTTATTCTGGATCAATTTGCACCATGATGCTCTGCATGTCTGTTTTTTTCAACTCCGATAGAAATTTAAAATTCGCCAAGAGCAAAGTAGATATTTTTTATATTATTTCTTTTTTTCTTTTTTTGTCCTTAGTATACATATTTAAGTTTAAAAAATTAAAGTTTCTTGCCATTTTTCTGGATAATTTGTTCCCATATCAATACCTGTATTTGTATTGGTTTTTACTTCTTTTGATTTTTTTGCTCCTTCTGATTTTTTCCAGGCGATATTATTTTTTAAATTATCTTTTACTTTTTTTACTTATCTTTTTCTCAGTAGGCTTTGGCCCTCACATTAGTTTTTATCTTATTCTATTTTTTGTTGGAACACTGTTTCATTATTGGATTTCAAAAAGAGAAATATCAAAGCTCTCCATTTTTGGAATTGTTTCATGTATTGCGTTTACCATTGTAATGCTGCTATTACCCGGAACTAAAAACAGAATTGGTCTAACTCATCCCGGAATCATCAAGGATTTCTCTTTTTTTTTAGAGGGGATAAAGTATTTATTTTTGAATATATTCATCTACAAAAATATTTTTTTCGGATATTTTTCAATATTTATTTTAGGCAGATTAATTTCTGGCAGGAATATTAATATTAATTCGGGTAGAACAATAATTATTACTTTGTTTTTTGGAATATTTGCTGTTTTTTTATTCTCAGTACTCTTGTATTATAATTCTAACGGGCATTTTCCGACTCGATTGATTTCCAATTTTGTCGGCATCTATCTGGGTATTTTTTTGATTTTGGGATTTCTTGTCCCTGCGAAAACAGGATTTCCTTCAAAAAATATTATTTCATTAATTTTCATTGGGTTGATTTTCATGCTTTCTCCCAACTTTAAAACGGCCTTGGAGGATATTTTTTTAAAAGACGCCCTTGGTTTCAGAGCATATAAGCTGGCAGTTTTTAAAGAAATAAATAACTGTAAATCAGATACCTGCGAAGTTCCTTACAAAAATTACAATCTGAAAATTATTCCTGACCAGGAATTTATTTTCCCGGGAGAACCAGGCTTTCCGGTGAAGCATAAAATATTTATTGCCAGATATTTCGGTAAAGATTATATACGATATAAGCCCGCTACCCTTCCGCCCGAATTGCGGAATGAAAAGTAATCTACCTTTCAATAAATTCTTTCACCAAAACTTCAGCTTCAGATAATGTGGTTTCCAGATTGTCATTAATCAGAATGACATCAAATTTATCCTGAAAACCCATTTCAAACTGAACCTTAAACATTCTTCTCGAAAGGCTGTCCTCGGTCTCGGTACCTCGGCTTTGCAGCCTTTCTTTGAGCTCTTCAATAGAAGGGACCTTTACAAAAACTGTAAGTGCTTTTTCTTTATAGTATTCTTTCAGGCTCAGGCCTCCTTTCACATCCACATCAAAAATGGCAATTTTCCCTTCGCTCCAAATCCGGTCTATTTCTGACTTCAATGTTCCATAAAAATTGCCTTCGTACACTTCTTCCCATTCTACAAATTCATGGTTTACAATTTTCCGGCGGAATTCATCCGGGGAAAGAAAATAATAATCCTTGCCATTTTCCTCGTTTCTGCCCCGTTTATCCCGGGTGCAGGCCGATATCGAAAATCCCAGAATGGGAAACTTTTTTATCAGATGCCGGACAATGGTGGTTTTCCCGGACCCTGAAGGAGCGGAAAAAACAATTAGTTTTTGATTTTTAGCTTCCAATTTCGTTTTCTTGCCGCTTGCAAGTAGAAGCCAAAAGTAAATATGCCCAAATCACCCGGACAGAATTTTAGGTTTTTTCGAGAGGTGATTTTTTAAGTAACTGAAATTCTGAAAGATGACCAATTTTGTTTTTGAGTCTATCATCAAAATTTTTGCCATCATCGCCAAGTCGGACGGGATAGCAGAAGAGGAAATTCTGGTTTTTGACCGTTTCCTCAAAGCCCATTTCGATGATGCACGGTATAAATCTTTTAAAAATTACTTCCTCAATTATATCGAAACCATTGAGGGCAACCTGGCTGAAATGCTGGAGATTGCATCTCATGTTGCCAATGAGCTCAGCACAGAGCAGCGATTTCTAATTTATGTAAGGCTAAATGAGTTGGTTCGGGCCGATGGCAATATCACCGATCGGGAATTGGAATTTATCCATACCCTTGCCCGGATTTTTCATTTTTCTGATGGTTTTACAGACATTACCAATCAGTTTGTTTTCAGTCATAAAAAGGAACTACTGAAATCGGAGGCCGTCGGCATTCTTGATTCCGGGCTCATACGGTTCAGGGAAAAAGACTTCAATATTGGTTTTAAGTCAAATTCCGAAATCGCTTTTTCTTTTCTCCCCGATCTGGGCTTTTTTATAATTAAAGTACTGAGCTCCAGAGATCAGTTGTATCTCAACAATGAAATTGTAAAAGTCGGCGTCAATTATTTTTTAAAGCCCGGTTCTCTCGTCATGTCTGAAAATGGGGGTCAGCAACTTCATTTTTCAAATCTCTGGAGTGCCATACATCAGGTTGAAGACAGCAATTCCAGTGTACTTCTTTGCCGCAATCTGGTTTACCACCATCCCAACGGGAAAACCGGTCTGCACGAATTCAGTTTCCGGGCTCAGGCCGGAGACCTGATTGCCATAATGGGCCCCAGCGGTTCCGGAAAATCTACCCTGCTCAATATAATCAATGGCAATTTTAAACCCACTTCAGGAACGGTTACATTCAATGGAACAGACATCCACAGTCAGCCGGATGGGGTAAAACAGTTTTTTGGCTATGTTCCCCAGGAAGACCTTCTCATCGACGACCTTACCGTTTATGAAAACCTTTTTTTTCCCGCACTCCTGAGCCTTCCCCAACTCAGCCGGGATGAAATTCGGACAAGTGTTGACAATTTGCTGAAAGAACTGGGGCTTTTTCAGGTTCGCAACCTCAGGGTAGGCAACAGTCTGAGCAAAACCATTTCCGGTGGCCAGCGCAAAAGGCTCAATATTTCACTCGAACTAATTCGTCAGCCCTCAGTGCTTTTTATTGATGAACCCACTTCTGGACTTTCGTCACGGGATTCTGATAACATTATGTCACTTCTCCGGGACCTGAGTTTTAAAGGTACCCTGATTTTTACCGTCATCCACCAGCCCAGTTCTGATATTTACAAACTATTTGACCAGCTCATCCTTTTGGATGTGGGAGGGTATTCCATATTCACTGGTAATCCCATTGCGGCAGTTTCATATTTCAAAAAGGCCATCAATCATGTTACCAGCCACATTTCAGCTTGCCCGGCTTGCGGAAATATCAATCCGGAGGTTATCTTTAATATTGTAGAAAGTAAGGTCATTGATGAGTTCGGACACCCCATTGCCGATCGGAAAACCAACCCCGCAGACTGGTATTCACGATTCAGACAAAAATCAGGCAATGCACCTGAAACCATCGAATTACAGCCCCGGAAGATACTCGATGGCCCCCGGCCATCCATTTGGACACAGATGGGTGTCTTTATTTCCAGAGACTGGCTCAGCAAAATGGCAAACAAGCAGTACCTCGCAATCACTCTGGGGGAGCCATTGGTTCTGGCATTTATCCTGGCCTTTATTGTTCGGTATTTCCCCGTTTCAGCCACTTTCGAAAACCGGTATTACTTTTCAGAAAACGAAAATCTGCCCAGTTTTATCTTCATCGCTATCATCGTTTCCCTCTTTATGGGACTAACCCTAAGTGCTGAGGAAATATTCAAAGACCAGAAAATATTAAAGCGGGAAGAATTCCTTCAGCTATCCCGGCTGGGATACCTGTTTTCCAAGATTGGCATTCAGTTTTTCATTTCCTTTATTCAAACCGTCCTTTTTGCCGGGCTCTCCTGCTACATTCTGGGCAATCCGGATATGTTTACCACCTACTTTATCATTCTCTTTTCCTGTGCCTGTTTCGCCAATATGCTGGCGCTGAATATTTCTTCTTCGTTCCCTGCCATCATCACCATCTACATTCTAATTCCCATCCTTCTCATCCCTCAGTTGATTCTGGGCGGCATTATTGTAAATTTTGACAAAATGAATCCATCCATCGCCCGATACGGAAAAGTACCCTTTATCGGCGATCTGATGGCGAGCCGCTGGGCATTTGAAGCAGCCTGTATAGCCCAATTCAAAGACAACCAGTTTGACAGACATTTTTTCAAAATAAATAAAGAAATCTCCAAGGCCAATTTCAAATTGTTTTACTGGCTTCCGGAGATGGACAACATTACCAATCAGCTGAATGAGGCTCTGATGGAGGCCCAGCCCGAGCGTATCAACAATGCGATAGAAATAACCCGGAATTATTATCCTCTTCTGGCTTTTGAAATTGAAAAAGAAAACAGGTTCAACAAATACATCCATTTTGATACCAATCTCTTAAGACCCGAAAATATTTCATTGACCTCTGTGCTGGAGCTTGAAAAGTACATGGCCAGACTGGAAAGGTTTTACCGGAAACGCATCAACTTTTTCCAGGCCAAAAAGGATAAAAAAGAAGCGGAAATTCAGGCCAAAATCGGCAAATCGGGTTTTCTGGAATTATACCGGGATCATCACAACGAAGCACTTCAGAATTTTGTGAGAAGAAGCGGCCAGGAAAACCGTATAGTTCATGCAAGGGGACATCTGGTGCAGCTCATCGATCCCATTTACAACGATGAGGTGATTCCTCAGAATATTCTGGACTATCAGGCACATTTCTTTTCTCCAGTTAAATTTTTCTTGGGTAAATCCTTTAGCACTTTCTGCTTCAATATTTTTGTGCTTTGGCTAATGGTATTTGCATTATTTTTGTCCCTTTATTTTGATGGTCTGAAAAAATTGCTTCAGTTCAAATTCCGAAAAAAAACAACTTAATATGAAAAAAATGCCCATTTTCCGGTTTGCCCCGGTTCTCTTCATCCTGTTAATGGCCTGCGGGGGACAGGAAAAACAAGCCGAATCCGAAAGCATGCAGGAAGATTCTGCCATGATGGATACGGTTAAAACCCAGATCAGCAAATTTGTCCATATTTTCCCCTCCCACCTGAAAGTGGCTTTGATGTTTAAAAATGCAGGATTGAAATACGACAACTCCCTGCTTCTTGATCCGGGCAAAAGCAGCAAGCTTGTCAATACCTATGACAGGGCTCTTGGCCTTGGAATGTATGGGGTAGATATGGCCTACACTGCCATAAACAATCAGACCCAGACCTCCATCAATATCCTGAAGGTTACCAAATCACTTTCGCAGCAACTCGGTCTGGAAAGCATCTATGAATCCAATAAATATGTAGAGAAGTTTGAGTCTAATCTCGAAAATGTAGACTCAGTATCGGCCATCATCGGCGACTTGTTTGCCGAAACGGATGCTTTTCTGAAAGACAACGACAAACTCGACCTCACCCTGCTGAGCTTCGCTGGTGGCTGGACAGAGTCGGTTTACATTGCTGCTTCCCTAGCCCGGAACAATAAAAACAAAGCCATTATGGAAATGGTGGGTGATCAGCTTGTTTCGCTTAACCCGCTCATCAAATTACTGGGTGAAAATCAGAAAAATCATGATTTCAAACCCCTGATCAAACAACTCAATGAAGCCAAATCCATTCTGGAATCCGGCATTGTTACTCCGGAAACAGAAACCGAACCCATGGTTTTTGAAATGGACAACAAAAAGCTGGATGAGTTGATTAAAAAATTAAAAGAAATCAGATCTAAAGTTGAAAATGCCTAATTATTCAGACATGAAAAAAATCATACTCATATTCTCATTGTTTCTGGCCGCCGGAGTATTTCAAAGTGCTATTGCCCAGTGTAAGCTGAAAGAATTGAAATCGGCCTATCTGGAAAAAATAAAACCCTATGAATTTGAGGGAATCTCTGCCGGGGTAATTTTTGCTGGTGAGGCTACAACCATTTCTGTTTCGGTCTTCAGAAATCAGAAATATCGCCTCTTTTTTCACTCTGAGGGCTTTGATGGACCTGTTTCTGTTAAAGTTATGACCCGGAACCGTTTTGTTCTTTTCACCAACAAAGATGATCCAAGTCTTGACCGATACACTTTTGTTCCTAAAAAGTCAGAAGATTATTTTGTTGAATTTAATACACCAACTTCGGCCAATGAAGATGCAAGAGGCTGCGTTGCGGTCATTTTGTGCTCCCGAGGATATTAACAAGTGAAACCGGAATTGGTAACCTGCCGTACAAGCCCCAAAAAATTTTTAGCCATGAAAAGCCGCGTTTGTATTATCTTATTTCTGAGCCTTACTGTTCTGTCATCCGGCCGGACTTTTGCTCAATCCTCTTTTGTGTTTAAGGTTTTGGGAGTTTCCGGTACAGTAAAAAAACAAACTTCCGAAGGCCTTGTAGCCCTTACCATCGGCAGCAAACTCAATTCCGATGAATCCATCGTGATTGAATCCGGTTACTGCGGCCTAATGCACAATTCCGGAAAAGGAATGGAACTGAAAAGTCCCGGATCATATTCCGTGAATGATTTATCCCAGAATTTTAAAGCAGGCGCCCGGAAAGGAAAGGTATCCGAAAAATATGTCAATTATGTGATGGGGCAGCTTACCAAAGACGAAGCCGAAGATATCAACTCCAACCACAGAAAGTATATGGAGGTGACCGGTTCGGTGGAAAGAGCTTCTACCAACTACCGCATCAAGTTGATTGCTCTGAACTCCAATGAGGTCCTGGGCAAATCCTACACCCTCAACTGGACCAGTAATGTAAAAGATGCTGAATACCTCCTGGAAGTTTCAAATCTTTTCAATGAAGTGGTATTCACTGCCAAAACCAAAGAAAATTCAGCTGCTGTTGATTTTGGTCCGCTTTTCTATCGGCATGGAAAAAACCTGATTGTGTCGGTTCGGGTTACCGGAAAACAAGGAATTAAATCCAGAGAATACACCTTTAAGCAGGCTTCTGAAAATGTTGTTGCTGACCTTGGCCTGAGCAATGAAAAAAACTCAGTTTCTTATATGGTAAACGGCATGATCTGCGAAGAACACAATCTATTTATGGATGCCCTTGCTTATTACCGCGAGGCTTCAACCTCAGAAAACGCAGTAGAAGGCTACAAAACTGCTTACCAGAATCTCTTCAATCTGCTTGTTGGAAGATAGAAATTCCCGGCAAGGACATCGAAGCCCTGATTTTCAGGGCTTTTTTGTTTGGCGATTTTGACCTTTTTTCATGATAAAATCCTGATTTATTCAATTTAATTTGGCCCTTCTTAATACAGATTGAAAAAGTGAAGTTTATCTCCTATCTGCTGATTTTGGTTTTTGTGGTTTTTGCAATGCTTCAGATCAACGACCCCGATCCATGGCTCTGGATTCCCGCATATCTGTTTTCCGCCTACACCTCCTACTGCAGCAGCCGGAATTATTACAATCCTATGCTGCTGATTATCCTTTGCCCTGTTTATTTTTTCTGGGGATATTCCTTGTTTCCGGCATCTGTTTCCGATTGGATAAGTCAGGAAGAAACTTCAGCCTCTTTGAAAATGTCCCTGCCCTTTATAGAGGAGGCAAGGGAAAGCCTGGGTTTGTTTTTTTGCCTGATGGTGAATCTTGTTTTTCTCTTTTTGGGTTTGAAGAAATCCAGATTACCCGGCTACAATACCACCATTTTTAAGCGAACTGAAAACCGCTGATGGCACAGGGTAAAGGTCCTAATATTTTGATTTGCAGTTCCTACGATGTGGGCGGTGCCTCTATTGCTGCCATCCGGCTCCATATTGGACTGCTCGAAATTGGGGCAAATTCGAAGTTTCTCTGTCTCCACAAATCAAACCATCAGATACCGGAATCTTATGCCTTTCAGTCCCATGCAGGATGGCCCGAAAAAATCAAATTAAAATTCAGGCAAAGAAGTGAGCATAAACAAAGGGTCTCCCTTCAGATTTCTGAAGACGAATCCTTGTCAGGAAAGTTCAGTTTTCCTACAGCCCCCTACGATGTTACCCAATCTCCCCTGTGGGAGTGGGCAGATGTGGTGCACCTTCATTGGGTGAATGAATGGATCAGCGTGGAGAATCTGGTTTCCTCTTCAAAGTACAAGCCTTTAATCTGGACTATGCACGATTTTCATGCTTTTACCGGAGGTTGCCATTATGCCGGTTCCTGTGAAAATTTCAAGCATGATTGCCAGCCCTGCGGGCTACTGAGCCGCACCAATATGCCGCAGCTCGCCCATCATTTTTGGAATATGAAAAATGCGGCCCTGAAGTTTTATAAACCCCGTCTGACCATAACGGCGCCTTCAGAATGGATGCGTCAAAAGGCGGCCTCGGGCTCTTTGTTCCGGGATTTTCCCAGTAAAACCATACCCAATGGGCTGGATACCGGAATATTTACGCCGGCCGACCGGGATGCCTGCCGCAAAGCTCTGAACCTGCCCGGAAATAAGATAATTCTGCTCTCGGTCATTCAGAGTTTAAAAGATGAAAGAAAGGGATTTGATTTGCTGCTTCAGGCCATGAATCTGCTTCCTGATCCCGAAAGCTGGCTCCTTTGTACTGTGGGAAAGCAACTAGAAAAAAGCGAGGCCAGTCCCGTTCAGCATATTCACCTCGGAACTCTGGTTGATGAGCGGCTTATGGCCATTGTATACAATGCTGCTGATATTTTTGTTCATCCCGCCAGAGAAGACAATCTTCCCAATGTGGTGGTGGAAAGTATAGCCTGCGGCATTCCGGTTGCAGGATTTGAAATAGGCGGAATGCCAGAAATGATAACCAATCAGGAAAACGGTTTTTTGAGTGAGGAAGTATCTGCCCCCGGTTTGGCCGAAGTAATCATCAAAACCAATCTGCATCCATGGAAAAGGCAGGAAATAGCTGCCTATGCCGAAAAGAAGTTTTCCCGGATTGTGCAGGCCAATGCATTTATGGCATTGTACCGGGAACTGGCCTCCTGAATCATTATTCCTGAAAGATTAACTTTCTTTTTCCTTCCCTTGATTTTCTTTTCCATTTTTGGCACTGATTTTAGACCAAGAATTTATGCTGGATAAAAACCAAATTGCCAGACGCATCGCACAGGAGCTGAAAGAGGGCTATTATGTAAACCTTGGAATTGGTATACCTACTTTGGTTGCCAACTACATTCCCCAAGGTATGAATGTGGTGCTGCAATCTGAAAATGGATTGCTTGGAATTGGTCCCTTTCCCAGGGAGAAAGAAGTAGATGCCGACCTGATCAATGCCGGAAAGCAAACCATCACCATGGTGCCGGGTTCTTCTCTGTTCAGCTCGGCCGATAGTTTTGCCATGATTCGGGGTGGTCATGTAGACTTGACCGTCCTGGGGGCGATGGAAGTTTCGGAAGATGGCGATATTGCCAACTGGAAAATACCGGGTAAAATGGTAAAAGGTATGGGTGGGGCCATGGACCTGGTGGCCAGTGCCAAAAATATCATTGTAGCCATGCAGCACAGGAGCAAAGATGGAAAGTCTAAATTGTTGAAATCCTGCACCTTGCCCATCACAGGTCTGCGTTGTGTAAAGAAAATTGTAACCGAACTCGGAGTGTTCGATGTGTTGCCCGAAGGTGGATTCTTACTTCTCGAAAGTGCCAAAGGCGTTAGTATTGAAGAGATCAAAAATTCAACCGAAGGGAAGCTAATCATTCCCGATGTGGTAAAAGAAATGGATTACTGACATGAAAATCAGACTTGTCTTCTCAATTGGCCTGACTATCCGGGCTTTTGCTCTTATTTCTGTTTTTATTGTCTCCTGCGATAAAAATCAGAATTTCAATCTTTTGAGTGTGGAGGACGATAAAAAACTGGGATTGCAGGTCAGTCAGGAAATAGCTTCCAAGCCTTCGGAATACCCCCTTCTGGATGAGACCATGTATCCCGCGGCTTATCAGTACCTGAAGTCAAAGATTACAGACAGGCTCCTGGCATCGGGAAAACTGGCCTATAAGGATGATTTTGCATGGCAGGTGAAAATTATTCGTGACGACAATATCAAAAATGCCTTCTGTACCCCCGGTGGTTACATTTATGTATACACAGGCCTTATCAAATACCTCGATTCTGAAGATCAGCTTGCCGGTGTTATGGGCCATGAAATGGCGCATGCCGATCTGAGGCACACCAGCAGACAACTTACCAAAAGCTACGGTTATCAATTCATTATTGATGCTATTCTGGGAGAAAGTTCGGGGGCCATTGCCCAAATTGCCATCGGACTGAAAACTCTGCAGAACAGCCGGGAATTTGAGCGGGAAGCAGATGACAAATCGGTGGAACTGCTCGCCGGGACACCATATGCCTGCAATGGAACAGCAGGATTTTTTGAGAAACTGATTGCGGAGGGCAACTCTCCCTCTACGCCTCAGTGGCTTAGTACCCATCCCAATCCTGACAACCGGGTAGAAGCCATTAACAAAAAGGCCGATGCCCTGCAATGCTCCAAAACGCCCATCAGCCCGGATACCTATGCAGGATTTAAAGCCATGCTTCCCTAGCGATGAAGGCTCCTGACAATCAGGATAAGAAAAAGCCGGGTTTTGAAGAATGTCTGGAAAAAGCCAGACATTTTTGTGCTTTTCAGGATCGAAGCAAAAGACAGGTTTTGCAAAAACTGACTCGGCTTGGGGCGGAGGAGGAATGGAAAGAGCGGCTCATCGCCCGTCTGGAAGAGGAAGATTTTATCAATGAAAAAAGGTATCAGGAGGTTTTTATCCGAGGGAAAGCCAGAATAAAAGGCTGGGGGCCCGAAAAAATCAAACAGAAACTTTATCAGGAACTGGGCCGTCCGCCGGACAAGGAGCTGAAAGCCAAAGCAGAAGATAATGTGGCAGCAGAGCAAAAATTGAAAAAGGCTCTGGAAAAGAAATGGCAAAGCCTGAGGCAGAAGAAAGATCCCCAATGGAAAGCCAGGCTGCTGCGTTTCTGCATCTCCAGGGGCTTTGATGCAGAAACCGCCTTCCGTTTGATTGCCGGACTGGAAAAAGGCAGCTAAGCACTCTAAAAAACCTCAGAATTCTATTGTATTCCGATTTTTATCTGCAGCATCAGGGCCATGTTGAGGGCATGCTGCTTTGCCTGATCGGCCTTTTCTCCCCAAAAAAGTTCGTCAACAGTTTGGCAAAACAAGTTGGTCCAGCGCTGAAAATGAAGGGCTGACATGGGGATTTTTTCGTGCACAGCGCGGTGAATCTCCATCATATTGCCCCGGTACCCACCGGTATAAAACAAGGCATTCTCCCAAAAATTACACATAGCGGGCAAGTGCTCCTCCCAATGTATGGGAATGATGGTGGTAAAAAAGGGGCCTATTTCAGCATCGGATTTGGCTTTTTCGTAGAAAGCCAATACCAGTTTTTCAATATCGGGGCGGTTTTGGATGTCGGGATTCATGGCGGAAAAAGGAGGTCAAAAATGGCGAAATATTATCAATGCCATGATTGACTTTGGCGATACCGGACCCGGAACAGATTTCCTCCTTGAAGAGAGATTATTGTCAGTACGCTTCCTTATCGTTGGGAAAATCTTTTTGTTTCACATCCTCCACATACCGGCCCACTGCTTCCGATATGATGCCATGCAAATCGGCATATTTTCGCAAAAATCGCGGTTTAAACTGATTGGTAATTCCCAGCAGGTCGTGGGTAACCAGAACTTGCCCGTCCACAAAGGGTCCGGCACCGATTCCGATTACGGGAATAGACAGGCTTTCGGCTACTTTCCTTGCCAGAGCAGAAGGAATTTTTTCCAGTACCAGGGCAAAGCATCCGCATTCCTCCAGAATTCTGGCATCTTCCATCAACTTTTTGGCCTCAGCCTCTTCCCTTGCCCTTACGGTATAGGTTCCGAATTTGTAAATGGATTGCGGGGTCAATCCGAGGTGACCCATTACGGGAACGCCGGCACTCAGAATCCTCACAATGGAATCCTTAATTTCGGCCCCTCCTTCCATTTTCACGGCATGGGCTCCCGTTTCCTTCATAATGCGGATGGCAGATCGAAGGGCCTCAGAACTGTTGCCCTGATAAGAGCCAAAAGGCAAATCCACCACCACCAGTGCTCTTTTTATTGCCCTTACCACCGAGGCGCCGTGATAAATCATCTGGTCCAGGGTAATGGGCAGGGTGGTTTCATGGCCGGCCATCACATTCGAGGCCGAATCTCCCACAAGCAGTACATCTACACCTGCACCATCCAGAATTCCGGCCATGGAAAAGTCGTAAGCCGTCAGCATGGAAATTTTTTCTCCCCTGTTTTTCATCTCCTGAAGGGTGTGGGAAGTTACCCTTTTGGTTTCCAGTCTGGCAGCCGACATATGGTATGCTGATTTAATTGCTCAGGGCAAAGAAAGAAAAGCCAATCGGGATTTAGAAAATTATATCCGGCATTTATCATTATTGTATTGAATATCAATAGTTTGAATTCTCAGATTGTAGCATTTTATGCTCCCTGTCCTGCCCGCCTGATGTGTACCCGAAATTTGGGCTTTACTTTGCCCCTCAAATCTTTGTCCTTGAAAAGGTTTCTCATCGGCTTTTTTCTTTTCTGCAACAGCACCGGTTTTGCAACTGCTCAGGATTTGCTTACCCTCAAGGAAGCCCTGAAAATCGGTCTCGAAAACAACCCCGAAGTAAAAGCTGCCCGCTCGGAACTGGACATGGCCAAAGAGAGCAATACCTATGGAAATGCCGGTTTTTTGCCTCAGGTAAACCTGAACTCCGGAAGAGCTTTTCAGTGGAATGACATCCGGCAGCAGTTTGCCAACGGACTTGTGGTAGATCGCGGTGGGGTGGCCACCAATCAGTTCAGTGCCGGCCTTTCCCTTAACTGGACCCTTTACGACGGCGGGCAGATGTTTTTGGTGAAAAAGCGGCAGGATGCCACCGTAAGCGCTGCTGACCTGAAATGGCAAAACCAAATTCTGAGCTTAACCGATTCTATTTCAACAGCCTATTATCAGTTGGTGCTGGCCGGAATGGAACTTCGCCTCACCACCGAAGAAGAAACTCTTGTTTCAGAAAGGTTGAAAATGGCGGCTGAGCAATTCAGGCTCGGGCTTCGGCCAAAGTCTGACCTGCTGCTGGCTCAGATAGACCACAACCGGGTCCGAAACAAAATCAGCAATCAGCAGAAGCAATTGGAAATTCGAAAAGGAAATTTCAATCTGCTGCTTGGCCGGGGACCGGAAACCGGCTTCAATACCGTAGATTCGGTTTCAACCGTGAATCCTGCAGATTTTCAGGAGTTTAAGGCCAGAGTTTTGGGTCAGAATCTGATGCTCAGGTACCAGAAACAGAACCTTGAAATTGCCAAAATCAATGTAAAGCAGTTGAAATCTAGAGCCTTGCCGCAGATTACCCTGAATTCAGCCTATAATTTTAATCAAACCAGAAATCAGGCAGGATTTGCTTTGTTCAACCGGAGTGCAGGTCCCAACATTGGCCTTAGCCTTTCCATGCCGCTTTTTCAGGGGATGTCCACTTCCCGCCTGCACCGGCTCGGCAATATGGACCTGGGAATCCGTGAGTTGCAGCTCAGATCCATTGAAAACAGAATCATCAACCAAATATGGCGGCTGGTGAAAAGTATAGAAATACAGATGGAAACCCTAGAATCAGAAAGCCGGATTGTGGCCCTTGCCACAGAAAATGCTCTGATTGTAAAAAGCCGGTTTGCTTTGGGTCAGTCCAACAGTTTGGAGATGAAGGATGCTGAATATCAGCTCACAGCTGCACAAAACAGGTGGATACAGGCCCGGTACCAGGCCAAAATTTTTGAAATTCAGCTGCTCAGGTATGCCGGAGAACTGAAATTGCAATGAAAAGGGTAAAAGAAAAAGGCAGTTAATATCGCACCGCTACAACCTTTTACCCTTGCTGCATTCCTGCCCTGGGGGAGTCAAAGGGAGCTGGTCGTACTAACTGCCGCTGCAAAAGTAGAAAAAAAAAGCCGCCTGCACTATAATTGTACCGAAATC
Organism: Catalimonadaceae bacterium; assembly: GCA_044359055.1. Lineage (GTDB taxonomy): Bacteria > Bacteroidota > Bacteroidia > Cytophagales > Flexibacteraceae > CAMDMI01. The sequence goes on from JBIKMV010000015.1 coordinate 15,321, forward strand.
CGCCTGCCTGAAGCATTGTGCTGCGTTCCGGGTTTTTGTTTTTACAATGGATTTCGCCATGATTACCAATCCCTTAGGATAAGAATTGAAAAGATTTATTCAAAAGACCTACCTCTACATCGGCTTTTTTATTTTTGGAATGGCCATGCTTTTGGTTTTTCCTGTTATCGGAATTTCCCATTTCGTACTGGAAGAAAAGCAGGCCGAAAAAATAAAGCTTTTGGGCATGAAGGTTTGGGCTTCTTCTTTTTACCTGTTTGGGATTTGGTTTTATCACAAAGGAAGCCGGAAAGCTCAAAGGGATTGGCCAAATGGTCCGGCCATCATCGTATCAAACCACAATTCGCTTCTGGATACTCCGGCCATTTATCTGATGCTGAAGCGCTTTGCACTCCCCCTGGCCAAAATTGAATTGACAAAAAGCCCGGTTTTCGGGCACCTCTGCCGCTGGATTACCCTTCCGGTAGACCGGCGCAGTTCGGCAAGCAGGCAAAAGGCAATGACCGATATGCAATCTTATTTGCAAAAAGGAGGAAGCCTGGTTATTTTTCCAGAAGGAAAGACAAACAAAACCGAAGGGCCCTTTATGCCCTTTGAATCCGGGGCTTTTCGCCTGAGTATGGAATCCGGCACGCCCATTGTGCCTGTCCTGGTGCGAAATACCCGCTACTGCCTAGCCGGCACGAGTCCTATGATTCTGAGGCCCGGCATGGTAAGCACCGAAGCTGGACCTGTCTTTTTTCCATCAGATTTCTCTGATGCCCATTCCCTGCAAATGGCTGTGGTGGACTGGTACAGGGAGCAGGACAGTAAAAAGCCGGTTCTGCCTCAAATCTAATCCTTCTACAATAAATGGTAGGGCCTCTGCCCATGACTTTTGCAAAAAAACTGCAATGAAATTCTTTATACTTTCGGCTATAGCCATCTGCCTGAATGGGCCGGTTTTCGGTCAGGCCGATTCAGCCCGGATACATCTTCCCAAAGTATCGAAACCGGAAGCAAGCCCTATTAAAATTAACCTGAGCGAAGACGGTTCCCGGTATTTTCAGTTTACTTTTCTCAATCAGACCTGGCTTCGGTGGAACGAATCCAATCCCGGAAGCACGGTGGAAGGTGAAATCAAAAAACACACTTTCGACATCGGACTGCGGCGCACCCGGATACAGATGTTCGGGCAGCTCACCAACCGGGTGTTTCTGTATTTTCAGTTCGGGATGAACAATTTCAACAGCCAGTTCAATGTAAATAGCGGTACCACCGGCAATAATGCCCTCAATCGAAAGGTCGCTTCATTTTTTCACGATGCCGTCTGTGAGTATAAAGTATTGAAAAACAATGCTTTTTTTCTGGGCGGCGGGCTCACCATTGCCAATGGTCTCAGCCGCTTCAGCCAGCCCTCTATTGCCACCATTATGACCATGGATGTTCCGGTTTTTGCCCAGGCCACCGTAGATGCTACCGATGAGTTTTCACGCAAACTGAGTGTATTTGCGAGGGGTCAGGCCGGCCCTCTGGATTATCGTCTGATTCTTTCCGACCCATTTCCAGTTTCATCTAACGGACAAAACCCGATAACTTTGGATGCGCAGGCCAATTTTTCCCGAAAGGGCCATCAAATCCAAACACAGGGCTTTTTTCAGTACCAGTTTTTTGACAGGGAGTCAGGGATAACGCCTTATATGACAGGAACCTATCTCGGGAAAAAAAAGATTTTCAATCTGGCAGGCGGCTTTATTTACCAACCCCGGGCCATGTGGAAAACCGGAAGTACACCTGCGGATACTGTCTATCAGAAAATGCTTCTGGTGTCGGGTGAAGCTTTTCTGGATCTGCCCCTGAATAAAGAGAAAGGAACTGCCATTTCGGCCTACGCAGGGTATTTCAATTATGATTTCGGTACCCGCTATATGCGCTTCAACGGCCTAATGAATCCGGCCACCGGACAGGCCCAGCCGGGCGATAAAATCTCAGGTTCAGGACCCGTTTACGGCAATGCACACCCCATGTTTGGCACAGGTAAGGCTGTTTATGCCCAGCTGGGTTACCTTTTCTCACACGACCTTTTGAAAGAAAATGGTACATTAATGCCCTATTTATCCGCAACATGGGCCGACTGGAACCGCATGGACGGGAAGCAGGTTTGGGTATTCAATTCAGGTCTGAACTGGCTTATCAGCGGACACAGGGCCAAGATGACCCTGAACTGGGAAAACCGGCTGGTTTACAGGCAGGTGGACGGCAGGGTTCAGGATGCAGCCGCCGGAATACCCTGGTGCTGCAATACCAGATATTTATCTGAGATAAGGGACTTTCCTGTATACAGAGCTTTTCCGGCAAGGCAAAGATTTTTCCTTTTTATCCAATATTTTTGGTCCGATTCTTGACCTTTGCATTGCCACTTATGCAGGGCGAAATCCAGAAAAACCGCCCTCTGTTGCTTAGAAGATAATAGCCATGAAAATAGAACAAATCTACACAGGCTGCCTTGCGCAGGGCGCCTATTACATACAATCAGGAGGAGAATCGGCCATTATCGATCCCCTTCGTGAGGTGAAGCCCTATATGGACCGGGCCGAAAGAGATGGTGTGAAAATCAAATATGTTTTTGAAACCCACTTCCACGCCGATTTTGTATCCGGCCATCTGGACTTGTCTGCCAGAACAGGTGCGCCCATTGTTTTTGGCCCTCATGCGGCTCCTGCTTTTCAGGCCATCATCGCCACAGACGGGGAGGAGTTTAAGATTGGAGATGTCAGCATCATTGCACTTCACACTCCCGGCCATACCCTTGAGAGTACGACCTATTTACTCCGGGATGAGATCGGGAAAGACCATGCCATTTTCAGCGGTGATACCCTCTTTCTGGGAGATGTGGGTAGGCCCGATCTGGCCCAGAAATCAGCCCATATGACTCAGGAAGAACTCGCCGGAATGTTGTACGACAGCCTTATGACCAAAATTATGCCTTTGGCCGATGATGTGATTGTCTATCCTGCGCACGGTGCCGGCTCGGCCTGCGGAAAAAACATGATGAAAGAAACCGTGGATACGCTGGGCAATCAGAAAAAAATGAATTATGCCCTCAGACAGCCTGATAAACAGTCCTTTATTGCCGCTGTCACAGATGGGCTATTGCCCCCGCCGGGCTATTTTGGTATGAATGTAGCCATGAACAAGAAGGGCTATGAGAATTTTGAAACCGTATTGAAAAAGGGTCTTCGGCCGCTTTCACCCGGTGAATTTGAAGATCAGGCCGGCCGCTTATCTGCCCTGATTCTGGATGTACGCAATGCCGCAGATTTTGCCAAAGGGTTCATACCCAAATCCATCAACATCGGATTGAAAGGAGATTTTGCTCCCTGGGTTGGGGCCCTGGTGGTGGATGTAAATCAGCCCTTGCTTCTGGTTTGTGAGCCCGGCCAGGAAGAAGAGACCCTTACGCGGCTTTCAAGGGTAGGTTTTGATCATGTGCTTGGCTTCCTTAAGGGTGGTTTTGATGCCTGGAAGGCAGACGGCCGTGAAACCGATTCTGTAAACCGAATAACCGCTGCTCAGTTTGCTGCCGAATTTGAGGCCGAAAAGAGCAAAGTAATAGATGTACGAAAAGACTCCGAGTATGAGGCAGAACATGTGGATGGAGCCTTCAGTCGCCCGCTTTCTTTTATCAATGACTGGTTCGGCGGTTTGACTGACGGTGAGCCGTTTTACCTGCATTGTGCCGGAGGCTACCGCAGTATGATTGCCGCTTCTATACTGAAATCCAGAGGAATACATGATTTTAAGGAGGTAGATGGAGGATTTAAATCGATTGCCCAAACCACCATACCCACCACCGATTTTGTGTGTCAATCCAAGGTCCTGTAAGCGCTGGTTATTTTAAAAAATCACACTGCTTTCTGGATTGGTTAGTTGAATGGTTTTGTCAAATCCCGGTTTTTTGAAGCGGACAAAGTTGAGCTGCTTTTCCTGGGTTCCGAATAAAATCCGGTTTTCAACCTGAACTGTCTCAGGTGCTTCAGCAGGGATTTCCATGAAACACCATGTGCTTTCTTCTTCGTTCTGATATCCCAGCCAAAGGGGCACTCTCTCTTTCTTATTTATGCTGATTTTCAAATGTTTACTGAGATATTTTTTCAGCACTTCTTCCATTTTTTTGTGGTTTTGCTCCTGAATGAGGTCCGCCTTGCAGTGGCAAAATCCTGCCAGTTCTTTTTCCAGATCATTGGTGAAAATGCGAACTGAAATTTCCATTGCTTTTTCTTTGGCATTGTAAACAAGTTCGGTCATGCTTACGAAATACGGATGCGCTGGTCTGCTTTGCAGCGAGCCCGAATTCAGAAAAATCAGCAGGGCCAGAACACAGATGGCAGATTTTTTAGCGCTGAAAAAGACAGATAGCATACTCCCTGAAGGCTCAAATTTGGAGGAATGTTTCGAAAAAAGATATGGATTCCATGATGCAGAAAAGGCCCGGACTCTCAGGCTGAAGGTGGCTTGGATGAATGGCCGAGAAGCCGGGATTTCATCAGGTTTTCAAAAAAGCTATGGGCATAAAATACAGCCACGGCCATCAGCATATTGATGCCAAATTTGTACAGAGGCATTCCCCCGCTCAGATTGTCCAGAAAAGGATCAAGGAAAAGAAAAAGGAATTCGAAAATCAGAAGGGCTGAGAAAAATATAAAGCCCTCAATCCAAATGGTAGAGAGCTGTACCTTTTGCATCAGGAAAAATCCACCGAGCATGAGCATCACAAAAATGACAATGCCTGAATACTGAATATTCCGTTTTCTCTGTAATTCCTTGGTAGCCAGTTGGTTTTTCAGATCGGCCCGTTTTTTTTCCTCCACCTTCCGCAATGAATCCTGATACAGCTTCTTTTCAAATTCAAACTGTGCCAGATAATTGGAAATTTTTTCTCTGGTTTCTTTGTTGATCAGGCTGTCGGCCGCATCGCGGCTTTCCCTGAAATGTTCATACGCCAACTTGAAATCACCTTTAGCGGCTTCGATTTCGCTCAGCAGCTTCAGGTCGGTTCTCAGGCCTTCCCTGGACTGAAGTTTACGGTCGAGTTCCAGGGCTTTCAGAATGTAAAAGTAGGCTGAGTCTGTTTTTCCGGAGCTGAAAAAGGTCTGGGATAAATTGGAATATGCCTGCGAAAGTCCTTCTTCATCCTGTGTGGCTGTATGGCCGGTGATGGAGCGCCTGGAATATACGCGGGCGCTGTCGAACTGCTGCAGCGATAAAAAAACCACGGCAATGTTGTTGTCGATGATTCCCAGGATTTCAGACTGCTTCAGTTCCTCATTGAGTATTCTGGATTTTTTATGAAGGGAGAGAGCTTCCCGCAATTTGTTTTTCCTCTCTTTTTTTTGCCGAACCGGGTCAAGTTCGTCGCCAATCTGCTGCTTCACTGCTCCAAGATTGGAATACAGGGCTCCGAGTTCTCGTTTTCTGTTTAATTTCTCGTTGATTTTCAGTGCTTTTTCAAAGCATTTTTCTGCATTGCTGAAGGATTCCAGAATGTAGTATGCCGAACCCAGATTGTTCAGATAATTGGAAATTTCGCTTTCCCTTCCCTGCTTTTCTGCCAGTTTCAGAGCCTTCAGGTAATTATCAATGGCCTCAGCCATTTTCCCCCTGAAGTCATTCACCATTCCAAGCTGATTGTACACTCTGGCCAGAAGAACCACATGATTCCCTTTGATGCTCAATTCCAAAGCCTGCTTCAGTGTTTTTTCGGCCAGTTCCAGTTCATTTTGATCTGTATAAAACTGCCCGATTTCAAAAAGTGCCTCTGCTTTTTGTTTGGTTGTCCGGCTCTCTTTCCACCGTTGTTCCAGTTTTTTATCCAAACCGGGAAAGCCTGCATCTTTCTGCCCGGAAAAGGGTATTGATTGACCCAATAACAGCAATATAGAAAAAAACAAAAGCAGTCTGAAGCGCTTTGGCATAGGGCAAATGAGATTACAATTTGGCTCTATTCCAAATGAAAAAATGAGAATTGCCCTTTATTGTCCATTCAGGCGGATGACTTCAACAATTCAGGATGCCGGAAATAAAACAGCCGGAACTTGTAGAACCGGCCGTTTTTATTCCTGCAAAGCGGATGCGACTATTTGAATGCAGAAATTCCGGTTATTTCATTTCCCAGAATCAGCAGGTGGATGTCATGCGTGCCTTCATAGGTTATCACAGATTCCAGGTTCATCATGTGGCGCATGAGGGGATACTCACCTGTGATGCCCATACCGCCATGGATTTGTCTTGCTTCTCTGGCTATGTGAAGGGCCATGTCCACATTGTTTCTTTTGGCCATGGAAATCTGGGCTGTGGTAGCCTTTCCTTCATTTTTCAATTGCCCCAGTCTGAAAGTCAGCACCTGGGCTTTGGTAATTTCGGTCAGCATTTCGGCCAGTTTCTTTTGCACAAGCTGAAAGGAGGCAATTGGCTTTCCAAACTGAATGCGTTCCAAGGCATACCTTCTGGCTGATTCGTAGCAATCCATAGCTGCCCCAATGGCGCCCCATGCGATACCGTATCTGGCAGAATCAAGGCACATGAGTGGTGCACCGAGGCCGCTCTTTCCGGGCAGCAGGTTTTCTTTGGGCACTTTTACATTGTCAAATACCAGTTCTCCTGTGCAGCTGGCACGCAGCGACCATTTGTTGTGGGTTTCCGGTGTGGAGAATCCCTCCATGCCTCGCTCTACAATCAGTCCATGGATGCGGCCTTCTTCATTTTTGGCCCATACCACAGCAATATCTGCTTTGGGTGAATTGGAAATCCACATTTTGGCACCATTCAGGAGGTAATGGTCTCCCATGTCCTTGAAATTGGTAACCATGCCGCTGGGATTGGATCCATGGTCGGGTTCGGTAAGGCCGAAACATCCCAGCATTTCTCCTTTGGCGAGTTTGGGAAGATATTTAAACCGTTGTGCTTCAGAGCCAAATGCATAAATGGGGTACATCACCAGAGAGCTCTGAACCGAAACCGTAGAGCGCATCCCGCTGTCGCCGCGCTCAATCTCTTGCATAATCAGGCCGTAGGAAATATAATCCATACCGCCTCCGCCGTACTGGGCCGGAATGGTGGGCCCGAAAGCGCCGAGTTCTCCGAACATTGGAACCAGGTATTCAGGAAAAATATTTTTCTGACAGCAATCTTCGATGATGGGGCTGATTTCCTTTTTTACAAAATCCCGGACCGCATCCCTCACCATCAGGTGTTCCGGGGTCAGCAGGTCATCGAGATTGTAAAAATCTGTTCCCTCAAAAACATCCGCCTGAGATCTGCGGACGATTTCTTCTTGTATCTGGTGCATAAAAAAAGTTTTGGCAAAATTATATCCTGAATACCGGCTTTGAAAGGAATTTGTTTCCCGCACAGGAGTTCAAAAACAAAAAAATCGGCTTTGCAGGCCGGTATTTGCTTCAGGAGCGGGCTGAAGTGTCAGCCCAGATTTTTAACTTTTTCTACCAGAAGGTCAAAATTGAGGGGTTTTTGCAAAAAATCTGTAAAGCCCTGATCCCTGAATTGCTCCGGGGTATAGTTTCTGGCGTTGCCGGTAATGGCTATGATGGGAATAGAGGCTTTACTCTTATCGGCCAGAGCCCGGATTTTTCCGGTGCACTCAAAACCGTCCAATCCCGGCATGTTGATGTCCATCAGAATCAGGTGAAAATCTTCTTTTTCCAGCATATCCAGGACCATTTCACCATTTTTGGCTGCATAGATTTCGCAATTCTGGAACTCCAGAATTTTCCTGGTCAGATTTAATATAACCGAACTGTCTTCGGCAATCAACACTTTAATTTTTCCACTCATGGTTGGTTTGCAATAAGAATAAAGACTCGAAAAACTCTTCTCCTGCTCTGCGAAGCTCATCTATCTGCTCTCCGCAAAGCGCTGCAAGTTTATTAATTTTCAAATCATTATCCATTGCTTTTGCCAAAGCAAAAAGTCTCTTCGCCCCGAATGTTCCGGCATTGCCCGAAATGGTATGTGCCAGCTTCCTCATGGCCTCTTCATCCCGAACCAAAAAAGCCATTTCCATTTGCTTCATCATTGCTTGGGTATCTGAACCGAACTCAATCAGACATTCAATCAGAATTTCCTCGCCAAGATGGTGGTGGAGATTTCTTATTACCTCCATGTCAAAGTTCTTTTCCAGGGTGGAAATCTGCGTTTCCAGTACAGGGCCAGTGCTTTTATTCCTGCTTTGCCGGCTGGTAAGTACGGAAGTTCCGGCCCTTTTTTCAGACCAGTATCGGGTTTTGAAAAGTAGTTTTTCCCCTGAAACGGGTTTGGCGATGTAATCATCCATCCCTGCTTCCAAAAACCGCATTTTATCTTCCTTTCCGGAAAGTACGGTCATGGCCACTATGGCAGGCTGATAGCTTAGGTCCAGATTTTTAATGGCCCTGGCCGCTTCTACACCATTCATCAGAGGCATCTGAATGTCCATAAGAATCAGGTGAAAAAAGCCTGATTTTACCCGATCCAGGGCCTCTTCGCCATTTGTTGCAATGTTCACCACACAACCTGCCCCTGAAAGCAAAGCGCTGGCCAGCTTCAGATTAACAGCGTTGTCATC
>JBIKMV010000108.1:0-9304 GCA_044359055.1 Catalimonadaceae bacterium
TTTTCTAAGATTGATTTTTCAATCTTTTGAATGGGAATTTCAATCCAGAAGGCCGAGCCGGAACCTACCAAAGACGAAAAATCCAGTCTGCCTTTCATATTACAAGCTATGGTTCGGGTTTCAAGCAAAGCCATCCCGCCTCTTTTATCATCAAAGGCGGCCTCGGGATTCCGGGACTCCAGAAGTTTCCTTACATACATTTGATCCGAAGGGGAGAGGCCTCCTCCTGTGTCGCTTACCTCAGCAATGGCAAGTGTTTCAGATTCTCCCTCTTCCAGATGAATTTTCAGCATCACCTTACCCTTATTTGTTGACTCTAAGGCATTGGAAATGAGATTTTCCACCATTTGATACAGGCCTTCTCCCCGGGTGCAGATGTATTCCGTAGCGGCATCGGTTTCTATTTGAAACTGAATGTTCTTTTGCCGGGCCCGGGCTTCAAATTTCCTGCGCATATACCTGGACAGGGCCGGCAGATGAACCTGCACCAATGCCGGATTTCTACTTGCTCCGGCTTTCCGTTCCTCCTGTTTTGAGGTATCCAGGTTGCCATTCATGTTTGATTGGAGATAAACAGGGAGGGGGCTTTTTTCGGCCTCCTTTTTTTTTAGTTGTTTCATGAGAAAATAGTTTAACAATTTTGATCTGTGTCCGGGGGATACAGTCATTTCAGGATTCAAAAGTAGGGCCTGTTTCCAGAGGGGTAAAAATGCAATCCTGCTTTACATTACATTTGTCCGGCAATGTCGAAAGTAAAAGGTCGGGTCGGAAAACCGGTGATTATCTTGGTTTTTTGCATTAGCTTTCTTATCATATTCCTATTTTCATCCTGGTTGGGAACGGTGGAAATCCCTCTAAGAGTTGTGTTATGGTCTATTTTGGGCAAAAGCGATGAAAATCTTGCAAACACCCTGATTCATGAGGTGCGGATTCCAAGGTTTTTCATGGCCTTTTTTTCGGGTGCCTGCCTGGCCGTTTCAGGTCAGGTTATGCAGATTCTGCTGCGCAATCCTCTTGCGGACCCTTACACTATGGGCATTGCCAATGGAGCCGGACTGGGAGTAAACCTCGCCATGATGGGCTTTCTTCCCGGTTTTCTGCATCAGATTTATTTTATTCCAGTTTGGGGTTTTGCAGGTGCTTTGGGGGCTTCTTTTCTGGTACTGGCCCTCACCGGAGGGAAAAAGCGCAGGTCATCTGCCGAAATATTGCTCATCGGGATTGCTGTATCCATTCTTCTGGCCAGTATCAATACCCTGCTCACCTATTGGGCTGCCAGGCAAACAGAAGTTCGGCATCTTCTTTTCTGGGCTTTCGGCAATCTGGATAAATCAGATATGGCCAGCATCCGAGTAGCTTTTGGTTTTGCTTTTCCGGCTTTGCTTTTTCTTGGTCTGGCCAAAAGCCAGTGGAATGTCCTGCTACTGGGTGAAGAAAAAGTTTCGGCCATGGGATTCAGAACCGGCCGGCTGAAAAACGGACTGCTCATTATTTCTTCTGTTCTCACTGCCTCGGTGGTTTGCTTTGTTGGGCCCATTGGATTTGTCGGCCTTGTGGTTCCTTATTGGGCGAGAAAGCTGCTTCCCATCACCCGGACCGGATTTTGGAGGCTCACTTTTTGCATGGGCGGACTCTTTATTGCCCTCTGCGATTTGCTCTCCAGGGTGCTTTTTTCACCCTTTGGTTTGCCCATAGGTTTGGTTTCCAGCTTGGTGGGAGTGCCGTTCTTCCTATATTTGCTGCGGGATTCGTCCCGCCGGATTTCTTTTTAAAAGAGAAAAAAATTATTAAAAATCATCCCTATGGTTCCGATAATTTACTGATTTAAAGAATATTAATGGTTTATATTAGCCGAAAAGAATTTTTCAACGCAGCCCATAAGCTCTACAATCCTGCCTGGACAAAGGAGGAAAATGATGCCTGCTTCGGGCCCTGCGCCAACGAATATTTTCATGGTCATAATTTTGAGCTTACCGTTACGGTAGCCGGCCGGCCCCATCCCGATACCGGCTTTGTCATTGACCTGAAAAAGCTGGGTCACCTTACCAAAACCCTTATTATTGACAAGGTAGATCATAAAAACCTGAACCGGGATGTGGATTTCCTTCAGGGAAAAATGACCAGTTGCGAAATCCTTGTGAAAGAATTCTGGAATATTCTGGCGCCTGAAATCGAAAAAAATTCCAACGGGAGACTGTATAAAATTACCCTTCAGGAGACCCACAAAAATTATGTGGAATATTTTGGGGAAGACTAAAACCGGCTCCTGAAAATTCTTCCTCCGTTTCAATACACTGCATGCGCTATTTTATCATTGCCGGCGAGCGTTCCGGAGACTTACACGGGTCCAACCTGTACCGGCACCTGAAGGCCCTCGACCCGGAGGCTTCCGCTACCGGAATAGGCGGCAGCTTTATGGCAAAAGCAGGGGTGGAGCTGCTTTCTACTTATGAAGAACTTGCCCTGATAGGCATCTGGGAAATACTAGACAAGTTGGGCAACATCCGCAGGGCCCTGAAGAATGTAAAGCAAAAGCTCAAGGAAAGCCCTCCCGATGTTCTGATTCTCATTGATTTTGCTGGCTTCAATCTGAGGGTAGCCCGCTATGCCAAACAGCTCGGCATCAAAGTTTTCTATTACATTTCTCCCAAAATCTGGGCCTGGAATACAGGAAGAGCCCGTCAGATTAAGGCCTGTGTGGACAGGATGTTTGTAATCCTTCCCTTTGAAAAAGAATTTTACCGTCAGTTTGATTATGAGGTGGATTATGTGGGAAATCCCGTTCTCGATGCCATTTCAGAATCCAAACCCAATCCGGATTTTTTAAAAGACAATCAGCTCGACAGCCGCCCCATTATTGCCATATTGCCCGGAAGCAGGTCCAACGAAATCGAAAATACCCTTTTCAGGATGCTGAGTATTCTGCCGGCATTCCCCGAACATCAGTTTGTGGTGGCCGGAGTGAGCAATTTTTCTAGGAAATATTATGATCAGTTCCGGCGTAACGGTGCAGTAAACATCGTGTATGAGCAAACCTATGACCTCCTTCGGCATGCCGAAATGGCCGTGGTTGCCAGCGGAACTGCCACCTTGGAAACAGCTTTGCTTCGTGTACCCCAGGTGGTTGTGTACAGGGTCAATCTGCTGTCTTACCTGCTCGGAAAGGCCCTTATCAAAGTGAAATTTATTTCCCTTGTGAATCTGATTGCCGGAAAAAAGGTGGTTACAGAACTCATTCAGGATGAATTTATACCGGCAAATCTTCGTCAGGAATTGATGAAACTGAAGATGGGAGAGGCCGGAAGGGTAAACATTCTGAAAGGGTACGAAGAAGTGGCTGAAAAAATCGGTAAACCCGGTGCATCTGAAAACACAGCAAAAAAAATGATCGCCTATCTCCGCGGGGATAAGCTATGATTTTCCGGGCTGTGGCAGGATATCCGGCGGCAGGAAACATACTGAAAGATGGAAAATCTTTTGGATAACAAAAGGAGAATTCTCATATTTGCGGCCCAAATTTGAGAAGACCATGGCAGTTACCCGTTTAAAACGAAAAGACAAAAGGAACAAAGCAGTAGCCAAAGCGCGGGTACAGCGTATCAAGCAACTTACGCTTACACCTGTAATCAAAAAGGTGGATGTAGAAGAATTAAAGAAATCCTTCGCTACTGCTTAGTAAAAGACATCTAAATCCCGCTCTCAGCGGGATTTTTTTTAATCCCTCCTTCTGATAAATCTGCTGGTGTAAAATCCGGCAAGCAGGCTAAGGCCCAATCCGAAACCTACAGAGGCCCAGGGCTTCAGCAGTTCTTCCAACCCGAAAAACTCGGCCAGCATCCACAGGCTGTTTGAGGTAATCCAAAGAGAAATAGCCAAATTATGAACCAGGTTGCTCGTCTTGTGGCGCTGATGCCATGTGATGATGTAGGCCACCGAAACCGTGGGAACCACCATGGCCGACCCCAGAATAGTCCAGTCCTGTACCCAGCACATGTCTTTAACAAGCCAGAGAAATACATGGGCATACTCAAGAGGATGCCAGTCACGTTCCTCTTTCCTTGGCTCCTTATTTTCCATTTCTGATTTTGAAAAGTCTGATCAGGGCCGAAACATAGTCGTCGGTTGTATTGATGGCCAGATAATTGGTTTTCTGCTTTTTACAGGTGTCTTCCAGATGCTTTTGATTGCCTGTAAACTGCTGTTTTACCAACCTAGTAAAGCCGGGAAGTGAGGTATTAATCCAAAAAGTTTTTTTCTGTTCGGGGTCAAAGAGGGGCACAATACCCAGTCTGGGAAATTCTTTTTCACGCTTGTCCATCAGGTGGATTACCACCACATCGTGTTTTCTGCTGATGGTCTTCAGGGCCTGTTCGTAGTCTTTGTCAATAAAATCGCTCAGAATAATAATTATGCTTCGGCGCTTGAGCAGATTCATGGTAAAATAAATGCCAGTGTTCAGATCTGTCTGCGCCGACTGGCTTTTCATTTTATACAACTCGGCAATCACCCGGTAAGCGTGCTGCATGCCCTTGCTGGGTTTGATGTACTTCTCCCGCCGGTTGCTGAAGGCAATCACCCCGACCTGACTGCCCTCTTTTACGGCAGAGAGGGAAAGTACGCCGCAGATTTCTTTGCACATGTCCAGTTTCTTCTGCCCAAACTTCCCCACTTCCTGCGATGCCGACACATCGAGAAGAAAAAAAACAGTTTGCTCCTTTTCTTCCTTGAATGTTTTTACAAAGGTGCCATGCCCCTTTGCCGAAACATTCCAGTCTATGGTCCTCACATCGTCGCCATACTGATACTCCCTTACATCGCTGAATTCCAGACCCGAGCCCTTGAACACCGAGTGAAAATCTCCCTGCATCTGGGTATTCAGCGCTTTCCGGATCTTGATTTCGTAGTTCCGGAGTTTTTGTATGGTCTCCCGCAAATCCATTTCTGCAAATATGAGCGGTTTGGCGGAAATCCCGCATAAGGTTCACAAACGAAAATTGGTATTACCTTTGAAGCCCATGACAAACGGCTACTTGCTTATCCTGTTTTTTGGTCTTGGTGGCTTTGGCTTTGCCGGGCTGATTTATCTGGTTTCCCTACTTTTACAAAACCGTCGGCCCAATCCTGAAAAGCTTTCAGCGTATGAATGTGGCGAACCGGCTTCTGCCACAGGCAAAACTTCTTTTCAGTTCCGATACTACCTTCCGGCAGTAATTTTTCTGCTTTTTGAAGTGGAGATGGTGCTGATGGTACCCGTCCTTCTATCCCGAAACCGGATTCCCGCTGACTGGACTGCTGCGCAGTGGCAGGATATCGTCCGATGGGAGAGTGTTCTTTTCTTTTTTATTCTGCTCCTAGGATTTGCGCTTGCCCTTGCCGCCCGGTATTTCGACTGGGAAAAACCCGAAATTTCCACACCGGTTTTTGAAAGTCCGGTTCCGGATATCGCCTATGAACAATTCAATCTGGAGCAGATGAGAAGGGAAAAGGCCAGAGAATCCGGGTCAGAACAGGGCTGATGCTGCCGCCTTTGTTTACGGTTTTCTCCTTCATTTTTAATTCCGGGATGTTGTCTGTAAAATGAAAAAAGCCCCTATACCGAAGCATAAGGGCTTTTCAGATTTTGTTAGCCGGCAATCAGGAACCGCATGCCTCGCATGCCTCCGGATTGTCGAGAGAGCAAACCATAGCAGCCATTTTCTCGTCCTGACTTTGGGCGTTCACTACCGGTTCAAGGGCAACATCGGCTTGCTTTTCAACCGTAAATTTGATGGCATCGGCTGCAGCTTTTGTGCGCAGATAATACATGCCGGTTTTCAGACCTTTTTTCCAGGCATAAAAATGCATGGAGGTAAGCTTTCCGAAATTCGGGTCCTGAATGTGTATGTTAAGGCTTTGACTCTGACAAATATAGGCTCCTCTGGCAGCCGACATGTCGATTATGGCCTTCTGGCTGATTTCCCATACTGTTTTGTACAGGTCTTTGATGTTCTGTGGAATCTCAGCAATATTTTGAACAGAGCCGTTGGCTTCAATCAGCTTGTTTTTCATACTGTCGTTCCATAAGCCAAGTTCCACCAGGTCTTTAAGGAGGTGTTTGTTTACCACAATAAATTCCCCCGACAATACCCTGCGGGTGTAAATATTGGAAGTGTAAGGTTCAAAACATTCATTATTGCCCAGTATCTGGGAAGTACTGGCGGTGGGCATAGGAGCTATCAGCAGAGAATTGCGGACACCGTGTTTTTTTACCTTCTCTTTGAGTTCGTTCCAGTTCCAGCGATTCGATTTTGGTGTTACTCCCCAAAGGTCGAACTGAAAAATACCCTGGGAAACCGGCGAACCTTCGTAGGTTTCGTAGGGTCCGTGCTTTTTGGCCAGTTCCATACTGGCAGTCATGGCACCGTAATATATGGTTTCATGTATGTCCTCATTCAGGCGATGGGCCTCTTCGCTGTCGAAAGGCATGCGCAGTTTGATGAAGGTATCGGCAAGTCCCTGCACCCCGATACCAATGGGACGATGTCTCATGTTGGACCTTTCAGCCTCCGGAACAGGATAATAATTGATGTCGATTATCCGGTTTAGATTTTTGGTTACATGCTTGGTAACCTCAATGAGCTTGTTGTGGTCAAATTGTCCGTTCACTACAAATTTTGGCAGGGCAATGGATGCCAAATTGCAAACCGCAATTTCATCAGGCGAAGTGTATTCGATGATTTCGGTGCAAAGGTTGGAAGACTTGATGGTACCCAGATTCTTCTGGTTGCTCTTGTGATTGGCGTGATCCTTGAAAAGCATATAGGGCGTTCCGGTTTCTGTCTGGGCCTCCAGAATTTCGAACCAGAGTTCCTGTGCTTTCATCACACGCCGGGCCCTGCCTTCTCTCTCATATTTTTCATACAAATTTTCAAAAGCCTCTCCGTAGCAATCCGACAATCCGGGGGCTTCATTGGGGCAGAACAAAGACCACTCTTCATCTGCCTCTACTCTTTTCATGAACAAATCCGGAACCCAGAGGGCATAAAACAAATCTCTGGCCCGCATTTCTTCTTTGCCATGGTTCTTTTTCAGTTGAAGAAAATCAACCACATCGGCGTGCCAGGGCTCCAGATATACGGCAAAGGCACCTTTTCTTTTTCCCCCACCCTGATCTACATAACGGGCGGTGTCATTGAAAACTTTCAGCATTGGAATTATGCCGTTTGAAGTGCCGTTGGTTCCTTTAATGTAGGAGCCAGTTGCCCTTATGTCATGGATAGACAAACCTATGCCACCTGCCGACTGCGAAATTTTGGCACATTGTTTCAGGGTATCATAGATGCCGTCGATGCTGTCTTCCTTCATGGTGAGAAGGAAACAGGAAGACAGTTGCGGCTTGGGTGTGCCTGCATTGAAGAGGGTAGGAGTGGCGTGCGTAAACCACCTTTCGCTCAGCAGATTATAAGTCTCAATGACCGCATCGATGTCGTTGTGGTGGATGCCGACTGCTACCCGCATGAGCATGTGCTGCGGGCGCTCCACTACTTTGCCGTCCAGCTTGAGCAGATAAGAACGCTCGAGGGTTTTGAATCCGAAATAGTCGTATCCAAAGTCCCTGTCATATATGATGGTACTATCCAGGAGATTGGCATTCTTTTTCACCACATCATATACCTCCCTGGAAATAAGCGATGCGTTTTCGCCTGTCTTGGGGTCTATGTACTGGTAAAGCAGCTTTATGGTATTGGAAAATGACTTGCTTGTAGTCTTGTGAAGATTGGAAATGGCAATCCGGGCTGCAAGCACAGCGTAATCGGGATGCCGGGTGGTCAGGGAGGCGGCTGTTTCGGCTGCCAGATTATCCAATTCAGTGGTGGGCACCCGGTCATAAATCCCTTCAATTACTTTTCGGGAAACTTCATAAGGATCGATAAACCGGGAATCAAGGCCGTAACATAATTTTTCTATTCTGGCGGTGATTTTGTCGAATTTGGCTGTTTCAAGCCTTCCGTCTCGTTTTATTACTAGCATTCGGTTTTTTGCTTTTTAATATTTTAAAAATAGGCGGGAATCTCCCTGAGGTTTGCTTTAAAATTGGTTACGACCTGCAGCACAAGCCTTTAATTCATCGGCTTTTCCAGCTTTGGTGCGGGGTCAAAAGTAAAAAAAAATGGAAATGAAAATAAAAGTTTGAAAAAATTTTTTTATCTGATTATCAGTTCTTTAGCCTATTTTTGTTGAAAATTTACTATAACACAGGATAAAAGTTTTTTTTTCGCATGATGATCAGAACATTATCAGTCCTTTTCCTTTCTGTTTTTTCTTTGAGTTTGCTGTTTCACGCTTGCAGGCCCAAGGCCATTGGCAGCCAAAATCCGGATAAGGCCCGGATCGACAGCCTCGAAAACGAGATGCGATTGGCTACAGAAAAAAATCCGGCCGAACCGGACCTGAAACTGGCCATGTATCTGGCACAGGCCTATCAGAATTTTCAGGTGAAATATCCCGATGATTCCATTTCACCCAAATATATGTTCAAGGCAGGGCAGGTGATAGAAAATGTATTTGACGACAAGGCCAGGGCCGGAGAGATTTACTTTAACATCTTTAGGAAATATCCGCAGTCAAAATCTGCACCCTATGCACTTTTCATGACCGGCAACCTGTATCATACCATTGCCGATACAGCCCATGCCATAGAAATGCTGCAATTTTTTCTGGCAAAATATCCGGAACATGAACTGAAAAACGATGCCGCCGCTTTAATCCGGAGCATGGGTGGAGAACCGGATACTGCTTCCCGTCCTGTGAAAGAAATGCCTATGGGTCCACTTTGACCATAGTAATACCGAAAAAATAGCTCTGAGTCAGCATTTTACTGATCCGGTAACAGGGGAGGCCGACTGTGAAAAAAGCCCCTTTTTCAACTGCTATTTGGATTTTTGACTTTACTTTTCCCAGTGTTTTTTAACTTCATTATGCAAACCAAGATTCTGATTTTTTCTCTTCTTTTAACCTGGATTGCCGGATTTCAGGGCCACGCTCAGCCCTATGAACTGGCAGGAGGGCTCAGACTTGGGTCTCCGGCAGCTTTTTCGTTCCGGTATCTTTCTAAAGAAAATCGGGCAATAGAAGCTTTTCTGGGTTTCCGCAATCAGAGTTTTTATTCCTGGACGGTGATAGGCGGTACATATTCCTATTACAGTAATCTTCTGGATGTAAAGGGTTTGTATTGGTTTGGAGGAGGTGGTGCTTCCCTCTTCCTCTGGTCCTGGAAAAGTCAATATTCAGCACCGCAGCAGTCAGGCACTTCTCTTGGGGTAAA
>JBIKMV010000003.1:0-33158 GCA_044359055.1 Catalimonadaceae bacterium
AGGGAGGCAATCATTTTGGCCAGCATATTGATGGGATTGGCCACTGCTCCTCCATAAACCCCGCTGTGAAGGTCTATCTTAGGGCCGGTTACCTCTACTTCCACATAGCTTAGGCCCCGCAAGCCCACATCAATCGAGGGGCAATCGTTGGCAATCATGGAGGTATCCGAAATCAGCACCATGTCGGCCTTAAGGCGCTCCTTGTTGGCAATGCAAAAGGGTCCGAGATTCCCGCTTCCTGCTTCCTCCTCTCCTTCTATCATGAATTTCACATTGCAGTTCAGGGTTTGGGTGGCCATCATGGTCTCAAATGCCTTGATGTGCATGTACATCTGCCCCTTATCGTCGCAGGCTCCCCGGGCAAATATGGCTCCCTCCGGATGGATGTCTGTTTTGCGTATTTCAGGCTCAAAGGCGGGGGAAATCCATAGGTCTTCAGGGGTAGCGGGCTGTACATCATAATGGCCGTAAACCAGCACTGTGGGCAAAGCCGGATCCACCATTTTCTCACCATAAACTATGGGATAACCCGCTGTCTGACAAATCTCCACAGCATCAGCACCGGCAGATTTCAGCTTATCTGCCACAAAAGCCGCCGCCTTAAAAACCTCATCCTTGTAAGCGGAATCGGCTGAAATGGAAGGAATGCGCAACAAATCAAAAAGTTCATCAAGAAAGCGGTGCCTGTTGGCATCTATGTATTCAGACTGTGTCATGTCAATTGTATTAAATCACTAATTTTCAGTTGATTAATTCAGGAGTTCTGTCCAAAATTTGGACTGGCTAATTACAACATGATGCTGAATTGGCAAAGTGGGGGGAATGGGGTTCCTTGTTTCTGATTTCTTGTTTAAGTTTCAATTTTCAGTCCAAAGTTTAAAGTTCAAAGTCCTTTTCGTTTTGAAAATCAATCCGTTATACATAAAAACTTTTGACCTATTCGTTTCGACTTTTTATTTTTCTCCGCATTTCCGGTTGGCTAAGTCCCATCACTCCGGAGGGTGACCTGTGGGGACACAACGGCACGACCTCGGTTGGGACGAAACACTACCTTTCGTAAAAAATCAACTGAATCTCTTTCACCGTTTTCAGCTGTTTATCGGAACTTAATACGGGTATCTCAAATGCCTTGGATGTCCCTGCAATAATGCTATCAGGAATTTTCAGCTGGTTGGCTTTTCGGATATCAATCGCATTATTTTTTACTTGTTCGTTCAGTGTTAAAACCTTAATAACCGAGATAAACTGAATAAGTTTCTTTCGCTCCGGTTCTGTTATTTTCGGGTGGTCCGTGGCTGGGAAAATAGGACAGGTTAAAAGTATAGAGTTGGCAAAAAAACAGCCAATTTTACAATAACAAAAGTCCAAATGAAGAAGAATAAATTCAGTGAAACGCAGATTTTTGAAGCGTTAAAAAAGCAAGAAAGTGGGATGAAAGTATCCGACATATGCAGGCATTTAGGCATAAGTGAGCCTACATTTTACAACTGGAAAAGCAAATATGCGGGGATGACGACCTCCGATATTAAGCGACTTAAGGAGTTGGAAGAGGAAAATTCCAGGCTAAAAAGGATTGTTGCCAATCAGCAGTTAGACCTTGAGATTTTAAAGGATGTAGTCTCAAAAAAGTGGTAGGGCCCGGTCAAAAAGAGGAAGTATTGGCTTATGTTGAAAAACAATATCCCAAATCCTCCCATGCTCGGGCCTGCAGGCTGCTAAGCCAAACCAGAAGCAAAAAGTACCACCAATCCAAGATGAAAGAGAAAGAAAAACCGATTGTAGAAGCCATAAAAGAGGCAACTGCTCATCGGCGCTATGGACGTTTCCTCCCCTGTCCGACCTTTGCAATGCCGATTTCCTTATCGCAGGATTTGCAATCCGAAACATTTCTGGTACCTCTGTCCGTAGCCTTACACAGCGGAGAATCGGAAAGTATTTTCTACGATAATGGTTACCGGATTCAAACCCGGAACAGCGGTAAGGGTAAAGTTCCCTGGGGGTATCCACAACAGACGGGTTTTGGGGTGTCTGGCAGGGCCACAAGCCACGGTAAACCTACACACTTCTATGACCAGTATCCTCAATCGCTATCTGGTGCAATATTGTACCAGAGCATATGGAAATCCGGTTCGTGGTGATCAAAGTGCTGTACGGCAAATTCATTGAGGTTGAGGCTGCCGCAAAAGGGCACAGCAAGGATGCCTTTGTATAAGCTGATACAGGCTTTCTCCCCTCCGAAATCAAAGGGTTGTTTAAGATAACTGGCGGCATTGTATGTCCATTTATCGTCTTCGTTTTCGGTAGCGAAGATGTTATCCAACGGTTTGAGTGTAAGTACCAGCTTTTCTTCCGTTTCTGCAAAACGGCATACCCGAACCTTAAGAATGACGCCTTTGTCGAGGTAAAGGCAAGTGATGCCTTCCAAATTCTCTGAGACCAATTTATTAAACGGGAATACCATTCTCCTTCATGGAAGTTACCCTTATCCAATGTAGCTTATGTAAAAATGCAAAGATACATCACCATACCATTATTTATTCCCTGGCTTTTGTCCTTATCAGATGGGTTTTAGGGTTTCTGGTGGCTCCCCCAGTGTGAAGCAAAGGATAGCAGACCAGCCAAAAAGAATGATATTTTCTATCCCCGATTCTGGTTTCCCAATTTCTCCTGGTTTTTCAGCACTGTCCGGATTCCTTTTTCTATCTGAAAAACCTGCATAGCCATGGTCCGAAGCCTTTATCTGGCTTGTTTCGGCTGTTTTCCCGGCCATGTATTTCATCGTAATGACACCATCCTTCAGCCCAAAGGATTTGAGGTAATTTTCAGCAAGGACATGATTTTTCACCCGTCATGACTTTGCCCAAATTTTTGAAAAGCCCTGTAAAGTCTTCGCTTTTTGCTTTTTAACAATAACTTTTGATTTATTGGTTTTGACTTTTTCCACTACCTACCCCTCCCCTTTCTTCTTTTTCTATTTTACACCTGATAAAACGGCCTGTACAAACTGGGTGGCGAGAGGTTTGCTCAGGGGACTTTCCGGGTCCATTTTTTCGGGATGCCATTGCACCGCCATCAGAAAAGGCATGGGGCTGGTGTCGCTGCCTTCAATGGCTTCGGGCAAACGGTCGGCAGAGCGGGCCGAAAGATGAAGGTTTTTACCAGGGCGGTCTATCCCCTGATGGTGATTGCTGAGCACCCTCCCCTTTCGGATAGCCGAAATTTCGAACAAGCGGGAATTGGGCAATATCTTTACTTCGTGCTCAACCGGTCCGGATTGCCGGTGCTTTACCTTTTCGCCCATCCTGGAGGGAATATCGGGCACCAAAGTTCCTTTCTGATGGATGTTGATGATCTGAAGGCCACGGCAGATGCCAAAAAGGGGCTTTTTTCGGGCAAAGGCATAGTCCAGCATTTTCAATTCCAGACTGTCGCGGTGCAGGTCAAAGCTGCCGCAATCTACAGTATCCTGCTCTCTGCCGTACCAGGCGGGATATACATCTTCGCCCCCGGTCATGAGAATTCCATCACAATGGTTCAACCAGAATTCAACTGAATCTGACCGCACATGGTACAGGGAAACGAGCCTGAGCCTGGAATCAATCCGGTGCAGCCATGCTTCGTACTCACCTTTTCCATAGGTTTTTGAAAGTAAAATGGTCTTCTGCGCCTTAATCTGCAATACCCCGGCCAGGGAAAGGAGAAGCGGGAGAAGCCTTAGCCATTTTCTGATTTTCATCTATATTTTTCTCTTGTAATCTTCCGGATTTGGTTCTGCGGAAGCGCTCAGGAGGAGAGATTTACATCCGGGCCATCTTAAAGAGGGCCAGATCTTTGTGGGGCAGATTGAGCATCCGGGCTATGTTTTTATTGGTAACGGCGCCTTTGTAACAGTACACTCCTTTCATAAACCACTCTTTGGTAAATATCATTTCTTCCATGCCGCCAAGGTCGGCAGCCCGAAGAACCATGGGGGTGAGAATATTGCTCAAAGCCGATGTGGCGGTATGGGCTACTCTTGAAGCAATATTGGGCACACCATAATGGATAACGCCATATTTCCTGAAAACCGGATCCTGATGGGTGGTCATGCGGGAGGTTTCGAAACATCCGCCCTGATCTATACTGACATCGATGATGATGGAATCGGGCTTCATTTTGGAAACCATTTCTTCGGTTACCACGCATGGCGTAAGCCCCTCTTCTGCCCTGAGAGCCCCGATGACCACATCGGCTCTTTTCAGTGCATCGCTCAGATTGGCGAAATCAATGATGGAAGTAAAAAGCTGATTTCCAAGTCTTTGCTTCATCCTTCTCAACTTGTACAAATGATTGTCGAACACCTTTACCTCGGCCCCGAGCCCCAGAGCGGTCCGGGCTGCATATTCGCCCACGGTACCGGCACCGATAATGACAATTTTGGTTGGCGGCACCCCTGTAACCCCACCCATGATGATACCCCGCCCGTTGTTGCGGCTGTTCAGGTATTCTGCAGCAATCAGCAAAACGGTATTGCCGGCAATCTCACTCATGGCCCTGACAATGGGCATGGAGCCAACCACATCTTCGAGCAGTTCAAAGGCAATGGCCGTAATTTTTCTCTTGTTGATGGCATGAAAATAATCGGCAGTAAGCTGAGAAAGCTGCAGGGCTGAAATCAGAACTGAACCGGGCTGCATCATCTCAATTTCCTCGGTAGAAGGGGGCGTCACCTTGATGATGACATCACCGCTTTTATACAATTCTTCTGGCGAATAGCAGATTTTGGCTCCGGCTTCAGAGTACTGATTGTCATAGAATTTGGCTCCGTCGCCGGCCCCGGATTCGAAGCAGACGCTGTGGCCGTTGTTCACCAAAAGGGCTGTGGCCTCGGGTGTGAGGGCAAGCCTGCTTTCCTGCAATTGTATCTCTTTGGGAACCAGAATAGAAAAGCCTTTCTTTTTGGTGTCGATTTCCAGCATTTGCTCCTGCGGATGCAGGGCTTCTTTGGTCAAAGCTTTGATTTCGTTTGGAATCTCAATTTTCATAAACCCGGACTTCCAGCTTCCGCCTGGTTAACTGTTGATGTTGAATGTCGATCTGAATATGGGGAAAGGGCGGACGGTAGCGGATGGCCGAGGCCCATTCTATAAGACAAAAATAACCTGAATCTGCCAATTCAAACAAACCGATTTCCTCTGCGGCCTCATAATTTTTGAGACGGTAGAGGTCCAGATGGTAAACCTTTGCTCCTTCTTTCGTCCGGTATTCGTTAACCAGGGAAAATGTTGGGCTGTTTACATCATCTTCTACCCCGAGGATTTGACAAATCGCCCGGATGAGGGTGGTTTTTCCGGCACCGAGCATCCCTTCAAAAAGCCATACTTTATACCCGCTGTACCGTGCCAGAAGTTCCTGGCATACATCGTCCAGATGGTTTAGATCGTATTCTTCCTGAAAAACATCCCCTTTTTTTTCCATGATTGTGCTGCACTGGAAAAGAAGGCTTTAAAAGATCAGGGAGATAGCCTAAAGGCTTTTTTCCTTCTTTTTCCAATTCAAATATAACCAATGTTTTCATTATCAAATCAATAATTCGCCGGAATGGCCCCGGGCTGCCCGGCATAGCCTAATGGCGAAACATCTTTTTTTCGGCATAAAAAGTACCGAAGGGAATAAATGAGAGCAGAAAAGCGAGAAGGGTTTTTCCCGGCTTCCACTGGCATTGAAAATGAGCGAGTGCCAGCAGAAGGGAATACAAAACAAAAAGCCAGCCATGCAGCATGCCTATCACCTGTACCGGCTGCGGATTGCCTGCCAGGTATTTCACCGGCATCGCTACAAAGAGCAGGGCGAGGAAAGAAATGCCCTCCAGAATGGCGATAAGGCGAAGGCGCTTCAGTGTTTTTTCACTACCGGGGGGAGTTGCAGGAGAATTTTGAATATTCATGTTGAACAAAAAATACCGGCTGCAATATCGCAATGCATTTTGTTTGCGCTCCATTTTTTAGGGAAAAATAAGATTAGCATCTTGCAGCCCATTTTTCAGAAGTATTGAGCGAATTCAGCCGACTTTACACCCAGATTCTGGAATACCGGACCCAAAAGGAGGCCGATATGGCACTGGCTTGTATCCAGATCAAAACCCACAACATCCGGGTGATGATAACGGATGACCGGCAGCAGCGCCTACTGGCCTTCGATGAGATTCAGTTTACCCGTAATCTGAGTCAGGAGGAGCAGATTCTTCAGATTCAGCATTTTCTGCCTGAAAGCGGATTGTCGAAGTTTCCGGTGAAACAGGTGCAGCTGATATACGAGCCGCGGCATTTTGTGCTGGTGCCGGAACCCATCTGGGACGAGAAAAATGCCCATGAATATCTGCTTCAGACCGGCGATCCGGACTATGATTTCCGAATAATGGAGCAGCCCTTCGGCGAGGGTCATCATTTGGTATTTGCCTTGCCCCTGGTATGGCAAAACTGGGCTTCCCAGCTTTTCGAAAGCTCTGAAATGCAGTGGTGTACCAGCCTGCTTCCCCTCATCAACCGGGGAATGGAATCTTGCAAAACTGGAAACAGCCTGCTTATGGCCTCAGTTGAAAATGCGTATGTTTTTATCCTGGCATTCCGGGATGGAAGCCTGCAATTTCTCAACCGGTTTGACTTCAGGACCGAAAATGACCTGCTGTACTTCTGCCTGCTGGCTGCCGAAACTGCCGGAATCCAACCGGAAAAGGACCGATTCCTCCTATGTGGAAGTCTGCTGCCTTCTTCCCTGGGTTTTGAAAAACTAAACCGCTATTTCGGAGCCACAGAATTCCTTTCTGAAAAAGGAATCCTCAAAGAAGAAACCGGCACGGCTTTTCTTCAGCATTCGGTATATTTTGATTTTATGGTTCACCTCCCCATTTCTGTGTCATGAAACGCATAGCCATTTTTCCGGGCTCATTCGATCCTTTCACCAGGGGCCACGAGGATGTGGTAAAAAGATCCCTGAGTTTGTTTGATGAAGTGGTGGTGGCGATAGGGCACAATTCCGGAAAAGTACGGTATTTCCCCCTTGAGCTGATGGAAGCCCGGATTGCCGAGACTTTTGCCCACGAAAAAAGTGTAAAAGTAAAAGTTTTCACAGGCCTTACCGCCCGTTTTGCTGAAGAAATCGGGGCTGCCTACATTGTCAGGGGTCTGCGCAACACCACAGATTTCGAATACGAAAACACCATTTCCCAGGCCAATCACCATCTGAACCCCGGCCTTGAAACTATATTCTTGATAACTTCGCCGGAGTTTTCTGCCATCAACTCCACTATAGTGCGGGAAATACACAAATATGGAGGGGATGTCAGGGGATTTTTACCTTACCTTCTTTGATCGATTATGAATATTTTTCTTGCTGTAATTCTACTCTGCCTTTCATTTTTTTCTGATGAGAAAGCATCTATATCAGGAAAGGCAAACAAGCCGGTAGAGGAAACCGCCATCCAATGGATGACCATAGAACAAGCCGAGGAGGCCTGTGCCAAAAAACCCAGAAAGATATTTGTGGATGTGTACACCGGATGGTGCGGCTGGTGCAAGAAAATGGATGCCAGTACCTTCAAAAACCCGGCTGTGGTAAAATATGTGAATGAAAAATTCTACGCTGTAAAGCTGGATGCCGAGTATAAAAACAACATTATTTTCAGAGGCAAATTATTCAAATACAATGCCTCCCGGGAAACCAACGACCTGGCCTCTACCCTGCTGAACGGGCAAATGAACTATCCTACACTGGTGTATCTGGATGAAAAACTGAATGTCATCCAAACCATGGAAGGATATGTAGATGGAAAACAATTCGACCTGATTCTCCATTATTTCGGGCAGGAAGCTTACAAAAAGAAAGTAAGTCTGGAGGATTTCAAAGCTCAGTATAAGCCTCAGTAAGCACTCCTCTCTATCTCTGCCCCACCGATAATTAAGGCGTGAGGGGATTTCGCCCGGCGTTGTAGTAAATTCCTGCCCTGCCCTTCTGATATTTGGAAATAAGATTGGCCAGCTTGATCTGACCTTCAATCAGTTTTCCCTCCCGGCTGTTGATGAGGAATAGTGAACTTTCGCCATTGGCAAACTTTTTCAGCTCGCCGTCTCTTAGCCTCTGATAGTTGGACACCATCTGATTCTGAAGCTGTATCTGGCTTTCCAGATTCTTTATTTCAATAAAGCTATTGGAAATACCGATTTCAATGTTGCGCAGGGTTTGAGTCCTTTCCAGATTGGTCTGAAATATTTTGGTTTTCACCATACCCAGTTTTCCTCTTTCCTTTCTCAGCAAAAGCGGAAAAGCGAAATCAAGACCAAGTTTATAACTCCTTTCTGGCGAGACACCGGAAAAGAAGCCCTGGTCTGAGCCGGAAAGCAGGGAATAATTCAGATTGAGGCTGGGCTTAAACATCTCCAGAGCAAGCTTTCGGTCCAGGTTGAGTATATCAATTTTAAAGTTGAGCTTGCGGATTTCGGGATGCTGTGTTTTGGCAAGGCTCTGTAGCTGAGTCAGTAAAGAATCGGAAACAGGGGTTTGAAATGCCAGCGGCAACTCGGGTCGGGCGGCTGAAGTCAGGTCGGCAGGTTGTCCGTCTGAGGACCAGAGGTAGGCAGAGAGATTTTGCCGTGACTGCCTTTCTTCCATTTGCGACTGCCTGAGAAAAATATCTCTATCCTGAAAAAATATGTGGGCCTCTACAGAATCTATGGGTGCCAGGTCCCCAACTCCCACCCTGCGTTTGACGGCATTGTAGCGCTCCAGAGCGAGGCGGTAGGCTACTTCGGCATTGCGCAGTTGCTCCCAGGCAAAATACCACTCCCAATAGTCTTTGGCGGCAGAAAAAATAATTTTATTTATCTCCTTAACCTTATCGGCATCAGCCAGTTCGATTCCGATTTTCGCCTGTTTCAGCACAGTCCTGCGGGCATCGGTCATGAGGCCCTGAGCCAGCGGAAGCCCAAGTCCCAAATACTGCAGCCCATTGCCGGGGGTGATATCACTACTGCTCAGATTCTGACCCACATTTCTCTCAAATCCTGCCTTTAATTCAATGCCGGGCCAGGTGGGAATTTTAAGCTCCGGATTGAAAAAGTTATAGTAATTCTTGCCATCAAAAGTCTTGTTCTGAAATCCGGCCGATAATTTGGGATCAAAAATGCCGCGGCTCATAAGCAGTTCCTGCTGGGCCGCCTCTGTAAGAAAGCCTGCCTGCTTTACCAGAGGATGATTGAGCGAAACAGCCTGAAAAAATGCCAGCGGCCCCAGCGCAGAGTCAGACTGTGCATTCCCTTGCCTGCCTTGCAGCAGGGCGGCAAGGAACAGAATGAGGATAGAAAGGGACTTTATTCTCTGCAATCCTGTTTATTTATTTTCGCTCTTGCTCATATCCTGATTGGCCTGTGAGGGATCGATGGTAGGCGGGAAACCATTGATTTGCCTCCAGAGTTCAAACCAAATCGGCACATCATTGAGCATTACCCAGCCATTCGCTCCCGAACCGAGCCGGAGTTGCTCAGGCCATTTTTCATCTGCCTTATCGGGCACCACCAGCAACCTGTAATCTCCTCCTGAGGAAGCCACATAATCGATCACCGCTACCTCTCCTCCGAATGTTCCTACCGATACATTGGGCCAGCCTGTAAAATTCAAAACCGGCCAGCCGTCGAACTGAATCCGCACATGCCGCCCTTTCTGTATCAGAGGTACATCCATGGCTTTAACATACAATTCCACTGCAAGATTTGCGGCATCGGGCATTATGGTCACAAGGGCATCTGCTTCTTTTACCGTTTCTCCCAAACCCACTTTAAGGGCTTTTACGATGTAGCCGTCCTGCGGGGCAATGAGAGCATAATTCCGGATGCGGACCTCCACATTGGCCATCTTGTTGCGAAGCTTCGAGTATTCTGCCTGCGCCTCTGCCATGTAGCTTTTCTTTGAACCAAGCTCAGCATTGGCCTTGGAGATTTTGTCGGAGTATTCGGCTTCAATCGAACTCAGTTCAATCAGGGAGTTTATTAATTCGTTTTTGCTCACGAAAAACTTATTCCGGGCACTGATTTTCTTGGCCATGGTTTCCTGCAGTTTCTGGGAGCGCCTTTCTAGGTCGGTGAGAGAGATGAGGCCGTCCTTTTCGTACAGGGATTTAAACCGGTCGTACTGCAGTTTGGTAAAATCGTATTGTACTTTTTCATTTTCAAAATCGGTGCTGTCGCTCACCACTTTGAGGCGGCTTTGCTTCACTTTATTCCGGGATTTCTGAAGTGAAAACCGGAGTCCTGATTCCAGGGCAACAAGTTGTTTTTCTATGGCTTTCACCTGATCCCGGGTGGCATAGATGCTGTTTTCCTTGGCCGAAAGTTGTTCTTCAAGCCTCTTTATCAAATCAGGATCAAAATAATCGTCCTTGATTTCAGCCAGACTCACAATGGTATCGCCCCGGTTTACATATTGTCCTTCCCTAACTTTCCAGGACATAATCCTTCCGGCAATGGCGGTGTGAATTTCCTGGGGTCGCTGGGCGGGGTCGAGTGCGGTCAGCTTTCCCTTGCCCGATATATTCTGCTGCCAGGGAAGAAAAAGGCAACCAAACATAACCACCAGAATACCAATCAGCCACCGTGCCAAGACCCGCCCGTTTTTGGCTGAATTCATGGTACGAAGAGCCTGAAACTCTTCGGCTGCCCAGTTGGAGGGGATTTTTTTATTTGAAATGTTGAGCATGGGTCAGATTCCTTTCAGGTGTTGTTTGATCTGATCATAAGGTCCTGCAGCTTTTACTTGTCCGCCATCCAGTACAATGACCATATCGCAGGCTTTTTGGACATCCGTTTCATTGCTCAGAAATCCAACGGTCATGGGCAGATTCCGATTCAGCAGATGCTGATAAATTTGGATTCTCTCCTCTTTCTCCTGCATAAACATGGGGTAAGAAATCAGAAGCAGGGCAGGATCCACCACCAGGCAGCGGGCCAGAATAATCTTTTCAAGGACAGAATTAGAGAGGTAATTGCCCGTCCCCACAAGCTGGGTGAGAATGCCGTCAGGGAGGCGGTTAATGTCCTCCGAAAGGTTCAGAATCTGAAGAATTTCAGTTACCCGTTTGAAGGAAATTCCGGGTTTGCCCATGGTGATGTTCTCCAGAATGGTGCCATCGAATATCTGAGACCGGTCAAAATTCTTGCTCACCAGATCCCGGTAATGGCTGATTTCAATATTTGCAAAGGGAATTTGATTGACTGTAAAACTCCCTGAAAATGAAGTGTATATCCCTCCCATCAGGCGCATCAGTGTTTCCTTTCCCGAATCATGATATCCTGTGATACAAAATCTTGCGCCCGCAGGAATCCTGAAACTTACTCCCTTCAGGGTGTCATTCTTTTCTTTGAGATATCTGAATTTCAGGTCTTTCATTTCTATTTCAAGACCCTTTTCTATGTCTGGCAGGCGGGAAACAAAGCCTTTGGGATTCTCAAGGGGCAAATCAGTGATGCGGCCGAGTTTGTCTACAGCAGTAAGCAATTCGTAGATCACATCCAGATTGAGGACTATTTTTTCAAGCGCTGCCACTACAATGATGATAACCAGTTCAGAGGCTACAAACTGACCCAGGGTAATCTGACGGTCCACCACCAGAATGGTTCCCAGCACCAGGATACCGGCCGTCACCAGGGTTTTGAAGGCCAGAATGTTGCCATACTGAAGAATCAGGACACCGAAGTGCTTCTTTCTGTAAATGAGATATTTATTGACAAAATAATCGGTTTTTTCGAGCGGAAGATTGGTGGTACCGGCCAGCTTGAAGGTGGAAAGTGTGCGGGCCAGTTCTTCAAACCACTGCGCCATTTTGTATTTGTAGGTAGATTCTTTGATATTGGTTTCCAAACCTTTGTTGCCCGATAGCCGGAAAATCAGAAATACCACCGCTACAAGGAATCCAGCAAAAATTACAAAAAACGGATGGTAAAATGCCAGGAGCATCAGACCGAAAACAATCTGCAGGGTGGCTGCCGAAATATCAATGAGCAATTTGGGAAGCCCTTTCTGGATGTTGACAATCTCGAAAAACCTATTCATCAGCTCGGGCGGATAATGGTTGGTGAGGGCCTCCATCTTAAACCGCGGCACCCTGAATGCGAGTTCGAACGAGGCTTTTGCAAAAATTCTCCTTTGCAGAATTTCCACCATGGTCATCTGCATTATCTGCAATCCTCCCGAAACGAGCACCCCGATGATTACCAGACTGATCAGAATGATAATGGAATTGAAAAATCTTCCTCCCGATATAAGATTGATGATGGTTTGGATTCCGATAGGAAGACTCAGCGAAATCAATCCAATGACCATGGCATACACATAGATATACCAGATGTCCCGTTTCTCATTGCCCAGAAGGCGTATCAGCCTTCTGACCGGCGACAGATTTTTTTCTCCTTCTTTTTCATCTTGAAAATAACTGACCATCGACCGCCAGGGCAGGGCGGTAATCAGGACAAATTTATCCTCTCTTTGCAGCGTGGAAGGGTCCGGCAGTTGCATGAGATTGGCCGGTTCAATGATTGTGGCATCGGTTTCCTGAACCCCCTGGGCCAAAATCCGGTCTGCACACAATTCATCTTTTTTATTTCGGTACAGCACTACCGGAATCCACCCGGTCAGGGTCTTTTCCACCACCACCATCGGAAGAGACAATTCCTGTATGGCGGCTTTCATCTGCCCGGCATCCAGATAATTTACCTTGGCAGAAATCTCGATAAGGGCAGCTTGAAGCAAAAAGTCGGAAACAAAAACCGGCAGCTCTTCACGACCATAGACCCTTTCCTCCGGCATGGGAGAGGAAAGCAGGTGCTTATCGAATTTGTGCTTATGGCGGGCAGCAAAGGCCTTCAGGCTTTGAAATAGGATTTCCTGGTTCATGAAAAACGGGAGGCGAACCCCGGGTATTGAAGGGCAAAAATGGTTCTAATTCGTTTTCAAAATTAAAATCAGGGTCCGATTTCATATTTTTTTAATTGAAAAGCCGCCTGAATACCTGAAATTCAAATATTAAAGGTTTTTTTCAGTAAATTTAAAGACACCATTTCCTCCGGGAATGGCTCCGGAAAAGCACCTGCTTTTCGGATACGCTGGATTTGATTTTTGGCAATGGGAACAAAAGGTATGATTGCGGGGGATTATATTGTGGTAAATTTGTCATTCCCAAAGCTTGGCACAGCAATTGCTGAGTTTGGCCCGGACCATAAAAATTCAGCAACAAGGAAACTCAGGCAATGGAGATTATTTTAAACGAAATCCAGGAAAACGGAGACATTGAGGATGCTTTCCCGATTTTCACCCCCGAAGAAGAAGAAGGTGGTAAAAAGGAGAACTTCCCTGATATTCTCTCCATTCTGCCTGTAAAAAATACAGTCCTTTATCCCGGAGTGGTGATGCCCATAACCGTAGGCAGGCAGCGCTCAGTGAAGCTGGTAAAAAAAGCCTACAAAGGAGACAAGATCATTGGGGTGGTAACCCAGAGCACCCAGGCCGAAGAGCCGGCATTCACCGACTTGTATAAAGTGGGTGTGGTGGCTGTCATCCTGAAAATGATTGTCATGCCAGATGGCAGCACCACCATCATCATCCAGGGCCGGAAGAAATTTGAAATCCTGGAAAGCATTCAGGAAGAGCCTTTTCTGGCGGCCAAGGTCTTTTACCTCAATGATTCTTTTCCACAGAAAAACAAAAAGGAAGTCAAAGCCATTCTGCAATCTCTGCGTGACAATTCACGGCGCATCCTGCAGATGAATCCCGAAATTCCAAGGGATGCCCAGATTGCCATTGACAACATTCAAAGTCCCTCTTTTCTGACCCATTTTCTGGCTTCGAACCTGAACAATGCCACCATAGAAGAAAAACAGGACCTGCTCACCACCCTCGATGGAATGGAAAGAGCCCAGAAGGTTCTGGCTTTCCTGATTAAGGAGGTTCAGATGTTGGAACTGAAGCATGAAATCCAAAACAAAGCCAGCTCCGAAATCGACATTCAGCAGCGGGATTATTTCCTGAGGCAACAAATAAAAGTTTTGCAGGATGAGCTTGGGGTAGAAAACTCTGAGAAAGACATTGAACTCCTGCGCCTGCGTGGTTCTGAAAAAGACTGGCCTGAAGATGTGGCCCGGCATTTCAACAAAGAGCTGGATAAACTCAGCCGCATCAATCCCATGAGCGCTGAGTTCCCCGTGCAGATGAATTTCTGCGAATTTCTGGTTGACCTTCCCTGGAATGAGTACACCAAAGACAATTTCAACCTGAAGCGTGCCCGTAAAATTCTGGATTCTGACCATTTCGGGCTGGAGAAGGTGAAAGACAGAATCATTGAATACCTGGCGGTTCTGAAGATGAAAAACAACATGAAAGCGCCGATACTTTGCCTGTATGGTCCTCCCGGGGTGGGGAAAACTTCTCTGGGCAAGTCCATAGCCAAGTGTCTAGGCCGGAAATATGTGCGCCTTGCACTTGGCGGACTTCACGATGAGGCCGAAATAAGGGGACACAGAAAAACCTACATCGGTGCCATGCCCGGAAAAATCATCCAACAGATTAAAAAAGTAGGCACCGGAAATCCTGTTTTTGTACTGGATGAAATCGACAAGATTGGCCGTGATTTTCGCGGTGACCCATCTTCGGCCCTGCTAGAAGTACTGGATCCGGAGCAAAACAGCCACTTTGCCGACAACTATCTGGAGGTGGACTACGACCTCTCCAAAATACTGTTCATCGCCACATCCAATGCCTTGGATACCATTCAGCCTGCTCTCAGAGACAGAATGGAAATCATTGAAATCAATGGATACACGATGGAAGAAAAGGTGCAGATCGCCAAAAAACACCTGATTCCGAAACAGCTTACCGAGCATGGACTGGAGCACGACAGCCTGCCCTTTGATCTGAAGGCCATTGAGTTCCTTGCAGATGGATACACCCGTGAAAGCGGTGTCCGCTCTCTGGAAAGAAAAATCGGAAGCGTCATTCGCAAGGTGGTGAAAAAGATGGCCCTCGAGGAAGAGATTCCCCAAAAAATC
Source organism: Catalimonadaceae bacterium (assembly GCA_044359055.1). Taxonomy (GTDB): domain Bacteria; phylum Bacteroidota; class Bacteroidia; order Cytophagales; family Flexibacteraceae; genus CAMDMI01. Next base: position 15,066 of record JBIKMV010000003.1, read on the forward strand.
GGTGTAAAAGAGGTGGAAGACCTAATTGGTAGTCCCCTTTTCGACAAAGAAGTGTATGAGGATGAACAGGCTGCGGGCGTGGTTACCGGTCTGGCATGGACCTCTGTTGGGGGCGAAATATTGTTCGTAGAATCCAGCCTGAACCGGGGACGGGGAAAAATGATTTTGTCTGGGCAGCTCGGCGATGTGATGAAAGAGTCGGCCACGGCCGCCCTGAGTTATCTTCGGGCCCATGCCGCTGAATATGGCATTGACTTCAGGATTTTTGACCATTTCGATTTGCACATCCATGTGCCGGCCGGCGCTGTACCCAAAGACGGACCCTCTGCCGGTATTACCATGCTTACCTCTCTGGCCTCGGCATTTACCCAAAGAAAGGTAAAATCCAGGCTGGCTATGACGGGAGAAATTACCCTAAGAGGCAAGGTACTTCCCGTCGGCGGGATTCAGGAAAAAGTCCTTGCCGCAAGGCGGGCCGGGGTAAAAACCGTCATCATGTGCAAGCAGAATGAAAAAGATGTGATGGAGATGAAGGAAGAGTACCGCAAAGGCCTGGAATTTCATTTCGTGAACTGGGCCCATGAAGTACTTGCTATTGCCCTGCTTAAGGAAAAGGTAAAGAAGCCGATTGACCTTTCACTGCCTCAGGCAAAAGAATCCGCAAGCGAAAACAACTGATTCACTTTCAGCCTGTTTGCTTCCCTAGCAGGAAGAAGGTTTTTTGAAGGTTTTCTATCCCTGGAATTCCTGAAAAATTATTTTGCTTTGCGGGAGCAGATCTTTAACTCTGCTTTATACCCTAATGATTTTGATTGATACCCATACCCATGTATTCGGAGAGGCCTTTGCCGAAGACCTCGACCTCGTGTTTCAGCGGATGAAAAAAGCGGGGGTTCAGGCAGCGCTGATTCCCAATGTAGATCTGGAAACCATTCCTCAGGTACTGGATACGGTAACAAAATATCCCATGGCAAAGCCCATGTGGGGACTTCACCCCTGCCATGTATTTGCGGGATGGAAGGAAGACCTGGAAAAAATAAAACCCCTTTTCGGGCAGCATAAGGCAGCAGCCGTGGGCGAAATCGGCCTTGATTTTTACTGGAGCAAAGAATTCGCCGCAGAACAGGAAGCAGCATTCGAGACCCAGATGTCATGGGCACTGGAACTCGGCCTGCCTGTTTCGCTTCACTCACGGGCAGCCATGCACCGAAGTATAGAAATGGTTCGTCCCTTTGCTCAGAGAGGCTTACGGGGGGTTTTTCATTGCTTTTCCGGATCAGAGGCCGATGCCAGGGCCGTTCTGGATATGAATTTCTGCCTGGGCATAGGAGGTCCTGTTACCTATAAAAAAAGTGAAAACCGGGATTACCTGAAAAAACTGCCGCTCGAAGGTCTGGTTCTGGAAACCGATGCACCCTATCTTTCTCCTGTTCCCTACCGCGGCAAACGCAACGAACCTGCCTACCTGACGGAAATAGTCTTTATGCTGGCAAGTATTTATGGAACCAGTGCCGATGTAATTTCAAAAACGACAAGTCAGACGGCGAATAATCTGTTTAATTTGGGACTTCAATTGGATTGATAAACTACCTGACCTTGCCAAAACAGAAAAACAAAATCATCCGGGTAAAGACCAGTCCGGACCCCAAAGCGGCTTCGGTACTTCTGATTTATACCGGCGGAACCCTGGGAATGGTTTTTGACGAAAAAGCCCAAACCCTTGTTCCCTTTGACTTTGAGCAGATTATCAATCAGATTCCGGAGATTGACAAGTTCAGCTTCAATCTTTGGGTGATTGCCTTTGAGCAGCTAATCGATTCGGCCAATGTGCATCCGGAACACTGGATTACTCTTGCCGGACTCATTGAGGGGCATTATGAGGAAATGGATGGTTTTGTGGTGATTCATGGTACAGATACCATGGCCTACTCTGCTTCTGCCCTCAGCTATATGCTCGAGGGCCTGAATAAGCCCCTGATTTTTACCGGTGCCCAGTTGCCCATCGGGGCAGTGCGCACAGATGCCAGAGAAAACCTGATTACGGCACTGGAAATTGCTTCTGCCCAAAGGGATGGCCGCCCCCTGGTGCCGGAAGTCTGCATCTTTTTTCAGGACAAATTGCTCAGAGGCAACCGTTCCAAAAAAGTAGAAAGTGCTCAGTTCCGGGCCTTTGAGAGCAAAAATTATCCTGCATTGGCTTCCTGCGGCATTCGCATAGAATATGATTTGAATGTGATCAAACCCTATCAGCCCTACAGCAAACTGAAGGTGTACCGCAACATGGATGAAAATGTGGCGGTGCTGAAACTTTTCCCAGGAATAGGCCGGCATGTGGTGGAAGCTTTGCTGGAAATTCCCGGTCTGAAAGGCATTGTTCTGGAAACTTTCGGCTCTGGAAACGCCATGACCGACTCCTGGTTTATCAAAGCCCTGGAAGCTGCCATTGCCAAAGGCATACTGATTTTCAATGTGAGCCAGTGCAACGGGGGAACCGTGATGCATGGACGATATGAAACATCCCGACATCTGCAGGATATCGGGGTTCTGAGCGGTGGCGACATTACCTCCGAGGCTGCCATAACCAAAATGATGTTTTTGCTGGCCAATAAAGATTCCATGTCGGATGTTCGCCGCTATCTGGTGAGGTCCGTGAGGGGAGAAATGAGCTGATTTTCATTTTATTACCTTGTATTCAGGCCGGGATTGAGATGAAATAATCCCAAACAAAGACTTAGAAAAGAACAGAAATAATTTTGGCTGAAAGCATATAGTTTTGTCCGGCCTTTGTAATCCAAATTTTGGCAAATGATCCGCCACCTGCATGTTTCCAATTTCATTCTGATCGACCATCTGGAACTCGATTTCCGTGCCGGCCTGAATATCATCACAGGGGAAACGGGTGCGGGAAAGTCCATTCTGATGGGCGCTCTTGAACTGATTTCGGGCGAAAGAGCTGACCCAAAATCTCTTCGCCTGACAGACCAGAAATGCGTGATTGAGGCCTGGTTTGCAGGAGAAAACGAGAAAATATATGCCATTTTTCAGGAAGAAGGTATTGAAAATGAAGGCGATATCATCATCAGAAGGGAAATATTACCAGGAGGAAAAAGCCGTGCCTTTGTCAACGACAGCCCTGTAACCCTGGATGTGCTGAAAAAAATTGGCAGTCTGCTGCTGGACATCCATGGGCAGCACGATACCCTCCTGCTGGCGGCTCCGGAGCGGCAATTGGAAATACTGGATTATCTGGCAGAAACCCAACCCGAAAAACAACAATACCGCCTTGCCTACTCTGCCTGGCAAAAGGCCCTGCAGGAATTCCAGAAAATCAAATCAAGAAAAGAAAAAGAAGAGGCTGAATTTGGCTACCGGCAATTTGTATTCGAAGAACTGGAAAAAGCCGCATTAAAAGAAGGAGAGCAGGAAGCCCTTGAAAAAGAGGCCGAAATGCTGAGAAATGCCGAAGACATCCGGCTGAAACTTCACCAAACCCTGGACCTGCTGGACGGGCCGACCGATATGGCGGCCGGAATAAAAATGGCCGCACAGTCGCTGGGCAAACTGGCCCCTTTCTCTGAGAAAATCGGGCCACTGGCCGAGCGATTGAACAGCATCCGACTGGAAATGAGCGATGTATTGGGAGAAATCCGGAATCTGGAAGATGAAGTTCAACTGGACCCTGATAGATTATTGGCCGTGGAAGACAGACTTTCGCTGCTGTTCCAACTTCAGAAAAAGCACCGCAAAGACAGCGAGGCTGAACTGCGGACCTATTTGAAGCAAACCGCCGAAGAACTTGAAAATTTTCAGGCACTGGATGAAATGCTGTCTGCCGGTGAGCAGGCCATGAAGCATGGGGAAGAAGAAACCCGAACAGCCGGTGCCCGGCTTAGCAAAAAGAGGAAAGAACATTCCGCCGGTATTGAGGAAAAAATGCACAGCATATTGGCAGATATGGCGTTGGAAAAATCACGATTTCAGGTAGTTACAGAGGATACCCAGCCGGGAGCTCAGGGCATGGACAAGGTGGCTTTTTTGTTTTCAGCCAATCCGGGCAAGGCACCGGGAGATTTAAAATCGGTGGCTTCCGGAGGAGAATTTTCAAGGCTGATGCTGGCCCTGAAAACCCTTCTTGCCCGGAAAACGGCCATGCCAACTCTGATTTTTGATGAAATTGATACCGGAATTTCAGGGGAAGTGGCGATGAAAGTCGGATTGAAAATCAAAGAGATGGCCCGTTTTCACCAGGTTTTTGCCATTACCCATTCCGCCCAAATGGCAAGCCGGGCCGATTGCCACTGGCTGGTGTACAAGTCGCATGAAGGGGATGAAACCACCTCGCAAATCCGCCTTTTGAGCGAAACGGAAAGTCTGGAACAAATTGCCAAAATGATCAGCGGCTCCAAAGTAGGAGAAGCTGCCTTGCAAGCCGCAAGAGAGTTGATTTCAGGCCAGAGATAAACAGCCAGTGGAATGACCGGCTATCCTGCTTTGCCGGATATGCAAGCCGGAAATCCTGTTTCAGGATTTTCGATCTCTCACCCCCGTTTGGCGTAGTCTAAGACTATGTCGGAGTGACTGCCAATCTTAGATTGTCTATGGTCCATTCCTTGGTTCGGGGAGCCTCGAACCTGTGTGGAGAAAGAAAGCTGTCCATCATTGCCCAATCCATCCACGGTCCAACAGCAGCCCGGATATGCAGCCCCTTTTTTATCAAATAATTTGGCCTGCTTTTGGTCAAAAAGTTTTCTTTTGCAACCCATATTTATGTCAGAATCATCAACGCACCATTTTCCAGTTCCATGAAAAAATATCAAAGGACTTTTATCCTGACTTTCATTGCCGCATGGTATTCCATTGCGCTTTCCGTATTTGCTCAAAAATACAAATCCCAAACTTTTACAGAAGATGGCTACACCTACGAAATGGTGGCCGGCGACCCTACCCAGACAAGAATCTACAAGCTGGCCAACGGGCTCACCGTATATCTGTCCGTTTACAAGGATAAACCTCAGATTTTCACACTCATACCTGTTCGGGCAGGAAGCAAAAACGACCCGCATGACAATACCGGTCTTGCCCATTATCTGGAGCACATGGTATTTAAGGGGACTTCGAAAATCGGGGCTAAGGACTATGCCAAAGAAAAAATACTGCTTGACTCCATTGAGCGGATGTTTAACCGCTACCGGAAGCTGAAAGACGAAAACCAGCGCAAAGCCCTGTACAAAAAAATCGATGCGGTATCGCTGGAAGCCAGCAAACTCTGCTATGCCAACGAATATGACAAACTCCTCTCCCACCTCGGCGGTCAGGGAACCAATGCCTTTACCTCTGTAGAGCAAACGGTTTACATGAATACCATTCCCTCGAATCAGTTGGAGAAATGGCTGGAAACCGAGCGGGAAAGATTTTCGGAACTGGTGCCGCGTCTCTTTCATACCGAACTGGAGGCGGTGTACGAGGAAAAAAACATGAGTCTGGATGATGACAACGATAAAATGTCGGAGGCCCTTTTGTCCGGCCTGTTCCGTAAGCATCAGTACGGAACCCAAACTACCATCGGCACGGTGGAGCACCTGAAAAATCCTTCGATTACAGAAATCAAAAAGTTTTTTAACCGCTATTATGTCCCCAACAATATGGCCATCTGTCTGGCAGGAGAATTTGATCCTGCGGCCACCATCCGGCTGATAGACAAAACCTTCGGCAGCATGAAACCAAAGCCGGTTCCCCCTTTTGTACCTGCCAAAGAAGCCCCAATTCTGAAACCCATGGTAAAAAAAGTTATCGGGCCGGAGGAAGAAAGTGTTCAAATCGGCTTCCGGTTTGGCGGTGTTGGAAGCAGAGAGGCTTTGCTGGCCACCATGACCGATCAGATTCTGTCCAACTCTCAGGCCGGACTGATGGACCTGAATCTCAATCAAAAGCAATTGGTATTGGGTGCAGGGTCTTATATGGATGTGAACAAGGATTACTCCATGCAGGTGTTATCCGGATCGCCGAGACAAGGCCAAAGTCTGGCCGAGGTGAGAAAGCTGATGCTCGCACAGATAGATTCCATCAAGTCGGGCAAATTTGAAGACTGGCTCATCAAAGCGATTGTCAACAACTATAAAATCAATCAACTGCGCAGGTACGACAGTTTCCAGGGCAGGGCTTTTGCCCAAATGACGGCCTTCATCAACGGCCAGAACTGGGCTGATGTGTGGAATTTTGAAGAACAAATGGCCGCTGTCACCAAACAGGACATCATGGACTTCGCAAAAAAATACTACAACGAAAACTATGTATGCGTAGAAAAAATAACCGGCAAAGACCCCCGAGTTATCAAAATTTCCAAACCCGCGATTACGCCGGTTGTATTGAACAAAGATGACAACTCTGCATTCTACAAATCATTGGTTTCCAAGCCTATACAGCCCGTACAGCCGCAGTTCACCGATTTCAAAACCGACCTTTCGCAGTCAGAATGGAAACCGGGAATCAACCTGTTGTATAAGAAAAACACCTCTACGCCCCTGTTTTCGCTCACCTACCTGGTAGAGACGGGCAGCAACAATGAGCCAAAGCTGGATGTAGCTGCAAGGCTGCTGGATCTGGCCGGCGCCGGCAATTATTCGGCAGAACAATTCAAAAAAGAACTCTTCAAACTGGGCAGCAGCATTTCGGTTTTCCCGGGTACGGATCAAACCTACATCACCGTGACCGGTCTGCAGGAAAATTTTGATGCCTCGGTGAAACTGCTGGAAATGCTCCTTGCCGGGCCCAATGCCAAAGACGATGATCTCAAATCACTGGCCAACAATATTTTAAAAGAAAGAGCCAACGAAAAACTGGACAAAAGAGCCATCCTTTTCTCCGGACTGTACAATTATGCCCGTTATGGCCCGGTTTCTCCTGCCACCAATCTGGTAAAAAACCAGGATTTACCCCTGCTGAAAGTGGATGAACTGTTTTCCCTCACCAAAAAACTGACCACCTATCCCCATAAAATTCTCTACTTCGGACCCAATGAGGCCGAAACACTGGCAAAAGATCTGGAGCGTCTGCACCCGGTGCCTGCCGCTGCCACTACCCTGCCTGCTGCCAAAGAATTCCCCGAATTGCCCACCGATTCCAATAAGGTATTTTGGATAGATTACGACATGGTACAAACCGAATTGTATTTTATATCCCGTTCTGTTCCCTACGACCCCGCCATAGTACCCGTGGCCACCCTGTTTAATGAGTACATGGGCGGCAGCATGAGTTCGGTGGTGTTTCAGGAACTGCGGGAATCGAAGGCTTTGGCGTACTCGGCCAACGGAGGCTATCGCCTTGCCGGAGAAGCCAAAAAGCCCAATTATGTAACCTCCTACATCGGTTGCCAGGCGGATAAACTACCTGAAGCCATGAGCTCTATGTTGCAGATTCTCAACGATATGCCCGTGGTGGAAAATTCTTTCAAGTTGGGCAAAGAAGCCATCATCAGTACCATCAGAAGTGAAAGAACCACCAAATCGGCCATACTTTTTGCCTTTTTGCGGGCACAAAAATTAGGACTCGATTACGACATCCGGCAAAAGGTATATGAGTCGATGGACAACATGAGTATGGAAGATCTGAAGAACTTTCAAAGCAAGTATGTAAAAGACAGAAAATATACCCTGGTGATGATCGGTAAAAAAGACAAGATCAATTTTGAAGTCCTCAAAAAATTCGGACCGGTCAAAGAACTGAAGGTAGACGATGTTTTCGGGCATTAATCAAAACCGGGAGAAAAGGTTTGGGAAACCGGTTTTTGAAAAATATCGGACCTTGTCTGATATTTAACCCTTTCATTCATTATTCGCTTGGCACACCGCAATTTTTACTCCGTAAGACAAAGAAGAAACTTGCTGATATTCAGCATTCTGGTATTGGTCTTCTTCATTTCATACGGACTGAGAGAGTATTTGTCCGCCATCCTGGGGAGTGTGATACTGTACATCCTTTTTCTGCCCTTCTACCGCCGGCTTACAGAAAAGAAAAAATGGAACCGGGGCATGGTTTCCATCCTCATGATTACGCTTTCTTTCGTTCTGATTGTGTTGCCGTTTTTGTTTTTATCGGTTCTGCTCACGGATAAAATCCTGTACTATACCTCTCATTATCAGGAAATTCTGAATATTGTAATTCGTCTGGAGGAATTTACAGGCCTCCGGCTGAATGATAAGGCCACAATAACCTCCATTGCAACCAATCTGGGGTCTTTTCTTAGCAACTTGTTTCCCTCCCTGGTTACGGGTGCTCTGGATGTATTCATCATCCTCGGCCTGATGTATTTTGTGATGTACTACCTGCAATTGCACAACCGGGCACTCAGTGCTATGGCCTACAAATACCTGCCTTTTTCGGAGCATACCATTCTGAAACTGACCGAAGAACTAAAGGCCTCCGTGAGTGCCAATGTATTGGGACTGGGCATCATTTCCCTGGTACAGGCTTTTTTGGTGGGTCTGGGCTTCTATTTTTTTGGCATTCAGGATGCCTTTTTCTGGGGCCTGATCAGTTTTTTCGCTGCCTTCATTCCCGTTTTGGGAACTCCACTGGTCTGGGGTCCGGGCGGAATTTTCCTTATTACCACCGGCGAAACCGGCAAAGGCATTGGCCTGCTGATCTACGGGGCCGTTTTGGTTATGAATATCGACAATATCCTTCGCCTTTACATAGCCAAACGCATAGGCGATACACATCCGCTCATTACCATCATCGGGGTTGTGCTGGGTGTTCCCTTGTTTGGCATTTTGGGTTTGGTCATAGGGCCACTCATGATTTCTTACCTTCTGCTGCTGGTGAAGGTGTACGATAAGGAATACGGCGAAAAAAACGATTCGACAGGGGCAGAAACCTAAATCCGTATATTTTTGAATTTCAGGTTTTTATCCGAAAACTCTGCTTTCTCCAGGTTCCTCACGGCCCGGGTATTCTTTACACTTGCCTTCAATATGCTGGGAACCCTGGTGGCCTGGTGGGTATACGAAATCAGCAAAGACCCCCTCGACCTTGGTCTGATCGGGCTTTCAGAAATCATCTCCTTTGTAGGAATTTTGCTTTTTGGCGGGGCCTGGTCGGATGTTTTTAACCGAAAAATGCTGATGACCCTTTCTGTGCTGGCCTACTTTTTCATTGTAACGGCAATGGTGGTGTTGGTTCAGCTGCATCGTCAACTTGAAACTTCCGTTTTGCTCAGCGCCATTTATGGGCTGATTTTTTGCACAGGACTGGCAAGGGGCATTCTTTCTCCTTCGCAGAATGCCCTGCTGGGTCAGCTTGTAAGCCGGGAAAAAGTGGCACTGGCATCGGTTTGGAATTCCATTGTCTTTCACATCGGTTCCGTTGGCGGACCGGCATTGGGTGGCCTGGCTTATGCCTATCTGGGAATTCATTTTGCCTTTTCCATGGTACTGGGACTCATCGGATTTTCTTTGATTTTTCTTGTCCTGTTGCCCCGCGTAGCCCGGCCTGGCCTGGCCGGAAATACAGAAAGCATTTTTGGCCGCATTGGTTCAGGCATTCGGTTTGTAAGGGAGCACCGCATTTTGCTGCCCGCCATGACCATGGACATGGTGGCCGTCTTATTTGGTGGTCTGGTGGCTATCCTTCCCCTTTTTGCCGATCAGATTTTGAACGCCGGACCCCAGGGTCTGGGATGGCTTCGGGCTGCACCTGCCATTGGCAGTCTCATGATTGCGATGTTCATCAGCAGGTTCCCTTTGGGAGAAAATGCCGGAAAAATTCTTCTGATTTGTGTGGCAGGTTTCGGACTCTGCAATCTGGGCTTTGCCTTCAGTTCTGATTTTTCAATTTCATTTATGCTTCTGGTTTTGGGCGGTGCTTTCGATAATGTTTCAGCCATTATCCGTATGTCTGTGGTTCAGATTTTTACACCGGATGAAATGAAAGGCCGTGTTTCGGCGGTGAATGCCATTTTCATCGGCAGTTCCAATGAATTGGGTGCCTTTGAATCCGGCCTGGCTGCCAGGTGGATGGGCCTGATTCCATCCGTGGTTTTCGGCGCCGGGGTAACATTTCTCACTGTTGGCTTTACCGCCTTCAAAGCCAGAGCCCTGAGAAATCTGAATATGAGAAGCTGAGCCCTTCCCTTCCCTCCGGCATGATTTCAATCATTATTTCTTAGAATTGCATCCGGGAATTCATATGGAGGAATACCAGATTCAGGAATCGGATGTCATTTACCTAGACAACCACTTGCTCGTGTTGAAAAAGCCGGTTGGACTTTTGGCCCAGACAGACAAGGAAGGCAATTTTTCGGTTGAAGATGCAGCAAAAGCCTGGCTGAAGGAGAAGTTCAGCAAGCCGGGCAATGTTTTCGCTTTTGTGGCCCACCGGCTTGACCGGCCTGTCGGAGGACTGGTAATTCTGGCCCGAACTTCCAAAGCGCTGAGCCGTATGCAGGCCCTTTTTGCAAACCGCAGTATCAAAAAGGTTTATCTCGCCATCACGGCCGGAAAACCGGAGCCTACCAAGCATCTGCGCCACTGGATAAAGAAGAAGGAGGATAAAAACAAGGTATTCACCTACACCTACGAGCGCGGCGATGCCAAACAAGCCGACCTCCGGTACTTTCATCTTGCCAGCTCCGGCGAGCTCAGTCTGATGATGGTTAGGCTCTTCACAGGCAGACACCATCAAATCAGGGGGCAGTTGGGTCTCGAAAAACTCCCTCTCATCGGTGATCTGAAATACGGCGACAAATCGGCGTTGGGAAATTGCCCCTTTCTGTATGCGTATGCCGTAGAATTTGAGCATCCTGTGACCAAAGAAACCATCCGGCTTCATGCGCCCTACCCCGAATATGGCCTCTGGAAAGAATTTTCTCCCCCTGATGAAGACATGCTTCAAAGAGCCCTTGATGCAGAAAACAATCCATAAAATGCACGAAACCAGAGGAATCCTGAAAGCTGCAAGGCCAAATCCCCAAAAAAGCTTTCTTTTGTTTTTCTTTCTATGAAAAATCCATTTGTTTTTGTCTGCGCCTGTATCTGGACTCTGTTTACCTGCCTTCCGGCTTTGGCACAGTTTGATTACAACTGCGAAGAAGAACTGTTTTCAAAAAAAGACCGCAAAACCCGGCTTTATGGCTATGTTAATGCCATTGGCGAATACCGGATTCCACCCGTTTTTCTCAGTGCCAGACCCTTTTCAGGCCGCTTTGCCATCGTGCAGCAGGGTAAGCTCTTCGGGGTTATCAACTGCGAAGGAGTACTGGTAATTCCTGCAGAATATGAGGAAATAGCTGCTTTTTCCGATGGCAAGGGATGGGTAAAAAAAGGCGGGCTTTGGGGACTTGCCGATGCAAAAGGCCGTTTGCTCATCAAGCCGCTTTACGAAGAAGTGAAGGAAATCAATCCCTTCAGCGGCATGGCCACCTGGGTAAAGAAAAATGGTGCATGGGGCCTGATTTCCAAAGAAAACGGCCGTTTTCTGGTGGAAGCCCGCTACGATGATATTTCGAGCCTTAGCGATTCGGCGGGCATTGCCCGAATCAATGGCTTTCACGATCTGGTTTATTATGGCGACGGCCGTATCATCATTTCCGGCATGAAGCAGGTTTTCCGGTTGGGAAAAAACCTCCTCGGCTATCAGCATGCAGACGGGAAATTCGGGGCGTTCAATTCCATGGCCTATATTGTGATACGGCCTCAGTTTGATCAGATCAGCCTTTTTGGTGAGCTGATTCTGGTCAGAAAGGAGGAATTATATGGCCTCAGAAATCCACGGGGGAATGAAATTCTGGATTGTCGCTTTGAGCAGATTTCCCCTTTTCAGGATGGATTTGCGGCTGTAAGGAAGGAAGGAAAATGGGAATTGATAAACCTTTCGGGCAAAACAGCGGGACCCAAACAAACCTTTGCCTATGCTCAAACCCTGCCCGGCGGGTCGGCATTGCTGGAAACCGTGCCCGGCAACATTGGCATCTATGACCTGAAGGCGGGCAAATGGGTGCTGGATCCGGGCGATAATCAGATCAGGATTTCCCGAAGCCAGCAATGGCTCGAAATCCGGAAGGAAAAAGGCGCTCTGGTCTATGATTTTAAGGTGAGGTCTTTTTGGAAGTCGGATTACGACTCACTGGCGACTTTGGATTCCTGCATGATGATCCGGGCTTTCAAAGCCGGAAAAACCTGCATTACCAAGCTTCCAGACCTTGCACCCGGTTTTTGGTATGATAATCTAATGCCATTGAATTCAAGATTTTACATCACTTCACTTCAGAGCAAAACCGGCCTGCTTTCAGAATCAGGAAAAGAAATTCTGGCACCTCAATATGATGCCATTCAATCCTATTCCGGCGAAAGGGAAGTATTTTTCACACTTCTCAAGGGAGATAAAACAGGACTTTGCGACCAAAATGGAAAAATTCAGGTGCCAACAACCTTCCGGAATATCCTGCCCTCCGGCAAAGCTTCCATTCCCGCCCGGAATGAAGAGGGATGGGGCCTTGTTTCTGCTGATGGCAAAATGCCCTTTGAAGCCCGCTTCGACTCCTTTCAGGTAAAAAAGAAGGACAAAGAGCTGGCAGACTTTCCCCTCGTGGCATTCAAAAAGGGAAAAAGCAGATTAATCGGACTGAAAGGTGAAGACCTCTGCGAGGCCGAAAAAACCGAATGGCAATATCTGGGAGAAAATGCCTGGAAAAAAGGAAAAAATGCCTCCTTCAGCCTTGTCAGCAGCAAGGGATTGACCCAGGGAAATCTTGTTTTTGAAGAAATTCTGCCCTTTTCCGAAGGCAATGCCCCTGCCCGGCAAAACGGCCTTTGGGGCTTTGTGAATTTATTTGGCAAAATGGTGATTCCGGCCCGCTTTGAAGAAGTTTTGCCCTACAAAAGCGGCATTGCTTATGCAAAGGAAAAAGGCAAATGGGGAGTTTTAAAGAAAAACGGAGCCTGGCTGGTGAAGCCGGTGGGTACCGGAGTCACTACCGATGAAAATGGAAAGAGGAAACTAATCTTACCATGATAAAAAAGATATCATTCAGTCTTATTTTTCTCCTGTGGCTCTTGCCGGAGTTTCTGGTTTTTGCTCAGGAAAGCAAATCCGGCAAACTGGAAGGTTTAGCCAAGGCAGATTTCCTTTACAAAAAAGGAGTCAACGGACTGAAAACCAACCCGGAAGAATGCATTATTTTGTTTAAAGAAGCCCAGTTTATCTACAAAAATCAGGGAAAAAATACCGAAGTAGTCAACTGTGTTTTGTCTCTTGCAGAGCTGCACATACGGCTTTCAGACTATGACATTGCCTACGGATTGCTTACCAATGCCTTATCGCTTTCTGAGGAATTTGAACTGACCAGTCAGCACCTCCGGGCTCTTAATTACCTGAGTAAAGTCTGTTCTTATCTAAATGAAACAGAAAGAGCACTCGGATTTATCTCTGAGGGGATTAAACTCGCAGAAAGCAAGAAAGAAGAAAATAGTATTGAGTTTTTCAAAGGTCTTAGGGCGTACCTCCTGATGTATTACAAAAAGGAATACACAGAAAGTAATTTCATGGAGATTCTTCGTTTTTACCGGTATTGCCAAAATCAAAAGCCAGATTCTATTCTCCTGATTTCTGCAAATAATTTCCTCGGCGGTGCTTACCGCCTGATTAAAAAAGATTTTGAAAAATCAGAGGTTCATTACGAAGAGTCCATCCGGCTATCACGGCTTTCAGGAGATTTATACCAGACCTCTATGGTTCTGAACAATCTGGCAGATATGCACAGATCCACCGGCCAGTATAAAAAAGCAGAGGATGCCGCACAGCAATCTTTACTTCTGGCCAAAAACATGAAGTCTAAACTTCTGATGTACAATTGTTACCGCCTGCTCTCAGGACTGGCTGAAGTACAGGGAAACTTCAATCTTGCACTGGACTATTACAAATCATTTGACAGCCTCAAGGAAAAAGTTCTCAATGAAGACCTTATTCGGAAAACAACCGAAATCCACTCCCTGTATCAACTTGAGAAAAAAGCCAGGGAAAACGATAAAATAAAAGCAGACCGGTTGTTCAGGGAGAAAGAATCTGAAAAGAAACTCCGTACCTATCAGATGGTTGCACTTTTTTTTCTGGTTATTCTGCTGTCTTTCTTTGTGTTGTTTTTCTTAAGCCGGCGCAGCCTGGCACAATCTCTGAGGCAAAAGCAAACCATTCAGCAGCAAAACGAAAAGCTGCTTGCGCTGAATGCTGACCTTCTCCTGCAAAGAGCCGCTGCCGAAAAGGCCAATAATGAAGCCGCATTGGCCGTAAAATCCAAAATTGACTTCTTTTCCATGGTAACCCATGAGCTGCGTACCCCTCTGAATGCGGTAATCGGTACGGTTCAGCTTCTGCATGAAGAAAACCCCCTTCCATACCAGAAAAAGAGCCTTGAAATTCTCCAGTTTTCCACTGAAAACCTGCTGAATCTGGTAAATGACATTCTGGATTTCAACCGGATAGAAGCAGGGAAAATAGATCTGGAGAAGAAACCATTTTCTCTGGAGAAACTACTAAAAAACATACGCAACAGTCTGAAATTCAAAGCAGAAGAAAAGGGAATTGAACTCCGCCTCCGGATAGACAAAAATCTTCCGAATGCCTTTTCAGGTGACAAGCTCAGACTTGGTCAGATTTTTTACAACCTGGTTTCCAATGCCATTAAATTCACAGATTATGGCTTTGTGGAAATTGAAATACGGTATTATCCCGGCAAAACTGAGGGTAATATTTTTGCGTCAGTCCGGGATACAGGGATAGGAATAGCCCAGGAAAAGCAGCAGTATATTTTTGAATTTTTCATGCAGGCAGATACCACCATCGGCCGCAGGTTCGGGGGTTCGGGGCTTGGCCTCACCATTACCAAAAATCTTCTCTCTCTGATGGGTTCCCGCATTTTTCTGGAAAGCAAGGAAGGGAAGGGGTCCAACTTTTTCTTTTCGCTTTATCTTCCGGAAAGCGAATCTGATTTGCCGGAACCGGGAATGGAAGATTCTTCAGAGTCAGATTCTGTGCTTGAAGGCTGTAAAATGCTGTTTGTGGAGGATGTGGATTTCAACCGCGTGGTAGCCGAAAGATTTTTCAGAAAATGGAAAATCGATTTCCATACTGCCACCAATGCAATGGAAGCTCTGGAAATGGCAAGAAAAAACTCATACGACCTCATTTTAATGGATATTCAGCTCCCTGACCTCGATGGTCTCAGGGCGGCTGCTGAAATCCGGAAAAATCCCCGCCACAGGGAAACGCCAATACTGGCCATGACGGCATCTCCCCTGGCGGAGGTGAAAGAACAACTGGAACAGTTTGGCATACAGGGCTATCTGCCCAAGCCTTTTGTATCGCAGGAATTGAAAGCAAGTCTGGCCCATTGGCTAAGAATTTCTAAAAACAAAGTGTAAAAATGTCATCATTTCAACGCAGGCTGGGCCTAACCGATGCTGTAATGCTGGTCTCAGGGTCCATGATCGGATCGGGTATTTTTATTGTTTCAGCCGATATGACCCGGAATCTTGGTTCGGCCGGCTGGGTTTTGCTGGCCTGGCTGGTGGCCGGGGTCATGACGGTTATGGCAGCTCTGTCCTATGGTGAACTTTCGGCTATGATGCCCAATGCAGGCGGACAATATGTGTACATCCGGCGGGCCTACGGGCAGCTGACCGGATTCCTGTATGGCTGGACTGTTTTTATGGTCATTCAGACCGGAGTGATTGCAGCGGTAGCCATGGCATTTGCCAAGTTTTCAGCCGTTTTTTTTCCTGGTCTTGGCTCCGGCCATATTTTATTTTCTCTGGGTTCGTTTCAGGTAAACCATGCCCAGATATTTGCCATTGCGGCCATTTTCGTTCTCACTCTGATCAATACCGGAGGCGTGGAAGGTGGTCGCTGGATACAGATTCTGTTTACCACAGCCAAAATTGCTGCCCTTCTTGGTTTGATTGTTTTTGGCATCCGTACAGGTCTGGAAAATGGCTTGCCAGACGGTAATTTTGATCATTTATGGGAAGCAAGCCGCATCAGCGATGGTGCCGGAATGGGCTCCATCCCCCTTTCAGGAATGGCCCTGATTTCTGCTTTGGGCCTTGCCATGGTGGGATCTTTGTTTTCAAGTGATGCATGGAACAATGTAACCTTCATTGCCGGCGAAATCCGGAATCCCAAACGCAACCTTCCACTCAGTCTGTTTTTGGGCACCCTGATTGTTACCAGCCTGTATCTGCTCGCCAATCTGGCCTATTTTTCCCTCCTGCCCATTTCAGAAATACAGTATGCCGATCAGGACCGGGTGGGAACAGCCGCAGCTGCCATCATTTTCGGAGATACTGCGGTGTATCTGATGGCCGGCCTTATCATGGTTTCTACTTTCGGGTGCAACAATGGCTGCATTCTGGCAGGCGGAAGACTTTTTTATGCCATGGCACAGGACAATCTGTTTTTCAAAAAAGCCGGCTCTCTCAATTCATCCGGGGTTCCTGCCTTTGCCTTGTGGATTCAATGCGCCTGGGCATGCGTGCTTTGCCTCTCCGGCAGATACGGCGACCTGCTGGAATACACCACCTTTGCTTCCCTCCTCTTTTACATCGTTACCATTTCAGGAATATTTATTCTCAGAAAAAAGGAACCTGACACCGAAAGACCCTACAAAGCATTTCTTTATCCCTGGGTTCCGGCGGTTTACATCCTTCTTGCTATGGCGTTCTGCATCAACCTGCTGGCTACCAAACCATTGTACACTTTTGCCGGGCTGGGCATTGTAGCTTTGGGCATCCCGGTTTATTTCATCAGAAAAAAATCAAACTGAATCCCCCCCAAATCCCTTTATTTCAATTCTTCTGCCTTAAGTTCTTTCTCCCAAACCAGATTACCCCTGTTGTCGAAAAGATTCATTTTCAGCACCCGTTTTTTTGCCTCTCCGTTCACCTGAATCCGGGCAAAGTTATGTCCATTAAACAAAGTTCCCTCTACCCGAAGCGTGTTGGCCTCCTTTCCCGGATTGTGGATTCCGGCTGTTAAAGGACTGGTAGTGAGGTCATACAGTGGGTAGGTTCCCTGTCTTTCCAGTCTGGACAATTCGGCATGGTGCCGGTCACCGCTTAAAAACAACACTCCGGAAATTCCGGCTCTGGTAATGCGGTCCAGGAGTCTGCGCCTTTCTACCGGATAAGCGGCATAATTTTCATACACAGCTGCATCGTTTATCACCTGTCCTCCGCAGGCAATGATTTTAAAATTGGCTTTTGAAAATGTCAGCGCATCCATCAGCCAATTGATTTGGGCTTCTCCAAGATACGATTTGGTACTGTCTTTATCTGCATTGGGCGCCCTGAACCAGCGGTCGTCCAACATAAAAAACTGGCAATCTCCCCAACCAAAGGTCTGACATACAGGGCCATCTCCCATTGGTTTATTGGGCATGGGCCAAAAGGTTTCAAAAGTTTCTGAGGCAATCTTTTTATTCCAAAAGCTTCGGTCCGAATCATTCGGGCCGTATTCGTGGTCGTCCCAGGTGGCATAGTGGTGGCTGGAAGCCAAAAGTGCCTTCATTTCGGGAAGGGAGCGGGTGTGGGTGTAGCGATGAAGAAACCCGCCTTTAGTATTCCAATCGCCTTCCCTTGTGTAGGTATTATCGCCGATCCAAAGCATAAAATCGGGCTTTTTTTCAGCTATGGCTTTGAAAATGAAGACACTATCTCCATAGCCTTTTCCCGGGCGGTCCCAGGCTGGCTCATTCACATAAGTGCAGGAACCTACCGCAAAACTGAAATTGGGGGGATCAGTACGAAATTGCCAAAGCGGAAGGGTTTGAAATTGAAGACTATAGGGCATTTTCTGAACCTTGCCATTTATGACGGGTTCGTATCCATAAAGCGTTCCCGGAACAAGTGAATCGGCTTTAAAGGTCAACGCAAAGGCATGCTCTTTTTTAGATTTCTGCATCTCCGTTTTCCTTTTTAACTGTGGATTTTTCAAATCCCAGAACCGGAAGAAAACCTCAGCCTGACTTTTGGTCTGAATCCAAAGGGCCACTTCACGGTGGTCGGAGTAGCCCACCATCGGTCCGGAGTGCAGCAAACCCTGAGCATT
>JBIKMV010000306.1:0-2778 GCA_044359055.1 Catalimonadaceae bacterium
ATACTATTCTAAATAAGTAGGGGAAAATCTGTCTTGATTTTTTTTTTGCACCGGAAATTGTCAGGATTGATTTTTTTCAAATTTCCACTGTCCGGAGAGTTCGCTTGCGGCTCTCCGGACCATTAATAAGTTCGAGGGACTCCGTCCCGGCGTTTCCAACAATCCCATCTTTCAGCCATAAAGCAATAGTATGAATTTATCCTGAAAATGGGACGTCTGTCGATTAAACCGGGTCGGAGACCCCTCCATTGTATTTTTCGTCCTGAGTTCCCTTCGGAAAACTCAGGACAGTGGGGAACTCTACGCCGAACCATCCCGAACCAGGTCGAACCAAAACTTTTTTCTGCTTTGTTTGGCGAAGACGGATTGATTTATTTCACTTCGTTGGTACTGGATTCGTTTGTACCATCAACCATAGACTTCCAAACAAAATAACCACGCCAGGTGCCTGCCCATTGGGACTTTGGGTAATTTAAATTATCCTTGCCGGAAGTAAGCCATCCCGATGAAATCACCCTTTGCCCTTAGTATTGCCCTTGTCTTCGGATTTTTTGTGAATGGCTTTGGCCAGACATTTTCCCTCACACCGGATTCTCTGTATGAAGTCATTTCCAAACGAAAGGTCTATTTTGAAGGTTTCTATTCCTCGTATACCGATTCGGTCGTTACGTTTATTCTGGTGGATGGGCAAACCAAAACCATCAAATTGAAAAACATCTGGCAAATTTCTTCAGCCTCGAAAAAACAAATACGAAAGGGTCGGTTCTGGCCGGAAAACCAGTTCTCCAACCGTACTCTCCTGCTTCCCAGTGCATATGGTTTGAAGCGAAAGCAGATTCAATACCAGAATTTTGCTTTAGGAATGAACCAACTGAGCATCGGTCTGAGCGACCATGTAGCGGTGAATGTCGGATTATTTCCTGGCCTTCTCTGGGCATCGGTAAAATTCTCTTATCCGATTGTGGAGAACAGACTAGCCATAGGGGCTGGTGTTTTAACGGCTGCCTTTGCTCAAATGGGTAGCCCAACTCCTCTGTTTTACCATGCCTGCCTTACCATTGGCAGCCGGGAAAATCACCTCACCGTGGGATACATCGGTTCCAATCAGGGAAAGAGTGATGTGGTATATTCCAGAAGTATACAGGTTTCGGGCCTTATGCGAATTCACAGAAAAGCCCACGGTTTTTTCGAATTCGCCAGATTCAACGACCACGAAAAAAAGACGCCCATCGGGGTTGCAGGGGTACGCACGGGCAGAAAAGACAAAAAAGTGGAATTTGGTCTTGTCTATTTGCCTCAATCGAAACTGGTTTTGCCCTGGTTTGGATTTGCATATTCCTTTAGCCGTGTCCGGCCTGGAACGATTTTGTTTTCGAAATGAGAATGGATTTGGAAGGGAAATCAGGAGTTAGAAATAAAGTCAGTTGATCCCCCGCCTGGGTGAGTGTCTCCACGCAACAATACTCCGATTTCCCCAATATCCATTTTGAATTTCTTCCTGATGTCGAACAAACCACTTTCCATATTTCAAAAATACAAATGGTCTGTTATTTCTTCAAAAATGCTATTGATTCCTGAGACAAGAACCCAGGCGGAGTTTTATCCCTAATCAAATTGGCAGGGCCTATCGCCTGAAAAACTCAGGACAGAGGGGTTACCCAATTTTTAAAAAATTACTTTTTCCTTCCCAAATGAAAGTAATTCAAATCAAAGTAAAAAAAGTATTTATCTAACGTATATTTTACTGGCACCCTTCCTTCTAATTTTCGATGAGTACTCCCATTAACTGTAGAATAGTTCCCCCATAGATCTTTAAAAAACTTATCATACTTATAATTTTTAAATTTAAAACAAAACCTGAAACCTATATTTTTAAGGCCATATTTGAATATTATTCTATCTAAATCAATTTTTGGAATAAGGAAGAAAAATTCTTTTGAGCTGTAAGGAGGTAAGGAAATTTTTTTCATTTTATATTGAAAAAATTTATCATTTAATATTGAATCATTTAATTTACCAGATTCTTTATTCTTAAAATATAAATTATCATGGTGAATTATTTCCAATTTTTGTAATTTAAATTCGTTATAATGGAATTTATTGTTTCCAAAAATATCAAAAAAAGCATAATTTTTTAGATTAACAGTATCAATATCTAATGAATTTAAATTTAGGTCAAATATATCTGAGAAACTTATGAAATCATTTGAATTATTTGTATAAGTAATATGAACCTCCAACAGTTTTTCATTTTTATTAGAAATAACTATGGAATCAACTTCGATAAAAAGTTCATTTTGGCCGAAAACATTAGACCTATAAACAAAAAAAAATGCAGCAAAACAAAGTAAATAAAATTTATAAAGATATTTAATTTCCATAAAACACATTGTCTTCAAAATAAGGATCATCAGACCAATTAAAACGACGCATCGAACTCTTAATCCAGGGATCCATAGCCTTGTGATGATAGTAAATTTGTGGTTTAAACTGAGTATAATATGCATGGTGAATCCCCGCCTTGGTGCGTGTCCCCGCCTGGGTGAGTGTCTCCACGCAACAATACTCCGATTTCCCCAATATCCATTTTGAATTTCTTCCTGATGTCGAACAAACCACTTTCCATATTTCAAAAATACAAATGGTCTGTTATTTCTTCAAAAATGCTATTGATTCCTGAGACAAGAACCTAGGCGGAGGGAGAGCGGTGAAACTCAGGATAAAGGGGAAATTTTGAAAAATATTATTTGGCGTTTACATCTGGACAGAATCCGTTGA
>JBIKMV010000307.1:0-2758 GCA_044359055.1 Catalimonadaceae bacterium
AACCGCCGTGGAATTGTGCGTTTGGATTCCACAGGTGTGGTTGATTCCGGTTTTCTGCCGGGCTTGGGTGCAAACGACACCATTTGGACCATGGCCTTATACAACAATGGAAAAATTTTGCTGGGAGGAGATTTTACCCTTTTCAATGGGCAGCCTGCACCCGGCATTGTAAGGCTGAATTCCAATGGCACCATTGACAATACTTTCCAGCCGGGAACAGGATTTAACGGAAGAGTAAGAGTTATTAAGATTTACCAGGACAGCATCATTTTTGCCGGAGGCGCCTTTAGTTCCTGTAATGGTTTACCCAGAAACGGCATTGCCCGCCTGGACGACAAGGGTCGTTTCAAATCAGGGTCCAATCTGGGTCCCGGGGTTTCAGCGGGAGGCACGGTCTTGTCCATTGCCTTTCTTTCCGGGGGGCAGGTAATGGTTGGGGGCTTATTTAGCCAGTACAACGGACAAAACAGAAGAAATCTTATTCGCATGGCCCAGAACGGTCAGTTTGACCCCTCTTTTGATTCCTCACCTTTTACCGACGGACCGGTCCGGGATATGTTTACCGATCAGGCTACCGGACAAATCACTGCGGCAGGAGATTTTGATGACGGAAACAAAGGCATAGGAAGGAATGGTATTATTCGCCTGAAACCCTCAGGTGCCCGTAATCTTGGATTCAATACCGGTACCGGAACCAACGATCCGGTGAATGTGGTGCTGGACAACGGCGATGAAATTTTAATCGGAGGAGAATTTACAGGCTTCGATGGTTCCGGTAGAAACCGTGTGGCAAGTCTGAACGACGACCCCCAAGTTTACACCGTTTGGGATGGAACAGCCTGGGATATCGGGCCGCCAAGTTCCACATTGAGTGCCTTTATCGACGGACCCTACAACGGAGCCGGATTTACCACCAAAGACTTGACAGTTCTGCCCGGGGAATCCCTTACGGCGTCTTCTGATATTGAGGTATACGGCAATGGCACCAATCTTTCAATCAGTACCATATCCGGAACTGTAGTGATGAAAG
Organism: Catalimonadaceae bacterium; assembly: GCA_044359055.1. Lineage (GTDB taxonomy): Bacteria > Bacteroidota > Bacteroidia > Cytophagales > Flexibacteraceae > CAMDMI01. The sequence continues at coordinate 1,031 of JBIKMV010000307.1, forward strand.
GAAGTTCGGCTCAAACCTGGAAAGGTAAAATTCAAAATCTGACTATAGACAATGCTGCCGGCGTAAGCCTGGATGATCAGACCCTGCTTACCGGCACTTTGAAACTGCAAACAGGGCAGCTCATCTCCGGAGGAAATCTGGTTTTGGTTTCCAATGCTTCGGGAACCGCCCGTCTTGCTAAAGTGGAACCCAGCGCAGCTCTCATTGGAGATGTTACCATTCAAAGATTTGTTCCCGGAAATACGATCGGTTGGTTTTTGATTGGAACCCCTGTTGAAAATCAAACCCTTTCGGATTGGTCCGATGATTTCACCATTACAGATAACACCCTGTTTCTCCACAATGAAGGCGGTACTGTAAACAACGGCCTGCAAATAAACGGATGGGAGTACAGTCCGCCATCGGTTTCCGTAGGCAGAGGCTACAGAGCTTACCTGAATCAGCCTTTTTTCAACAGCAATCCTACTTTCTCCAATACCGGCCCTATTGTAACCGGCAACAAATCCTTCAGTGTCAGTTATTCTCCCATGGGCTATGGCGGTGGCGGATGGAATCTGCTCGCCAATCCCTATCCCTGTGAGGTTGACTTCAACAGCCTGATCCGCAGCAACATCGGGGGCGAATTGCACATCTGGAACCATGTGTATGAGGCATACGGATCTTATTCCATCGGAACCGGTCTGTCTGTTTTTGATGTGGACCGGTATATCGCTTCAGGACAAGGGTTCTTTGTGAAGGCAACCGCTACAAGTCCTGCCCTGCAGATTACCGAAGATGCCAAACCCCTCAGTCCGGTGAACGCTTCCTTTATCCGTATTGCTGCCCAGGATCCCCCTGATGCCGGAAGGTTCAGACTAAAAAACAGCAACGGCGAAAGAGATGAAGTCGCCATAAGGTGGATGGCTCAGGCAGGACCTCAGTTTGAACCAGAATACGATGCCAATAAATTCGGCAATGGTCCGGCAGGGATTACCCTGTTTTCCAAAACGCAGGAGGGAATCCGGGCCTCCATACAGGGGCGCTATTTCGAAGATGCCGATTCGGTATTTTTCGGTTACAATGTAGAAAATCCCGGAAATTACTTTTTCGAAATCAATCTGGGTGACGATATTTTCAACGGCAAGGTTTGGGTGCTCAAAGATCTGGAAACAGGATTTGCCTACCCCGTCGCAACAAGTCAGTTTGTTTATCCTTTCGAAATCATCTCGTCCTCCATGTTTTCTTCCAACCGGTTTCTTTTGGTGGGCAAAATACCTGTTCAGGTTAGCAAACCCATAGAAAAGCAGGCATTCGTATTTCCGAATCCGGGGCTCAATAAGCTCAGAATCACCGGACTGAAGGGGACTGAGAAAATCCTGATTCAGGATGTGCAGGGCAAAAACCGGATCAGAGAGAGAGCAAACGGAAGAGAAAATCTGGATATTTTTACAGAAGAAATCAAATCCGGTTTGTACCTCATCGTTATCGAATCGGGTACCGAAAAGCAGGTATTGAAATGGATCAAACAATGATGCCTCCTGGCAGGAGCCTCATTAGAAGATATTTTACCCAAAGTTGCAGCAGCCGGGCATGACGACCCAAAAGCGGGTGAGAATCAAGGGCCCGGCGTAAATAAAAAAAAGGGCGGAAGGTCTGTGAAGCACTTCCGCCCTTTTTGCTTATGCAGCGGCAGGGTAGGGACTATTGAAGTACTATTTTTTTCTTCCCCTTTCCCGTCTTAAAAACTGC
>JBIKMV010000308.1:0-2755 GCA_044359055.1 Catalimonadaceae bacterium
CGGAGGATCTACAGAGCCCGGACAGATTTTTGAGAAACAAAACAGCGAGGGGGAGAGGCTGTTAAAGCTACGGGATTATGAAGGAGCAAGGCAGGCATTCCAGATGGCCCTGAATATTTTTCCTGACCATGCAGCGGTGAAAGAAAAAATAGGCCAGGTAGAAAAAGTAATCCGTAACAGGGCTGAAACCCGGGCAAAGTATATGGCCGGCAATTTCAAACTGGCCCTCAAGGATTATGGCAGGCTTATTTCTGAGAATAAATCCAATCCGGTTTACTATTTCGAAAGAGCCAAATGCTATCAAATGATGGGAGACCACAAAAAGGCCTTGCCCGATTTCAATAAAGCACTCGAACTGGATGGTTCCTATGCCGAAGCATTGGTTTACAGGGCCCTGACCTTTACGCATCTGGCCGATCTGAGCAAAGCCATTTCCGATTATGCTACCCTGATTAGTCTTGATCCGAAAAATGCTGAGTTCCGGATAAAAAGAGGTCAGTGGTTGCTTCAGGCCAGGGACTGGGATGGGGCTTTGGCTGATTTCGAGCATGTGCTGTTGTCAAATCCGGTTAATTTTCTTGCCCTTACCGGTAAAGCAGAAGGGCTTCGGAGGAAAAACCAGATGGCCAAATCCATGGAAGCGGCAGAAAAGGCTATTGAAGTAAACCCTGATGATGCAGGTGGCTATTTTCAGAAGGGTCTTTGTTTTATGGACAAGGGTGAAGACGAAAAAGCGGGCATCAGTCTTGGAAAAGCCTATCAGTTGGGCCTTGGAAGTGAGCAGGAGGCAAGATTGGAGACCTACTTCACCGATTTTTTCGGCAAGGCCAGAGATGCTGCAGAAAAAGGCAATACCGAAGAGGCCATCGTACAAGCGAAAAAGACCATAATTGTGAAGCCGGGAAGTGCTGAGGCCCATTATCTTATGGCCCTTCAACTGGAAAAACAAGGGAAGGAAAACGAAGCTCTTGCAGCTTTGGACCGTGCGGTATTTGCCAGAGAAAATTTTTCTCCGGCCTATCTCGAAAAGGGTAGAATTTTCCTTCGCAGAAAGCAATTTGACTATTGCCTGAACCCCTTCTACTCAACCCGGAAATACGACAAGAAAAATATTGATGCCTGTCTTGGACTTGGAGAGGCTTTTTCAAGCCTCGGTTTATACGACTCGGCAATGGTTTGGTTTGGAGAGGCACTTGACCAGAATCCTGATAATTCTCAGGCCCTGATAAAAAGGGGAAAATGCCATTTCCAAATGGAAAATTACCGCAGGGCTCTGATGGATTTTGAAGATGCCATTAAAAAAGACAAAATGAATGCTGAGGCATATTTTTATAAGGGTAAAATAAATAAGCAACTGAAGCAGACCGAAAAGGCCATTGATGATTTCAATGAAGCCAAGGCTCTCGGATTCAATCCGTATGAATGTGCAGTGGAGGTAGGTCTTTCTTATGTGGATATGGGAAAATACAGCAAGGGCATTCGCTATTTTACAGATGCCATCCGGCTAAAACCCAATCTTGCGGCTGCCTATGCCCACCGCGGTCACTGCTACCTGAATGAAGAAGAGTACAAAGAAGCCATGGCTGACCTTGACGAGGCCCTGAAAATTGATACTTCCCTTGGGACCGTAAAAAACCGGGTTGAACTTGGATTGCTCAGACTCAGATTTGATGATTACAAGGGCGCTGAAAAACAATTCAATATCGCTTTGGACAAGGATTATCTGGACCCGAAGGCCAACTACGGAATGGGGGGGGCGCAGTACCTGCTGGAAAAAAAGGAACTGGCCATGCGACATTTTGAGCAGGCTTTTATTCCGAGAAGACTGAATTTCAGTCTGATAAAAAAAGACCCCTGGATGAAATCCATTTTAAAAGACAAGGAATTTCAGAAGTTGCAGAAGGCTTATTTCAGGTAGGCAACCTAATCAGGTATTTTAAAAGTGGGAACTTGAATGTTGTTTTTTATCCTGTGCAATGGGTTAAAAAACAGCCGAGGATGTATTCTCCCAACTTCGGCACAATATTCCTTTATCCCTTAGGAAAACTGATTAAAGTTAATAAAATAGTATTTTGGTCTAAAATCAGCTTTCTGAATATCCCTGCAATGAAAAAAAAAAATCACTTTTGCCCCGCGGTCTCCTTTAGGGAAAAGAGATCGTAATTGTGATTTTGGGTTTATTGAAATATTCAGAAGGCTCTCTTTGAGGGCCTTCTGATTTTTTAGCCCTTTTGTTTTTTCAAGGGATGCAAAAACCCGGTTTTTGCTTCTGACACTTCGGAATAATAATTCAGGTATTCATCTATTTCCTCATTTGTAAAGGACAGCCGATGGTTTTCATCATTTTTTCCGGCAGTGGGAGGCTGAACCTTGATATCTCCGTTTCTGAAAAAAGATTCAAATCACTCACCCGAAATATGTTCTTTTGTGCTTGAAATTCAATTATCCATTTCCGGAGAAGCACATAATTAATCCTTTCCTCCCCCGCCTTTATCTCGAAAATGGCCCCGGCATTGTGGGTGAAACTTTTGATTTATTTCATGTTTACCGATATACCCACGGAGACCCTGAAGCGGTGGATCCAAGCGGATGGTTTGAGCAACTCCACAAAAGCCTTTTTGATGGACCTGAATTGAACCAATTGCTGAAAAATTCCGGTTTCTCCTCAAGCCTCGTTTTTTATTATGCTTATCCGGGAGAGGAAAAAACTCCCGTGAATTGTGGCTTTTTGGCATCCAGGTCTGAGCATTCGGCT
>JBIKMV010000100.1:0-10148 GCA_044359055.1 Catalimonadaceae bacterium
ATGGATGAGCTTGCCGGAAACAGCAGGGGCGACAATGTGGCGGTTTTCAGGTTTCTGGTAATGGCCGGCCTCTGATTTTCAAAGCGAATGACTTCTTTTTGTGTAACTTTAAGTGGCCCGTTTGGGATGCTTCGCTTTGTTATCGTATTGTTACCAAAAGGTTAATTTTCTCCTGCACTGACGACATCGCTGCCCCGTGGGCTATTTTTGCAGATTGAATGGCTTACTCACTGGCAAAAACTGACTTTACAGGGGATCGGATTTCGAACCGGCAATGGCTCATTTGGGCGCAGGTGCTGCTTTCGGTTATTGTTCTTTTTCTTTTTCTTGTTTCCCTGGAACTTATCGCCAGTTCAGGCAAACTTCTGGGTTCGGAGTTTACGGAAGGAATCATTCATAGCACTTCCCTGCCCATTGTTTCTCTTTTTATCGGGCTTCTGGCTACGGCTATTATCCATAGCTCCAGCACAGTAACCTCTACCATGGTGGTATTGGTAGCCGCCAATGTTATCAGGCTGGAAACAGCGGTCTACATGATGATGGGTGCCAACATCGGTACTTCCATCACCGGTCTGATGGTGGCTTTCGGAAATCTGGGCAGCCCCAAAGCCTTCAGAAGAGGATTTATGACGGCCAGCAGCCATGCGGTATTCAATATTCTTTCTGCCCTCATCTTTTTTCCACTTGAATATTACTGGAAAATACTGAGCAGAAGCAGTGATTTTCTTGCCGGGCATATGTCGCATGCCGGAGTTTTGGGTGAGGGCTGGTTTTTTTTTCATGATACCTTCATTAGCCCGATTGCAGGCTGGCTCCCCGGGCTGGTACAGGTTCAGCCCTGGGTAATATTATTCTGCTCCCTTGTTCTACTTTTTATGAGTATCTATGCCCTGACGCTGATTTTTAAATACTTAATTCTTCGTGGCGGGGGAGGAAAAAGGCTCAAAAACTGGCTGGGAAATCCTTTTCGATCCCTTCTCACAGGTATAGGCACTACCGCAGCCATTCATTCTTCCAGCGTGACTACTTCTTTCTGTGTCATGATAGCGGCAACCGAGAAAGTATCTCCCAAAAAAATTTTCCCCTACATCATGGGAGCCAATGTAGGGACTACTGTTACCGCACTCATCGCTGCCATCGGCCGGTCTGATGCGGCTATTTCCATTGCTCTGGCCCATTTTCTTTTCAATCTTTTCGGGGTATTGCTTTTTTTTCCATTTCCATTTCTAAGGAATATTCCCATGCTTGTGGCCAAGTGGACAGCCGACAAAGCGCACCAGAATCTGGCTTTTGCTTTTGGCTATCTCACCCTTATTTTCTTTGCCATTCCATTTCTGGTCATTTTTATGGCCGAAAAACTCTAGTATGGCTGTCTCCCAGCGGCATTCCGCCTAAGTTTAAGTAAGGCAGGTTTCATTCTGAAGGATTATTCCCGGCCTCCCTAAGCCTTATTCCAAACTTTTTCCTACTTTTCGCCCCTTTGGGTTCCGTTTTTTGGGTACCCGGATTTGCTGATGATTCGTTTTATCCTCAATGATAAAATGGTGCGCACCTCCCTTCCGCCGGGTAGCACCGTACTTGATTTTATCCGGTACCAGAAAAGGCTTACCGGTACCAAAACCGGCTGCCGGGAAGGAGACTGCGGCGCCTGCACTGTACTCGTCGGACGCCCGGAAAACGGAAAGCTATCCTACCGCAGCATGACTTCCTGCCTTATGCCTTTGGCCAATGCGCAAGGGAATCATATTGTTACCGTAGAGGGGATTAACATGGACAGCCTTTCGCCTGTTCAGGCTGCTATGGCAGGATCAAACGGAACGCAGTGCGGCTTTTGCACCCCCGGATTCGTCATGTCCTTTACCGGATTTGTTCTCCATCCCCGGGATAAAAATTATCAGAAAGCCATAGAGCATATCGATGGAAATATATGCCGCTGCACCGGTTACAAATCCATCGAAAGGGCTGCCGGAATTATTTCCGATACCTTGAAAGAAAAGCCCGAATCAGGCACGGTGCACTGGCTGGTTTCAAAGGGTTTTTTGCCTCCTTATTTCCTTGATATTCCGGACAGGCTGCAATCAATCGCTCAGGAGAATCAGGCTGCTTCTGAAGTTGTCGCTCCGGCTTCAAACAGGCCTATGCGCATCGGGGGCGGCACCGATTTGCTGGTTCAGAAGCACACCCAGGTTCGGGAATCTTCGCTTTCCGGATTGCTTTTCGATCTGTCGCTGAAGGGTATCCGGCAGGAAAATGGAAAAATTTATGCCGGGGCTTCGGTCACTGTGTCCGAATTTTCTGAGTCGCCCGAAATACGCTCTTTGTTTCCGGGCCTGAAGCGTTATATCAAACTGGTGTCTTCTACGCCAATCCGCAACATGGCTACTTTGGCAGGCAATCTGGTCAATGCCTCTCCCATTGGCGATATGACAGTTTTTCTTCTGGCTTTGGATGCCGATGTCGAGCTTAAGAGCGGCGAAAGCAGCCGCCGGGTTTTGCTTCGTGATTTTTACAAAGGCTACAAGGTGTTGGACAAAGCCCCTGAGGAGATTATTTCCCGGATTATCTTTCAGGTGCCGCCTCAAGGAAGTGTTTTCAATTTTGAAAAGGTCTGCAAGCGAACCCATCTGGACATTGCTTCCGTGAATTCGGCCTGTTTGCTTCGGCTCGACGCTGATGGAAGGGTAGCGGACCTGAATCTTTCTGCAGGAGGTGTATTTGCCTGGCCTAAATGGCTGGGCCAATCGGCTGAATGTCTGAAAGGTAAAATTTTGAATCGTGAAAATCTGACAGCAGCCCTTGAGCAGGTGCAAGCCGAAATTGCCCCCATCAGCGATGCCAGAGGAACCGCAGAGTACAAAAGAATGCTGCTCCGTCAGTTGATTCTGGCGCATTTTCAGCCTTATCTTTCTGAAAATGAATTATTTGGCTTGCTCTCTGAAACCGCAGGTAATACCCGCCATGCAAATTCCTGAACTCATGCATGAGAAACACTTCTTATTTTCTTCCCTTGGATTCTGAAACTTTACCCCCTGCTATCCATGGCTGCTTTGCCCACCATCTCTGAAACTGCCGGACCTGACCTGAGCTCATTCGGTAACCACGATACGCCAAACCATGTAACCGGGCGCTCACAGTATGTAGATGATATTCCAGTTCCTGCCGGAACCTTGTATCTGAAAATTTTCGATGCATCCATTGCCCATGGCACCATCACATCCCTAGATTATAAGGAGGCTGAAGAGGTGGAAGGCGTTGTGAAAATCATTTCTTTCAAAGATATCCCCGGAGAAAACCAAATCGGGGGCATCATTCCAGATGAACCCTTGCTTGCCGAAAAGGAAATTCATTTCTGGGGACAACCCATTCTCATCGTTGCTGCCGAAACCGAAGAAGCCGCCGAAGTCGCTCTTCACAAAATCAAAGTTGAGTATGATGTGCTGCCGGCCATCACCGATCCCCGAGAGGCCTGGCAAAAAGGACAACTGCTTTCTGCAAGCCGGAAATTTGAAATGGGAGAGGTGGACAAAGCTTTCCCGGACTGCGCTTATGTATATGAAGGACAATCGTTTACAAATGGCCAGGAGCATTTGTATCTGGAAACACAGGGGGCGATTGCCGTGCCGGCCGAACATGGCTCCATGAAAGTATATTCTTCTACCCAGGGACCTACTGCCGTGCAAAGAACCATTGCCCGGGTGCTTGGCACGGGTATGAACCATGTAGAAGTGGATGTAACCCGTCTGGGAGGCGGTTTTGGAGGAAAAGAAGATCAGGCTTCGGCCTGGGCTGCCATGGCTGCTCTGGCTGCTTTTATCCTGAATCGGCCTGCCAAGTGTATCCTCCACCGGATGGAAGATATGAGGATGACCGGAAAGCGCAATCCTTATGCCGCAGACTTTAAAATAGGATTGGATAAAGATTTAAAAATCAGGGCATTTGAGGCCATCTTTTTTCAGAACGGGGGTGCTGCTGCCGACCTTTCTCCGGCCATTCTGGAGCGGACCCTGTTTCACTGTACAAATTCTTATTTTGTTCCACATGTGCGGGCTACAGCCCACAGCTGCAAGACCCATTTGCCTCCCAATACTGCGTTCCGGGGTTTCGGAGGTCCGCAGGGGATGTTTGTAATCGAAGCTGCCATTGATCTGGCTGCAAAAAAACTGGGTGTTCCGGCATGGGAAATCCAGCGGAAAAACCTGCTGGAAGATGGCTCCGAGTTTCCCTATGGACAGGTAGTGCAGGAATGTGAAGCCGGCCCTTGCTGGGATAATGCTGCTCGGCTTTTTGACCTGCAGGGCATTCTGGAAAAAGCAGATACATTCAACAGGGCCAACAGGTTACTGAAAAAAGGTGTTTCGGTGATGCCGGTTTGCTTTGGCATATCCTTTACCAATACCATGATGAACAATGCCAGGGCACTTGTCCATGTGTATTCGGATGGTTCGGTAGGGGTAAGCACCGGGGCCGTAGAAATGGGGCAGGGAGTTAATGCCAAAATGATTCAGGTAGCGGCCAGTGCCTTCGGGCTGCCGCCGGAGAAAATAAAACTGGAAACCACCAACACCAGCCGGGTTGCCAATACCTCGCCCTCAGCAGCCAGCAGCACCGCCGACCTGAATGGGAAAGCCCTGCAGGATGCCTGCCGGCAGATTCTGGAGCGGCTCAGACCCCTTGCCGCCGAAATGCTGCAGCATAATGATTCTGAGGACATTTCCTTTGAAAACGAAATGGTTTTTGCAAAGGAAAAATCTGCCGGACTGACTTGGCAAAAGCTGATTCAGCAGGCATTTTTTCTTCGGATAAATCTCTCAGCCAAAGGGCATTACGCCACACCGGTCATTCACTATGACAAGGCGAAAGAAAAGGGCCATCCTTTCGCCTATCATGTATATGGCACAGCCATTACCGAGGTCACGGTAGATTGCATCCGGGGAACCTACGAAGTGGATGCCGTGCAGATTGTGCACGACTTTGGCAGCAGTATGAACCGGCCTGTAGACCTGGGGCAGATAGAGGGAGGACTGGTGCAGGGTATTGGCTGGATGACCCTGGAGGAAGTGGTATACAACGAAAGCGGAAAACTACTGTCGAACGCTCTGTCTACCTACAAGATTCCCGATGTTTACTCAGTACCAAAGGAAATCCGGGTGGAGTTTCTCAATACCGACAAACCGAATCTGGCCATATTGAAATCTAAAGCCGTGGGAGAGCCACCGCTGATGTATGGTATCGGAGCCTTTTTTGCCATCCGCAATGCAGTGCTGGCCTTCAATCCTGCATCGGAAATGCCCATATCGGCCCCCATCACCCCGGAAAAAGTGCTGATGGGCTTGTATGGCAAAATGGAAGCTCAAGCCGCCGCCGGCGCATCTTCATTTCCTGAGAACGGATAAACAGACGAACGGGGAACTGGACTTTTGTACTTTTGTTTTGCCGGGCCTGTAGGATCCGCCCCGAAGTCATGGCGGAGATCAGTTGTAAAAACCGGGGAGAAAATTCTAGCCTGCCTGATCTGTAATCAATTGGGTGGTACTTTAAATGTCAAAATAATGACCCTCGAGGTTTTGCGAACTTCTTGCTCTTTATACTGCTTATACCCTGGAGGGGTATAATGTCAATAGCCCCCGACCAACAGGATAACAAGCTCCATAGGAGCGAAATGTTTTATTTTCCAAAGCTGGCCAATACCTGTTCTCAACTCTATTTTCATTTGATTTTTGCTGTAAAAGGAAAGCAAAGTCTCCATCCCGGGTGCCCAAATGGATTGTTTACATTCAAAACCGGGAGACAAACAAAAAAAAACACACTAACAGGTTGAATTTCAAGGATTTATACAAGCATGTGAAATTGATTTCAAGCCGGAATATTATTTTGAAACGATAACATGACGCTCCTATGGAGCTTTGGCCTCTCCTGCTTTTCTTACTATTCACATCTGGCACCGCCGGTGCCGGAAATACAAATTTTTTTTGTGTCAGGACCTCGCCTCTCCCGGGAAATTTCTTACGACCCATTTCTGATGCGTCTCCGGGAAAAAAACCGGTTTTCCGGGAGGGGTCGGCTGAGGGATAGCAGCGGAAAGCCCGCAACGAGGAACGAGTGAGGACTTGCAGCGTATAGCCCGACCCCGACGAAAGGAGGGGGCAGCCCCAACAAACCCTAATCGGCCTTCCCAAGTCTGAAGAAGTTTTTTAGCAAACCCATGGAAGTTGCTGACAATCAATAATCAGGACAAAAATCCGGCTTCGGACGAATTTCACTGCAATTGAAAAATGCCTGTTTCCTTTAAATTCCTTTTCTTTGCCGCTTAATTTTTTTAACGAATTTTCGATTTCTATCTGATATGATGAAAGAACTGATCCGGGGATTTAGCGCTCAATTGGCTGAATCTCTGAATATTGCTTCCAATGCAAAACTGAGTCCTGCCCGAAATCCGATTCATCATGTGGTGATTGCGGGAATGGGTGGTTCGGGTATTGGGGGCACCCTGATAAAAGCATTAACCGGTGATGAGGCCAAGGTACCCATCGAAATCTCAAAATCGTATGATGTACCAGCTTTTATCAATGCCAATACTTTGTTTATAGCCTGCTCATTTTCAGGCAATACCGAGGAAACACTATCGGCTGCCGAAAAAGCAAAAGCCAAAGGAGCTCAAATTGTGGCCATAACTTCAGGTGGTAAAATGGGCGATTTTGCCAGCCACAACGGCTATGACATGATTGCCATTCCGGGCCGGAGCAATAGCCCACGGGCCAGCATCGGCTACAGTTTTGTGCAACTGTTCCTGATTCTGAACCACCACGGTCTAATATCATCCAATCATTTTGATGAGGTAAAAGCCGCTGCTGCCCTTCTGGATTCCGAAGAGCAGAATATTGAAGCCCTGGCCAGAAAGTTGACGGCATTTTTCTACAAAAAATTGCCCATCATGTATGGCGATACCCGGATGGAAGCCGTTCTCATCAGGGCGCAGCAGCAGATAGCAGAAAACTCCAAGCAGCTGAGCCATGTGAATATTTTTCCAGAAATGAACCACAATGAACTGGTGGGCTGGAGATTTCCGGAACTGATTTATGGCAACGCCGCAACGCTGCTGGTGCGCACTTCGTATGATCACCCCCGCAGCACCATGCGGATGAATATCTGTAAGCCCATTTTTGAGAAAGTGGCAGGCCCTGTAATGGAACTCGAAGCAAAGGGAACTTCTTTTGTGGAGCAGTGCATTTATGTAATTCATGTTTTGGATTGGGTATCGTTCTATCTGGCCGAAGCCAATGAGGTTGACCCATTTCCTGTGGATGTCATCAATTACCTGAAAGACGAATTGTCGAAAATTGGTTGATTCAGAAGCCTTTGTATTCAGGCCATCCGGAATTTTGGGATGGCCTTTTTCTTTTCTGGCAACCGGTATTGAAGTGACCCAGGTATGAATACGGTGTACTGGAAAGACCTTGGCCTGAAATCCTATGGCGAGACATGGGAATTGCAGGAGCAGCACCTGCAAAAGGTAATGGAATTGAAAATCTTGTCCCGCACGGAGCCTGGGCTTTCGGTACCGCATTATTTCTTTTTTGTAGAGCATCCCCCCGTTTTTACTTTGGGCAAAAGTGGTTCGGAAAGCCATCTGCTGGCCTCAGGCGAGGAACTCCGACTTGCAGGCGTGGATTTTTTCAAAACCAACCGGGGTGGAGATATCACCTTTCATGGTCCCGGACAGGTGGTGGGATACCCCATTTTTGATCTGGACCAGATTTACACTGATATTCACCGCTATCTCAGAGATATGGAACAGGCCATCATCGATTCTCTGGCCGAATTTGGAATTCGGGGTGGCCGAAAGGAGGGACTTACCGGCGTATGGGTAGGAGAGGAGAAGATATGCGCTATGGGCGTGAGGGCCTCCCGCTGGATAACCATGCATGGATTTGCTTTGAATGTAAACAATGGGCTTCATTACTTTGATATGATTGTGCCCTGCGGTATCCGGGACAAGGGGGTTACCTCTATGAAAAAAATTCTGGGCCGGGAGGTAGACATACAGCAGGTAAAAGATCTGATCCGTTTTCATTTTGAAAGGATTTTTTCTCTTACCTTTCAAGCCTATGAAAGCTGATATTTCATTTCCAAAAGTTGAGGGGGTTTCGGTGGTCATCGGAAGGGAGCCCCTCGGAGACGGCACTTTTAAGTGGACTGTTTTTGTAATGAATACCAATGATTTCGGTATCCGTAATATACTGGTAGCCAGTAAAGGATATGGCGAGATTGATGGCCGGGCGAAGGTTACGGGAGTCCTGCGGTTCCATTTCAATTATCTCCCTCCCCATTCGGCCATGCCCGTGGAGTTGATGGAGCCCGAGCTTTTTGATTTGTGCAATGAGTTCTGGGTAAGCTATTATAAGGACGATGGAAGTCCTGAGATTTTTGACAAGAAATTCTTGTTTTTACCCGGTTCCTATATTGAAGAAAACCTGAGCTTTATTCCGATTTTGCAGATGAAAGGGGTGCTGCACGGGTAATCTTTGTATGGACTTGCCCATTGAGTCACGGGCCGAAGAGCGCAGCCCGATTGGCTGTGATTATCTCGGATTCAGGAGATGAGTTTTATTAGTCCTTCTTCTCTGATTTTCAGGGGATAATTCTCTGAAATTTTTTGCCTTGCTTTTTCCGATTTCTCTGGAAGAATCTGACTTTCCAGGATTCCATCCAATAGTTTTTGGAGCATAGCCATGTCCCTTTTCTCCAGAATAAAACCTGTTTCTGCCACTATCTCCGGCATGCTGGCTACCGCACTCACTATGGGAATACAACCGCAGCACATGGCCTCACACAGGGCATTGGGAAATCCCTCTGAAATAGAAAGCTGAAGGTAAAACCTGTGCCGGTTGTACAATGCTGCCAGTTCCCTGTTTGGCAAAAAAGGCAAAAGCCGCACATTTTCAGGAATTTTCAATGCCTGTTCTTCTGAGGCCCCCACTAGGGTAAAAGTGCAGTCAGGCCTCAGTTTGGCAAGGTCCAGAATCAAATCCACCCCTTTCAGTTTCAGCCGTATGGGATCGTCCAGTGATGCTGAAATGGTGATAAAACTCTTTTCCGCTCTGTCTTCCCATTTTTCGGAAATACCAAATGCTTGGGCATCATAGCCGTTTGGAATGACATTCCTTTCAAAGCGGGCATCGGGCACAAAATGCAATATTCCCTGGGTGCTTTCAGACTCCGAATCATAATGATCCTGCCGGAAAAAGAGACAGGAATGAACCGCCGATACCACTGATACCATGCGGTACGATTGCCTTGTAAACCATGCCAGAAGTTTTTTGTGGAAATGTCCGTATCTGAGGGAAGGAAAGGAAACGCAATCGGTGCCACCGGCTACAATGATGCTTTTGTTGCCAGTAATCCGGGCCCACAATACAGGAATAAAACTGTGGTAACCCGAAAATTGCATTATGGCAATGGCCCCGCTCCAGTGCCGGAGGTGAGCCAGGAGAAAAATGGCCTGGCTAAGAAAAAGAAGCGAGGTTTTCCATTTTTCCGGTGCCGGAAAGTGGTGCTCAAAAACATGCGCTTCCTTCCTGAAAATCTTCAAATCTTTCTCTATGAAAGTGGTCTTCCGGATATAGAAGTAAAAGATAATTTTTCGGCCTGCCAAAGGTCAGAGGGGCTGTTTGTGGTCAAAAAAGACTTGCATCCAAGACCTGATTTTCCCCTACATGAAAGAAATACTGGTGGATATTCAGCTCTTTCTCATTTGGCTGAAGCTGGTATTTGATGTAGGAGCCGTCTTCTGTCATCACATAGCTGTTTACATTGTCCTGCAGATTGAATTTTAAAATGGTGATGGCCAGTTTTTTGAGATTTTCATCTGCAATCATAAACAGCGATTCCAGCCTCCTGTCAAAGGAGCGGTTCATCATATCTGCGCTTCCACCGAAAACCTTGGGTGAGCCGCCATTATGGAAATAATACAAGCGGGTGTGCTCCAGAAAATCTCCTACTATGGAATTGACACTGATATTTTCACTCAGGCCGGGTCTTCCGGGACGGAGACAACAAATGCCCCGCACAATCAACTTTACCTTTACCCCCGCCTGACTGGCTTTGTACAGTTCTTCGATGCAGCGCTGATCTTCCAGTGAATTGATTTT
>JBIKMV010000309.1:0-2753 GCA_044359055.1 Catalimonadaceae bacterium
GGCATTGCCGCCAGTAGTGTTGGCTGCGGGATTGAAATATCCGGAAGCCAAAACCAGCGCAGTTGATCCGGCCAAAGAAGAAAGGCCGGCCTTGTATGCCAATAAATTGGGGGATCCGGAACCCGGTGCAATTTGTATGGTGTAGCTTGCTGCAGGAACCGGAAGATAGGCCGATGAGCCCCGGAAAGGCGCATCGTCAACCAATGTACCTACGCCCTGTGCTTTGATATCTACAGTCGGAGCATCGGTCACGCTGTGCATAATTCTCAGCTCCACATTGCTTCCTGCCGCTGAAGTTTCTTTGGCACCGGAAATTACGGTAATGTCAAATCCTGTCGGAATTCCATTGGGATTGGGGGCATAAGTTCCATTGGGTAATGCAAGATTTCCGTTTGCAACCAAATAGTATCCATCGGTGCCTGATAATTCATATACCCTTCTAAAAACAGGGTTGCTGGTATCGTTGCTGGCTGAAGCCGCTTTGATGGAAACGGTGAGGGGTACACCTGCCTCCAGGCTTACAAAAGGAGTTGCATTCCGGAAGGCCAGATTGGGAACTGCCTTCTGCCCATTTACAAAAATATCCACTGCGGGTGCATTGGCAGAATTGTGAATGATTTGGGTTCTGCTCACGGCTTTCGGCAATTGAATGGCCTGACCGCCGGGAGTAAAGGCCCACAATCCGAAACCGGGTCCGGCATTGCCGCCCGTAGTGTTGGCAGCGGGATTGAAATATCCGGAAGCCAAAACCAGCGCAGTTGATCCAGCCAATGAAGAAAGGCCGGCCTTGTATGCCAATAAATTGGGGGATCCGGAACCCGGTGCAATTTGTATGGTGTAGCTGGCAGCAGGAACCGGAAGATAGGCCGATGAGCCCCGGAAAGGCGCATCGTCAACCAATGTACCTACGCCCTGTGCTTTGATATCTACGGTCGGTGCATCGGTAACACCATGGAAAACCCGAAGGTCAACATTGGCTGCATTTTGAGCAGTTTCCCTGGCATCGCCAATCACGGTTACATCGAAGCCTGTCGGAATTCCATTTGGATTGGCTGCATAATTTCCGCCCGGCAAACCTAGGTTACCATTTGCAATAAGGTAATAACCTTTGTTGGCCTCCAGCGTGTAGCGCCTGAAAAATGCGGGATTGGAAGTATCGGATGCAGGTGAGGCAGCCTTAATCCTTACCTGAAACTGTACACCAGCGGGAGCATCTAAAAATGGAGATGCCGCCCTGAAGGGCACATTCGGCAATATTTTGGTATTGTTCAGGTAGATATCCACAGCCGGCGCATTGGGCGAGTTGTGAACAATCTGAACACGGGCAGTCTGGGCTACGGCCCGGAACGCATTAAAGCCTAACAAGGTTAGCAAGGCAATTTTTAGAATGAATGATTTTGTCATTTTGTTTAATGTTAATGTATAAAGATTCAACAAGCAATAGAACTATTGTAGGGTCCAATTGGTTGGAAGGCGAAGAAAAAAATCTGATAAAATTTTTTAATACATTGCCTTTCAGTTTTTTATAAATATTAATTTTTTTATTCCTAAGCATTTCAAGAAAAAATAATTGTTTAATGTTTTTTGAAAAATTGAAAACAAAGAACTTTTGTAAAATCTATTTTTCTGCTCCCGGTTAATGGTATTACCTACGGGAAGAACCTTGTTTAACCGGTGAAATTTTTCTGGCAGAAATTCACCCGATTCATCCTCTGTATTTCATCTCAGATAGCCCATTACTCCAAAAACAAAGCCTTCTTAGGTCTTCCGGCGCTACCAAACCAAAAAATCCGGGGCGGGGTGAAAGAGACCCGGGCAATTCGGTATCGAAGGCAATGGGCATGTTGAGTGGTTGATTTCAAAAAAATTACTTTTTTTGCTATGTCAAATCAATCACCATGAACAAAATTTATCCATCATTATTCATTCTGATTTTATCCTTCCTGTTTTTGTATTCTGAGAAAGGCTTGGCCCAGAATGCTGCCAATGTCGGAGTAAATCAAATCAGTGCACCTTCTGCCCGCTGTGGCTTGCCAGCTTCTTTTCAGGTGCGCGTACGGATCCGGAATTTCGGAACCCAGGCCCAATCCAACTTTCCGGTTTCTTACAGGGTAAATCTGGGGACACCGGTAACTCAAAATTTTACCGGCACACTCAACCCCGGAGACACTATCGGGCTGGTATTCAGCACCCCTTTTGTGGCGCCTGCGGGTGGCAACTACCGCTTCGATGCCTGGACATCCCTAACAGGAGATCAGCAAAGGGCCAATGACTCTACCCTGAACCGGATTTTCTTCAGAAGCAGAAACAACCTGGCTACGGTTTCCTTTACCGGTTTTACGGGAGGAAATCTGACTACCGTTTTTCCCGGCTGGAGCGAGGCTACCGGACTCAACCCCACAGGTACTGCCTCCGGCTGGCTCAATTCCAATACTGCACAGACTACCTTCCTCGGAAGCACTACGGCCAAAATCAATCTTTTTTCCAACACCAAAAAAGACTGGCTCATCAGCCCTCCGGTAGTACCGTTTTCCAATTCGGTTTTGAAATTTAAAATGGCCCTGACCGATTTCGGTGCAACAGGGATTGACTCTATGGGATCGGATGATTCTGTGATTGTAAAGCTCTCTACCAACTGCGGTCTAAGCTGGATAAATCTCAAAACCTATACCCGTCTGAATCCGCCCGGCAATCTCCTCTCCGGACAGCAGATATCGCTATCTGCCTATGCCGGACAAAATATCATTATGGGT
>JBIKMV010000310.1:0-2746 GCA_044359055.1 Catalimonadaceae bacterium
TATGGCTTCGTTCCGGGGTCTTGCAAAGTGGTCAAATTTCAGAAATTCAGCAGTTTAGCACGGGAATAGATTTCCTGTTGTCTGTTTTGGTTTTTGCCCGAATCTGGATAGATGGCCTTTTCTCAGGCCATTGTCCTGTTTTTTTTCTCATTCCTTGTTTGGCTGCACCGGGTTCAGGCCCAGCCGAGATTTCCTTTCAGGGGGACAAAGGAAAATTGTCCGAAATTCTCCTGTACGATTTCTCCGGTCGGGCTTTTGGTGATGCGGATCATCTCCTGCTTTTCGCTGTTTCCTGTGGGGATCACCAGGCGGCCTCCGGGCTTCAGCTGTTCTATCAGCGGGGCAGGCACCGAGGGCGCCCCAGCCGTAACCAAGATGGCATCGTAGGGCGCAAAGGCCGATAAGCCAAGGCTGCCGTCTCCCAAAAAGAACTGTGCCCTGTAGCCCAGTTGCCTGGCTACCATCTTTTGTGCTTTTTTGAACAATACAGGTTGATATTCAATGGTGTAAACCTGAGCGCCCAGTTCAGCCAAAACGCTGCACTGGTATCCGGAACCGGTGCCTATTTCCAGAATCCGGTCGCCGGGCTTTACCTCGAGCAATTCGGTTTGCCGGGCTACGGTGAAGGGCTGAGAAATGGTCTGCCCTTCGCCTATGGGAAAAGGTTTGTCCTGATATGCATGAATGGCCAGCGCAGAATCCAGAAAAAAATGTCTTGGAATCTTTCCTATTGCAGCAAGGACAGCTTTGTTTTTGATTCCTTTTCTTTCAAGGTCCAGTACCATACTCCTTCTGAGGCCCTGGAACCGAAAATCATCCGTCTGTTTATCCATATTCGGGCGCAAGGTAATTTCCCTATCAAATATTTGCTCAATTTTGCAGTCCGAAAAAAAAGTAGCTTTCTTTTCGGCAGAGAAAAAATGCGGGAAGGCAGGGTTAAATTATTATTTTTTTTATCGCTTCAGCTGGCAGCAGGTATGCTCCTGACCTGCTGCAGTTTTATTGACCCACCCGAAAAGGTGCCCTCCTACATTCAGGTAGATAGTTTTTCTTTCGTTACTGCCGACAGCACCGGTTTCAATACCCAAAAAATAACGGATGTGTGGATTTATGTAAACAACCAGATAATGGGTACTTATCAGGTTCCTACCGGCCGGATTCCTGCCCTCGCTGATGGCACATCGGAAATTACCATTCAGGCGGGAGTGTTTGCAGATGGCATTAGGGCCAACAGGGTTTATTATCCGTTTTATCAGGCTTATGTCACCCGCATGAATCTTGAAAAGGGAAAGCTGAGCAAGGTAAAACCGGTTTTCCGTTATGGCGACAGGCTGAAAAAGCCCTTTGTTTATTATCAGGACTTTGAGACCAGTGATTCCGGATTTTCAAAAGGCAGATATGGCAATGCAGAACTGGAACGCCCCAATCATGATGCAGGAACAGCAGCTGCATCTTTTGGTGCCAGGTATGGAAAGCTGAGTACCCGGACCGATGAAGACATCATCGAATATTCCAATCAGATCTTTGTGCCGCTCCGGCAGAACGGCATGCCCGTCTATCTGGAATTCGATTACCGTTCTACCTGCAATCTTCAGGTGGGGCTCGAAGGATATGTGGGCAATCAGGCGCCGCAGCCGTACTTTGACCTTGTGCTTCTTCCGGCTGAAAACTGGACCAAGATGTATGTCAGTCTTTCGGAGGAGACACAGAAGTATTTCAATAATGCCAGATTCCGCTTCTTTTTGCGCACTGTGCCTCAGCCGGGTGCAGGAAATAGTTTTTCCATAGACAACATCCGCCTGATCAACTACTGAGTTTATGAAAATCAGCAAAAGAGCAGTTAAAACGGGTTACATCGCCACCGATGTGCTTACTGCTATTCTGGCCTGGTTCTTTTTCTTCTGGTATCGTACAAGGATTCTGGAAGATTTCCGCCCCGGTAAGTTTTTCTCGGTAGAAAAAAGTGCGCTTGCCATTGCCCTGTTCTGGGTATTGATTTACGGATTCTGGGGATTTTACAAAGACTATTTCCGCAAGTCCAGAATTAAGGAACTGTATTTTCTCTCCTCGGCGGTATTATTTGGGGTGATTTCGATTATGCTAGTTTTGCTCATTGACGACGATGGAACCCGGCATTATCAGCGCTATTACCGCACCACGGCCCTTTACTTTTTCATCCATCTGATTATTTCAGGGCTTGGGAAAGTGCTTTATCTCAGTATCGTTAAAAAACTGATTCACAATAAGCTGATTTCTTTCCCCACACTAATCGCCGGGAGCGGTCCCGCAGCCTGGGAGATTTTTCACGACATTCAGAAAAACAATCCCCATCTGGGTTTGCATTTTGAAGGCTTTGTGCATCTGGGCGATAAATCTCCCGCCATGGAAGAACGCACCCAACTTCCCTGCTTGGGTCATTACCGTGATATGGAAGGCGTGTTGACGACAAAAAAAATCGAACATCTCATCCTGGCCATAGAGGCAACCGACCACAGGCATCTGGAGGAAATTCTAAACATTACGGAGGGCAAAAAAATGATTATCAGTATTTTGCCGGATATGTACCAAATCTTGCTCGGACTGGTAAGGGTGCAACATGTTTTTGGGACACCCCTCATTGAAATCAGGCAGGACCTTATGCCCGTATGGCAGATGGTGGTGAAGCGGGGAATGGATATTGGCATTTCTCTTCTGGTACTGCTCCTTGGCTCACCCTTCTTTCTTACTGTAGCCCTCATCACCAAAC
>JBIKMV010000101.1:0-10078 GCA_044359055.1 Catalimonadaceae bacterium
TCTACCGTCTGATTCAGCAGCAGATCTGCCCCGTCGATGTAGTCAATCTGGTTTTGCATTTCCTTGTAAAAAGTTTCGGCCGAAAACTCAAATTCCTGCTCCCCGAAGCTGAAATTGCGGAAGTAGCCGAGGGCAATCTGGTCCCCGATCTGGGGCATAATGTTGTTGGATGAGGGTGTCCAAACATCCAAAGGCACCGATGCCTGGGTATTGCTCAGAAGGTGAATGTATTGTGCCATTCGGTTATAACTCGCTTTCAGTGAGGTGTTTTCGGTGAGTTCATATTTAATTGAAAACCGCGGCTCCAGGTTGTTGAATCCCGCCAATAATTTATTGGTTTCGATGCGCTGTCTTTCTATCACCCTTTTTTTGATGCCGGGCGTGGTATCGGCCAGAATCAGTTTGGTTCCGGCTCCCACATTCAGAAAATTCGAATAACGCAAGCCGTATGTGAGGCCAATGCGCCTGCTGATTTGCTGGTCGTTGCTGATGAAAAGGCTGTTTTCGAAAGCAAACTTATCGGCCAGGCGGTTCACCCTCGTTTCGCCATCGCTGATGATGGTGGTTTTGCCCGGCAGGAAATCGTAGTGGAGAATCTGCCCCCCGAAGGTGATGGTGTTTTTGTCGTTCAGATACCAGGTAAATTCAGGCTTAAAGCTCAGATTTTCAATGGTTGAGCGCCAGTTGAAGGCGTCATCGTTGGCCTCAATGTTGAGCTGGTAATCGTAATTGCTGTAAAAGGCGGTCAGATTGGAAAACAGTTTGGGACCGAAAATGTGGTTCCAGCGCAGTGTGGTAGTGGCATTGCCCCATTCAAACCCAAATGCAGAACCGAAACCGAATTTGTCACGACCGAAATATCCCGAGAGGAAAACCGTATTTTTCTCATCGAATTTGTAGTTGACCTTAGCTGTAAGGTCATAAAAATAGGCCACCGTTTTTTTGATTTGCTCGTCGCTGGAAATGGGAAAAGCCAGATCGAAATAGGTGCGCCGGCCGGCCAGGATAAAGGAAGATTTTTCTTTTTTGATGGGCCCTTCAACCGAAAATCGGCTTGAAAGCAGGCCGATGCCGCCTTTCAGTTCCAGTTTTTTATTGTTTCCCTCCTTCATCCTGATGTCCAGCAGAGAGGAAATTCTGCCGCCGTATTGGGCCGGAATACCGCCTTTCACCAGTTTCACATCCTTAACCGCATCGGGATTGAATACCGAGAAAAAGCCGAAAAGGTGAGACGAATTGTACACCGGTGCCTCATCCAGCAGAATCAGATTCTGGTCGATGCTGCCGCCCCGCACATTGAAGCCCGATGCACCCTCGCCTACGGTGGTTACCCCGGGCAAAAGCTGGATGGAACGGATGATGTCAACTTCACCCAATAGGGGAGGAATACGATTTATAGTTTTGATATCCAGTTTGTTTACCCCCATCTGGGTGGTTTTTACATTGGCTTCAATTTCGGTTTGTTCGCCGGTAATCACCACCTCTTTGGTTTGCCTTACTTCTTCTTCCAGCTCTGCATTCACTACCAGATTGCTCTGAAGATCAATGGTTTTGACCTGGGTTTGATAGCCGAGAAAAATGAATTTAAGGGTATATTTTCCTTGCGGAAGGGTGAGAGAGAAATACCCATATACATTGGAAGTGGCGCCTTTCTTCAATTCTTCTACATACACACCTGCTCCAATCAGGGCTTCGCCGTCGTCCGCACCTTTGATGTAGCCCGACACGGTGGCTTTTTCCTGTTGGGCCATGCCGGCCATTGGATTAAATATCTGACAGAGAAGGAGAAAAAAAAACGGGACGAAAAAAAATCCTGTTTGTTTGGGAATAATCGACATAAGGCTGGTGAATACCGCAGGCAATGATTTAAGAATTAGAAACCACAAAACTTATAAATGGTTTTTTGAATAAAGAATTTCAGGGAGTGGCATGGAAATGTCCATATGAATGCAAATGGATATTTTCCTTTTGTGCGATGGCAAGAAGCACTTTTGTCTTTCTCACTTTATAAAGAAGAAAAAAGACTATCCCCAACCCCCTTATTTGATATACCGGAAATCCTGGCCGTTTTCCAGGGCCAGCACAGAGTGATAAATCAGTTTGATAACCGCCTCTATATCATCCAGTGCCACCGTTTCTACGGTGGTGTGCATATATTTCAGGGGCAGTGAAATGAGCGCAGATGCCGATCCCTGTCCCGAATACGCAAAAGCATCGGTGTCGGTGCCGGTTTGCCGCGTGGCTGCTGCCCTTTGAAATTTAATTTCGTTTTTTTCTGCCTGTGCGATGATGAATTTCAGTAGGTTGTTCTGAACTGCCGGTCCATAGGTAAGCACCGGCCCTTCACCACAGCGCTGATCGCCCTGCTCCAGTTTTTTGTACATGGGTGAGGTGGTATCATGGCATACATCGGTGATGATGGCTACATCCGGTTGCAGCCGCCGGGCCATCATTTCTGCGCCCCGCAGGCCGATTTCTTCCTGAACGGCATTTACCACATAAAGCCCAAAAGGCAACTTGATGCCGTTTTCTTTTAATCTCCGGGCTACCTGAGCAATCATAAAGCCCCCGATGCGGTTATCCAAAGCCCTGCCTACCAGATATTTGTGATTAAGCTCAAAGGCCTCATCGTCGAAGGTGACCACCGTACCTACATGGATGCCCATTTCCAGAACCTCCTTTTTCCCGGAGGCACCGATGTCTATGAAAATGTTCTTGATTTTGGGCATTTCATCTTTTTCTAGTTCACGCACATGGATGGCCGGCCAACCGAAAACGCCCTTCACCACGCCCTTGCTGCCAAACAGGTTTACCCTTTTGGAGGGCGCAATTAGCGCATCCGAGCCCCCGTTTCGCCTCACATAGATGTAGCCGTCGTCGGTGATGTAGTTCACAAACCAGGATATCTCATCGGCATGGGCTTCTATCACCACCTTGTAGGGCGCATCGGGATTGATCACCGCTGCCACACTTCCGTAAGTGTCTGAAATGTAGGTGTCGGAATAGGGCTTCATGTAGTCCAGCCACATCCGCTGACCGCTTTCTTCGAATCCGGTGGGTGAAAAATTGTTGATGTAGGAATAAAGAAAATCTCTGGCTTGCTGATCCATTGTAATGTGATGCTAAACCGCAAAGGTAGGGATTTGAGCAGGGCAATGGTCCGGAAAAAAGATAAAAATTTACCTGTCTTCCGGCACAAATATGATGTAGATAATCCTGCAGCAAAAAGCGGATTCCCGCCGCGGCCATCCAAGCGTCCGGAGCCAGAGCCAAACCGCCATTATTCAAAAAAAACCGGATTTCAGGGAGAAAAAGCGAAAGCTTTATTTCTGTGTAATGTGCTTAACAAGAGGGTATTTGCGCCGCACAGGGTTGATCAGAAATTTCTGCTGCATAAGGAAACTTTCTTCATGCAGTTGGGCAAATGCATGCTCCCATTTTTCAAACAGCGCCGGTTCATTTTCCTTCAGCGACCGGGCATCTATATTTTTTC
This sequence comes from Catalimonadaceae bacterium, assembly GCA_044359055.1. Taxonomy (GTDB): domain Bacteria; phylum Bacteroidota; class Bacteroidia; order Cytophagales; family Flexibacteraceae; genus CAMDMI01. Next base: position 3,494 of record JBIKMV010000101.1, read on the forward strand.
GGGCCAAAAAATCAAGAAAGCGGTTTTCTTGCGGCTTTTCGTTTTCCATGGCATCTACTGCGGCTCAAATAAACCAGGAAATAATCAAAAGGCTTTCCAAATTATTCGAAAAATCAGAGGCTGAGGCCATTTGTCGGGAACTTTGGCGGCATTTCAGCCAATGGCCCTTTCCGGGTGATGAAGTGCCGGAAAAAACAATTAAGCAGATAGAGGCCGCCCTGCTCCGGCTTGAAACCGGAGAACCCCTGCAATATATTCTCGAAACAGCCTGGTTTTGCGGAATGGAATGGAAAGTGGGGCCGGGTGTCCTTATCCCGCGGCCCGAGACCGAGGAACTGGTACACTGGATTTTGGCTACCGAAGATCAGGAAAAAAAATCAGTAATCGACCTGGGGACCGGAAGCGGCTGTATTGCTGTTTCTCTGGCTAAACTTGGGAAATGGAATTCGGTTTATGCCCTCGATGTTTCAGGCGAAGCCCTGGAGATAGCCCGGTATAACGCTGAAAATTATGGCCTGAAAATATCCTGGAGCCTTCAAGACATTTTGGAAGAAAAGCCATTTTTTCACTCTGTCGTAAAATGGGATATCATGGTGTCAAATCCACCTTATGTCCTGCAAAGCGAGTCGGCCGAAATGGAAAAGCAAGTGCTTGATTTTGAGCCCCAAATGGCTCTTTTTGTGCCGGATGGCAATCCCCTTGTTTTTTATGAAGCCATTGCCAAAGCAGGTATTAACCAACTGAAGGAGGGTGGCTCCCTGTTTTTTGAGATCAACCCGAAACTGGGCAGCGAAATCTGCAGTCTCCTGGCGGAACTGGGCTATACCCATATCGAACACCGGCAGGATATGTTTGGCAAAGACAGGATGGTAAGGGCAAGGAAGGGCTGAGATTTTCAGTCCTTCAGAGCGAGTGGTCTGAGGGCAGGAAATTCTGTTCCGCTTATTTCTCCCCGTTTGGGCCAGTCCGGACTTTTTTGCGCCATGTCACTGACAAATGCATTTCCTCCAGTCAGGATTTGGGTTCCGGCCATGACATCTTCCTTCCATTTCATACCCGATTGCCTGATCTCCTCCACCAATCTGCCGGAGGTAATCAGATTTTCCAGACCTGCCTGATGCCAGGAAGTAAATTTATCCCAGACAGCCCGGGCCAGCGCATCGGTGGCATTTTCGAGCCAGTAACTGCCCGATGCAGGGTCGAAATGTTCGTCCAGATGCGATTCTTCGAATGCAAGCAAAGCCAGATTGGCGGCCAGCCGGGTAGATTCCAGGGCTTTGACGGGATCCAGAGAATGGGGCAGAATCCGTATTTCGTCGGCACCGCCCATAATGGCAGCCATCACTTCTGCCGCATGGCGAATGAGATTCATGTCCACATCGCCGGAAGTCCAGCTGAGTGTGGAGGTGGTGGCCATCAGTTCAAAATTTTTAAAATCCTTTTGGTGAAAGGCCGCAAAATTCATCCATAAAAGTCTGGCAGTGCGGCATTTCACCATTTCTATCCAAAAGGAGGTTCCTGTTCCCAGATGCCAAACCATGCCGGGCCATGATTCGGAAGCTGCCAGATAATGGTCAGAAACCAGCAGAAGTGTGGCAAGTTCCTGAACCATGCTTCCCCCTGCTTCGTGCACATCGAGGCCATGAACATGCAGGACCGCACTCTGCTCCGAAAAGTTGCCCTGCCATTTTCCAAGGGCAAGGCCGTCCATCACCGGGTCGGGTTCCTGTCCATTGCTGCGGCTGCAGAGAGGAAGGCCGGCCTTCACTGCGGAGTCCGGAGTTGGCCCGAACCAGGACTGAAACCCATATGATTCTGCAATATTCCATACCTCCTGATGCTGAGAAAGCATGGCATGTGTACCGACCGAAATCCGGGCCCGGGCAGCCGGACCGGATGATTTCCATTTCTCATGAAAATTTTTCAGGTATTGAAGATCAAGACTTTCCGGGCCAAAAAGCGGATCCAGTGAAAACATATCCGAAACCTTCCATTGAAGGTCTTCGAAGCGGAGCGGTGCCTTGAGTTCTTTTTCAAGCCTTGCTTTCCATTGCCCGAGGTCTACCGGAGGAAAATCAGAAATTGATGAGGACATTTTTGGTGTGGTAGAAAGTGGCAATTAAAAATAAAATCACTTGCCACAGATGAAAAGAGGGAAAAAATTAAGCTCGGGCATTTTGTCTGCGAGGAAGCAACTTTCAGATGGGTTCTGCTTTTTTGCCTCCGGCCTATTTTGGGAAAGATTGGCTTTGAAGTGACTTCAGGGCAATCTGCCGGTTATCTGCAGCTACTATTTTGCGGTAAAAGACTTCGAATGCCTTGATTTCTGAGGGCAGAATTTCATCTTTTTTGTACCGGAACTTCCGGGTCAGCACTAGTTTTCCGGGAAGGCTTTTGCTTGTGAGGCTGTATTCAGCAATAGGTCCGCTGATGACCAGATTCTGAGGGGCATCCATTACCTTAGTTTTGGCAGGTATGCTGATTTCAAGGGTTTCTTCTTCGCCATCCGATTCAGACTCCCACAAATCCATGGGATAGGTCCGATCTTCGGTAAAGCTGAAGTCACCTGACCGTGCTTTTTCGCTCCAGGGCAGAGAAAGAAGCTTCAGCCCGCTCAGTTCGGTGATGGCATCAGGGGCAAAAAAATCGAAACTGTAGACCACAGAGTCCGAAATGCCTTCCAATCCCTTGAATATGATGTTTTTAAGTGAAGTTTGATTGTAATCGCCCGCAATGGCCCGCTGCATTTCCTTAAACTGATCCTGCTGCCCTAGATTGCGGTAAGAGTCTCTCATGTTTGAGGCAAATACGCCGGTTTTGATGGTTTGTTTTTTCACCTTTACATTGTTGCCTTCCATGCTGATTTCTCCTTTTCTCACCACCATATTCTGATTTCTGGTTGGTGGATTCAGGTACATCAATTCCACTTTTTGTCCGCTTCCTCCGGGTGCAATGTTCAGGGCGCAGGCATTTTTCAGATTGCTGTAAAAGGTATTGAAGGGCAGTTTGTCGGAGGTAAGCTCTATGTAGTATTCTTTGCCCCCTGTGCTGAGCCGGGCAATGCAGTGGTTGAAATCGATGGTTGGCAGCAGCATCTGAAAGCGTCCTGAATTGCGTGTGGCAATCAGAACCAGGTCGGCTTTCAGGCCGGCTTCCTTGCACATGGCCACAAATAGAGTGGAAACATCTTTGCAATCTCCCAGCCGGGTATTGAGTGTATGAGAAGCCTTTTGGGGTATGAGTCCGCTTTGCAGAAAGGCAACAGAAAGATATTTGATGTTGGTAACAATGTATTCGTAGATCATGCGGGCCTTTTCCATTTCGCTCAGGCCGGTTTTTCCTTTGAAAATTGCTGCAACGGCTTCTTTCACCTCCAGATTGACTTTGGCCTTGGAAGCGGCAAGGTCATAATACCAGTTGGATACATAAGTCCAGTCTGGTAAGGAGCTGAAAAACAATACATTGCCCACATCATTTAGTTCCGGCATTTTGTCTTCGTACCTCAGGGAGGACTGATTTTGTTTTTCCCAGGTGTAAAGGGTAAGGTCATCTTCTTTGCTTATTTTGGGTTCAATTTTTTCTTTGGAGAATTTGTATTCGAAATTTACCCCCGGCTCTACCAACAGGCTGTAACGGGTGGTGAGATAGGGGAGGAAGTGAGAGAAATAGAAGTTCTCCCAGAAATGCCTTGCCAGTTTACCCTGATTATAATTTTTGAGCCGGTAGGTGACATGGATGGCATCGCCAACTTCAAGGTTGGTAAAAACCACTTCGCTACCGTCGCTGCTGCCTTCTATTCTGGAGCCGTTTGCTTTGATAACCTCGGCCTTTTCCACATTGAAATCCTGCATGGCATAGTGAGAAAGGTAATATTGCTTCCACCGGTTGATGCCTTCATCGTTCATTATTTTCACTACAAAAATCCGCTTTTCCTCCGAGTTGCCTCCGGCATAAACCACTTTCTGAATTTCGTCCAGCAATATGAGGCTGTTGTCATCCGGAAAAGCCGCAGGGCCGGGGGAGTTCCGGACCAAGGCGTACACATCGGTTCCCGGGAAATAGGAAAAAACCTCCTTTTTATTCTGAAGCTTGCGGATTTGCTCCCGTGAATCGAAATCGGAGGGATTCAGTTCGAGTGCCCGCTGATAGCATTCTATGGCCCTGGCTGTTTTTCCCTTCTCGCTGTAAATCTGGGCCAGGCCCGACCAGAGATAGTGAATATCGGGGCAGATATCCAGGCATGATTTGTAATAGCTTTCGGCAAGGGCATAATCGCGGCTGCTGAAGTAATATTTGGCCAGGGTGTTTTTGTAACTTGGTGAATAGGGGTGAACGCTTTCGATGTATTTGTAGGCCTCAATTCCCTGTGCCACCATTCCCTTATCGATGTACAATTCAGAAAGTTGATTCTGCGCATCAAAGAGATAATGGCTTTTCATGAACTTTTTCAAAACGGAAAGAGCCGTTGAAAAGGATTTGTTGATGTCTTTTTCCACAATCACCTTCAGATTCACATAGTTATAGTTTTCCGGGTATTTTTTATATCCTTCTTCGATGAGGCGAATCTGCAGGTCCTGCTTTTTGTTTTTTCCGGCGAGGGCGATTTTTTTCATGAACACATCCTCATCAAGCCCGTAGAGCGATTCTATTTTTTCCACAATGGCCCCTGCCTTTTCAAAATCTTCTTTTTCTATTTCTTCGCTGTAAAAAAGATTCAGCGAAAGCAGACTTTCCGGGTCGTTTTCTTTGAGCCATTCAAGGGTAATTTTGGCATCTGTTTCATTTCCGGAGCGGTTGTATGCTTCCAGCATTTTGATTCGGAGGTAACCAAAATCGGGAGCCAGTTTCTTGGCTTCATTCAAGGCCTTCCGTGCTTCATAGCCCTTGTCGTTGCGCAGAAGGGTATTTGCCAGAAAGAGGTAGTCCATCACCCTGGCAGAACCTGATTTTATCTTGTCTTCAAAATACTTTTCGGCAAAGACAGGAATAGCGGCCGGCAATGCAGCCGGCACAGATTTGCTGTAGGGTTTGTAGCTGTCAGAAAAGCTGAACCCGCTCAGGGGATTTCCGTTTTCATCGGTGAGCCTCAGCATAAAATTGGCACGGTCTATTTCGCTTTCACCTATCTGAATGAGAATGCGGTTGAAGCCTTTATTCAGCCTCACCCGGGTCTGATAGGTGTCCATATCGTTGTTTCTTTCTTCCGATTCATTGAGAATCAGGGCATCGTTTATCCAGGCTTTCAGCGATCCGGAGGTGCCAATTCTGAAATAAACATCTTGGTCTGAGGGACTGCTAACAAAGGTCTGGGCAAACAGGATAGAGTTTTCGGTGAAATAATGGTAGGTAAAATCTATCCACTTATCATTCCGGTTGCCCTTCATCCGGTTCCACTTTGTTCTTGCGCCGTTTTTGTTTGTAAAAACCGCTTCGTCAGAGGGATTGATGATGGGTTCATGGGATTTATCAAATCCCGATTCTGAAATGTTTTCGAACACTCCGGCCATAGCCCAGGTATCTACCGAGCCTATTTTCTTGTAATATTCTTTGGCTTCTGCAAAGCGGTTGCTTCCCTCCAGATGGTCGCCCAGGGCACTGCATGCCATTGCCTTCAAGGTTCCGTTGGCTTTCGGGTCAATCAGGAGGCGCTTGAAAAAACTGACTCTTGCCTCAGATTTCCTGGGTGTGGTTCCTGATACAGATTCGGTACTCCAGAGCGAGAAAAGATAGGGATAGGGGTCTGCTGCGTTTTGAAAAAACTTTTCAAAATGCTCAAACGATTCGTTTTCGCGGTTTTCCATTGCCGCAATAAGCGAGAGCATCAGGTGTGCTTCTGCTTTTTCCGGGCTTTGATTCAGAGCCGCCTGATACAGGCTCCGGGCTTCTTTTCGTTGGTTGGCAAAAAAGGCTTTGTTTCCTTTTTCCAGGTTGGATTGCGCCCAAGCCGGGACCATTACCCACAGAAGCAGCCAGAGCAAATTCAGTTTCCTCATAGGTTCATTTGGGTTCTGGGAAGGGCATGCCTTGCCTTAGCGGGCAAAGCTTACCGACCTTTTCTCTCTGATTACCGTTACTTTGATCTGGCCGGGATATTGCATTTCGTTTTCAATGCGGGAAGAAATCTCAAAAGATAAATTTCCTGCTCTGTCGTCGGTTACCTTATCGGCATCTACCATTACCCTGATTTCCCTGCCGGCCTGTATGGCATAGCACTGATTTACGCCATCGAAAGAAAGGGCCAGATTTTCCAGGTCTTTCAATCTCTTGATATAGCTTTCCATCACCTCCCGACGGGCACCCGGCCTGGAGCCTGAAATGGCATCGCAACTCTGCACCACCGGTGAAATCATTGAGGTCATTTCTATTTCGTCGTGGTGGGCACCGATGGCATTTACCACATCGGGATGTTCCTTGTATTTTTTGGCCAGTTCCATTCCAAGCAAAGCATGGGGTAGTTCTGCTTCTTCATGCCATACTTTTCCGATGTCGTGCAGCAGTCCGGCACGCTTGGCAAGTTTGGCATTGAGGCCCATTTCAGCGGCCATTGTAGCACAGAGGCGGGCTACCTCACGGCTGTGCTGAAGC
>JBIKMV010000311.1:0-2731 GCA_044359055.1 Catalimonadaceae bacterium
ATTTCGAAGTTTGAAGCCCGGATTTCAAGCGTATCTTTGGGATTACCGGTAAGAAATCCGCGGACGGAGAGATTTTGGTTTTCATTTTCCAGCTCCACATTTTCAAAACGCACTGTGCCGCTATCCGCAATTTCAATAATGTTCTGATTGTTGATTTTCCAGATCCGATCCATCAGCGACAGGTAGCTGTTTTCCAGTTGAACCTCGGTTGTTTGGGGATGCAGGTGAACGGAGCCGAAAATTCTCGCTTGATTGGTGGTTTTTTGCTCGTTGGCCAAAAGCTTGAATTTGATTTTTTCATCCTCCCACACCCAGTCTACCATGAGCCTCTCGGTCTGCACCTGCGAATTCCAGTTTTGCTCCTGCGAATACACATACAACTCGGCCAGGACATCGGCCCGCTCCAGAGTTTTTACTGAAGAAAGGTCCACATCGGTCTGATACATCGCATAATCTTTGAAACGGATGCTGTCGATGTGGGTGTTGATCATCACCATCTCAGTTTTTCCAAACTGCATCTGCACATTGATCCGGGTGTTTTCCGATACCGCTACCGGTTGGTCAATCAGGTCCAGCAAAGGATTGGGATTCAGAATGTTGATGTCTGCATTGATTTTGTAATCCACAGCATTTTTGCGCCTCTGGGTGATGTAGTCATTCAGATTGTAGTTGGTTTTGTTTTTAATCAGCCGAATGTATTCTCCGATCAGGTCCCGGCTGTCTTCCAGAAACTTGCGGTAGCGAAAACTTCCCTCCAGACTTGCTGTAGCCAGCGGCGATTTGAAGTTCAGCTTTTTCACCCCTTTTTCGATATGAGATTCCAGAGAAACCTCATTCAGGTCGAGGCGCTCGTCTTTATAGAGGATTCTGAAATTTTTAAGAAAAATGGAACCCAGAAAATTGTCAAAATCAAAGCCTTTGAAATGCATGCCGATTTCAGAGGAAATATCCAGGGGATAGTCGGTAAGTTTCAGAGGTTTGAAGTTTGCTTTGGCAATCAGGGCTTCCAGATCTACGATTTCCTGCCTTTTTGTGAGGTCCAGTTTCCCGGAAACATTGAAAATGAGATGGGGATCTTGGATGTCCAGAAAACCGGCATATTTTCTTTTTTCAAAATGCCCTTTGGTTTTCAGATTGCTGTAGTTGTAGCCCAGTATGCCAATCCGGGGAATGCTGGCATTGAGGTCTATTTTGGCCCGGTTCAGATCAAATCCCTCTCCTTCAAAATTCCCGTCGATGTCGATGTTCTGAACATAGGCAGACTGACCGGTGATTTTGCCGAGATCAAAATTGTTGGTCTTGATATTACCCCTGTAGCGGGGCAGCGCCAATGTATCCCATGGCAACTCCATTTGCATATCTGCCTGCACAAAGCCATGGTGGGTTTTGATATTTCCTTTGGTAACAAAGTTTCGGAAAAATCCGGTAAACGAACCGGTAACATCCATCACTCCGAATGATGTCAGAACATCGGCTGCAGCATTGCCGGTGTAAAATCTGAGATCTTCCGGGTTGATAAAGGAAGATTTAATCCGGAGGTCGGTGTAGGTTTCATCCACTTCAGGAAGGCCTTTCATGCTCAGATTGCCTGCAAGGAATGAATTTTTCCCTGCCCGGAGCCTGAATCGGTTGAGCCGGAAATCATCTACCGTTCCATTGAACTTTCCGCTTACCTCATAGGTTTCAAACCAGTTTTTTAGGGCAGGTGCAAACAGGGATAAATCCTGGGTAGATACCACAGAATTGCTGAGATTGGCCGACATCTCCACCTTTTGATTAAAATCAGAAAAGTCATCCGGCGAGTTGTATTTGAATACCAGACTGTCGGCTATGGTGCTTTCTCCGATGCGGGCATGCAGCCTTGACAGGACCATGTCGTTTTTTGTGTACCGGAATCCGGCCCTCAGGTTTTTGACTTCCAATCTGGTGGCTACATCATAAGCGCTAAGGCTATCCACATTGAGGCCGATGGTATCGCGCCTTTGCCAGAAATTGCTTACCTGACCCTGAATTCCGGCCAGTTTAAAATGATAGTAATCAAACTGATTGGGAAGGGATGGCTCAGTTTCGTCCATGTAAGCAAATGCCATTGCCTCCAGTTTAACCTTGTCAATCGAAAATCTTGGAGGATTTGGTGAGCGGGTAGTGTCGCCGTCATCTACCAGTTTCTGGATGGCATCAATGAATTCTACAATGTTTTTCCTGCCCGTTTTTCTGTCTACCCGAATCATTACAAGGCCGTTTTTGGCTTCTACTGCATCGAGGTGAATGTTCCGTTCTAGCAGGGCTTTCAGTTTGAGGTTTACTTTCAATACACCCACCACAATGAGGGGTTTGCCGCTCCTGTCTTCTATTCTCACCTTCGTAATGCGGGCAAAATCTACCCAGTCCAGATAAAAACCGCCGATGGTGCACCGAAAACCAAGTTTGTCAGAAACCCATTCTGCAAGCTTTTGAACAACAAAAGTTTGAGCCGCCTGTGTGCGCAGAGAAAGCGAGATGATCCCGAATATCACGAAAAAGCTCAGCGTAAGCCAAAACGCCAGCCTTATCAGGCGCTTCAGGGGACGAAGCGAAATCAAAGGTTTCTGCTGAGACAAATGATAATAATTTTTTGGATTCGGGACTCAAAGATAAACCTAATCGGTTTATCTTTTTTAACTCCCTGTCCTGGGATTCAGAATTATTAACCTTTTTAAATATGTTTTTTGGCTGGAAATAGCCATTTTTT
>JBIKMV010000312.1:0-2721 GCA_044359055.1 Catalimonadaceae bacterium
CCCTGCTGTGCATAGCGGTACTGCCTGCGACGAGGATTACCGGAGTTCAGGATACGACAGAGGCCACCTTGCCCCGGCTTCAGACATGGGTTGGTCGGCCACTACCATGGCTGAATCTTTTTATTATAGCAATATGAGTCCACAGGCTCCGCAATTCAACCGGGGAATCTGGAAGCGCATGGAAGATCAGGTCCGCAGCTGGGCCATTGAAAATGAGGCGGTTTATGTGGTTACCGGTCCCGTTTTAAGGTCCGGCCTGCCGGCAATCGGGCCAAACAGCGTTTCGGTACCGGATTTTTTTTTCAAAGCCATTCTGGATTACCGAGAACCGGAAATCAAAGCCATAGGATTTGTCATGCCCAATCTGGGCTCTTCCGAAAACCTGAATCACTTTGCTGTCTCCATAGACAGTGTTGAAAAAATTTCCGGCATAAATTTTTTTCCCTCCATCCCGGACGCTGAGGAAGAAAAGATTGAGAGCAGCCTCTGTGTACCCTGCTGGTCCTGGACCAGCAGGCGGCAGGAACATCATAAGATTGAAACCCGCAATGCGTCCGATTCCAAGCAATGTGCAGGCATAACCAAATCGGGAAAAAGGTGCAGAAGAATGACCACATCAGCCAATGGACGCTGCTACCAGCATTGACTTGTAGTAAAAGTCACACGAAATCCATGGAATTTCAGATGAAAATCTGATTGGGGTGATTCTTAGATAAAATTCTGCTTACAGGGGAATATTCCCATGTTTTTTCCGGGGCAGGGATGCCGCTTTGTTTTCCAGCATTTCAAATGCTGCCATCAGTTTTTTCCTGGAATCAGAGGGAACGATGACCTCATCCACATACCCTCTGTGGGCAGCACGGTATGGTGTGGCAAACTTCCGGTTGTATTCGTCTATCTTTTCCTGCAGGGTTGCTTCCTGATTTTCTGACTGGCTGATTTCCTTTTTAAAAATGATTTCAGCGGCGCCTTTTGCACCCATAACCGCAATTTCGGCCGTCGGCCAGGCAAAATTCATATCTGCCCCGATGTGTTTGGAATTCATCACATCATATGCCCCCCCGTAAGCCTTGCGGGTAATGAGCGTAACCCTTGGAACAGTGGCTTCAGAAAAAGCATAGAGGAGTTTTGCACCATTGGTGATAATGGCATTCCATTCCTGATCGGTACCGGGCAGAAAACCGGGAACATCTTCCAAAACCAAAAGAGGAATATTGAAGCAATCGCAGAATCGCACAAACCGAGCAGCCTTTTTACTGGCATTGATATCCAGAACACCTGCAAGTACCAAAGGTTGATTGCCAATCACACCTATGCTTCGTCCGGCAATGCGGGCAAATCCCACCACAATATTTTCGGCATATTGGCCATGAATTTCAAAAAAGCTATTTTCATCCACCAGATTGAAAATTACATCCTTCATATCATAAGGCTGATTGGGGTTTTCGGGGATTATGTCATTCAGGGCAGGTCTTTCGTCGTCACCTTCAGGACAGGACAGCCGCATCGGTTCATCTTCACAATTCTGTGGCATGTAGCTCAGCAGTTGTTTGATTTGCTGGATGCAAACAATTTCATTGGCCGCAGTAAGATGAGCAACTCCGCTTTTGGAACTGTGGGTAGAAGCGCCGCCGAGTTCTTCAGAACTCACCACCTCGTTGGTAACCGTTTCCACCACTTTTGGACCAGTAACAAACATATAACTTGTGTTTTCCACCATCAGAATAAAATCGGTGATGGCTGGGGAATATACAGCTCCCCCGGCACAGGGTCCCATGATGGCTGAAATCTGCGGCACTACACCCGAGGCAAGGGTATTTCGGTAGAAAATGTCTGCATAGCCTGCAAGTGAAACCACGCCTTCCTGAATACGGGCGCCGCCACTATCATTCAACCCGATTACAGGAGCGCCATTTTTCATGGCCAAATCCATGATTTTGACAATTTTTTCGGCATGGGTTTCGGAAAGCGCACCTCCAAAAACGGTAAAGTCCTGAGAAAAAACATAAACCAACCTTCCATTGACCTTGCCATATCCGGTTACCACCCCGTCGCCGAGGTAGTATTCTTTTTCCATTCCAAAATCTTTACAGCGGTGCATCACAAATTTGCCCGTTTCCTGAAAGGAGCCTTTATCCAGAAGCAGGTCAATTCTTTCTCTGGCTGTTAGTTTTCCTTTTTTATGCTGAGCATCAATCCGGTGCTGACCTCCGCCCAAAAGGGCTTCGGCATTTTTCTTTTCAAGTATTTCGAATTTTTCCTGGTGTTTTTTCAAGGTAAAAAGAGTTTTTGTAGGAAGGGGCGAAAGTAATTTGAATTTTTGTGGCGCAAAGACATTTCCTTTCATGATTTTGAAAATGTCATCCTTCCGCAGGCAAAAAAGGCTTTTGCAATCCATTCTTTTGGGATTGCTTTTTCTGGTAAATCCGGCCCTGGGCCAGGAGGCAGAAACACGAAGAGTGGTTTTTGATTTCGACGACATCCCCTTACTCGTATCTGCAGGGGTCCAATACGGAAGTTATTACGGATCAGAGTATAACAGGAGGTTTCCCTTTAAGGTTACCGCCGAACTTGGACTTTGGTTTGAGTATGCCCTTTTCCAGAAATATCCTTTTTACAGCGGATTGGAATGGCAGTGGCGGGGCTATGATATTAACAGCGAAAAGAAAGGCAAAAACCAGAACGGTATGGATTTTATCCAGACATCCAAAGGCCGGGTGG
>JBIKMV010000313.1:0-2719 GCA_044359055.1 Catalimonadaceae bacterium
GAAGTTTCGGAATATGTAACCCGTAAAACCCGAGCAGTCGAATCCGATTTTGGGCGATTTGCCGGAACTTCGGTACCGGATGCCCAGAAAATTCATGGCATAGGAAATGATTTCTTCGCGGAGGCCGGCTTCGTTATTAAGGGACTTTTTTTCAGAGGAAACCGGAATTTGGTACCAGGTAGGCAGGGAATTGGACAGGCATGGAATCGAGATTTCCGGTCCGGATTTTTCTTCGGGGCGGAAGGGCAACATTTGTGCACTCGCCCTGAAGCCGAAGGTCAATAGGGTCAGGATAATGGATAGGGTAAACTTCAAGTTATTCTTGAACATCATAGGCATAAGCCGGTAAATATCAATTTGATAATATTTAAAACAAACTGCTGATTTGTTAAATATTTTTCAAAATTGAGGCGCAAAATTACAAAAATTTCAATAAATCAATCCGGATTTTGACAAATGCAAAAAGCAAGATGGTGAGGAGGCTGCCTTTTTGCCGTCCGGCGATGGTTATTTCAGGGGATTTTTTTTCCCTCCTGTTCAGATACCAGGGCTTTTACTTCAGCCTGCAGAAAGCGGGCATATTCATTGAAAATTTCATAACTGCATCCGGTCCAGCCTGTGGTGCTTTTCAATTTTCCATTGATAACCACCACGATTCGGGTCAGGGGTACATCGGGTGGGGTGGGTATGCTGTCGGGTAAGGTTTTTACATTTCTTTTTACTGCCTCAAAAATCAGGTTTTTTACCAGTTCATCAGGGACAAAAAATTCATATTTACCAAGCAAAGGCATATGCTTTTTTCCCTCATACTCCATTTTTTTTCCGGTGTAAAAGGTGGCCTCGTACTGCGGGCATTTTCCCATGCATGCACCCTGTGAAATATAAAGAAGCAGACTTTCTTTTGAATCCGAACCTGTATCTTTGCCTTTTTTCGGGCTTTTTGTGGCACTGCATGCAGTCAGCATCAGAAATATGAGAACCCGGAGAATTTTCAGACCTGCTTTCATAGAGGCGAAATTGGATATTTTCGCTCTATTCCATTGCATGACCGGAAATAATTTTCACTGTTTATGACTGAACCAAGAATCCCTCCAAGAAAAGACCGAAGCCTGATTGTGGCCGGACTTATTCTATTGCTGCTTTTGGCCAATGGCGTCCAGTTTTGGATAAGCCGGCAGGATAAGAAGGAAATTGAGGAAAAAGATGTGGTTATCAGGGAAAAAGTTGCCGACCTGAGCCGTGCCACCCTTTCGCTCGATTCCATGCGCCGCGAACTTGATCTGAAAATTGCCGAAATCAGAAAGCTGGGTGGCGATACGGCCGGAATAGGACTTTTGAAGCGTCAGATTGAGCGTGACCTTAAACTTGCCCGCCGGCAAAACCTGAAATCCAGAGAACTTATTGAAGATCTGAAGGGCAGGATTGAGGACTATGAATTGCAGCTGGCAGCCAAAGATCAGGAAATCCTGAAGCTGAAAAAGGAAAATGCAGAACTTTATTCTGACAATAACCGATTGAAAAACAGTATTGTACAACGGGAAGACTCCATAAGTAAACTTGCTGAAACCAAAGCCCGCATGTCGGAGCAGCTCAGCATAGCGGCAAGGTTAAGAGCAGAAAGCATCCGTATTTCCATCATCGACAACCGGGGAAGAGAGAAAGAAGACGATGACTACCGCGCCCGAAAAATCAGCAAGCTGAAGGTGGCCTTTTCCATTGCCGACAACAAAGTAGCCCAGATTGAAAATAAGGAAGTATTCATGCGGATTATGGACCCCGAAGGCGGCTACCTGTACGACATCGGTTCCGGTGGCGGGACATTTCTTCTCGATGGCCGTGAATCACCCTACACATCAAAGCTTTCCTTTCTGTTTGACAATAAGCAGGCGCAACTCAGTTTCATATGGGAGAAGGGCAGTCAGTTCAAGACCGGAACCTACACCGTGGAACTATTTTGCGAAGGGGCCAAAATGGGGCAGGCCAATTTTATTGTCCGCTAAGAAACTTTTGGGTCTGTTCCAGAAGGGCGGAGGAGCGGTGTCATAAGGCCCGGATTAAAATTATTTCCTGTTTTTTTGGTTTTGGGGTTTGAAATGAAGAAGGCATTTTCTACTTTTGCGGCCCTTTTTAATAAAAAAGTATGTTGAAAAATTACGAAACGGTATTCATTTTAACTCCCGTTTTGTCTGAGCAGCAGACAAAGGATGCCGTAGAAAAGTACACAAATCTGATCACCTCAAACGGAGGTGAAATTGTCAATCTGGAAAACATGGGGCTCAGGTCTCTCGCCTATCCCATCCAGAAAAAAAGCAACGGTTTTTATGTTCTGATTGAATTTAAAGCCGATCCTGCTTTCATCAAGACTCTCGAAATTGAATACAAGCGTGATGAGCGCATCATTCGGTTTCTGAGTACCGCTTTGGATAAGTATGCTGTGGAATACAATGCCAAAAGAAAATCAGGTGCTTTCAGTCACAAACAGGAAGAAGCAGTTGTTTCATAATTAAACGATTAAAGACATGGCAAACTATTCCGGCTCCGGCGAAAAAACCATTTTGGGCAAAAAATATTGTCGTTTTAAGAAAGCAGGCATCAAGTATATTGATTACAAGAATCCTGACTTTTTACTGAAATTTTTAAATGAGCAGGGTAAAATTTTACCCAGAAGGCTTACAGGAAACAGTCTGAAATACCAGAAGAAACTGGCTCAGGCTGTAAA
>JBIKMV010000004.1:0-32126 GCA_044359055.1 Catalimonadaceae bacterium
TCTCCTCCATGTTCTGGCCAACAAAAAGGCCCCTGCTTCAGAAATTTTCCAGAATCTATTCAGACGCAACGGGGCTGCCTCTGTTTTTAGGTTTCTGGACGAAGACACCCTTTTTTTACAGGAATACAAAATAATGCATACTGTACCCATCCTGCCTTTCTTTTTTGCTGCTCTGAGGGAATTGAGAAAATAGTTTTTTCCGGTCACCTACAGCACGAAAACAAATGCTTATTCCGGGATTATCTCACAGTTTTTTTGCCGGAGCGGCATTTGGAGTGAGGGGAGTGCCTGGCAGGCATTGCAATAATTTATATTTTTTTAAAAGGACCATTACTTTTGCCGATGGTCATGAAAAAGAAATTTCTTTTCAGCCCAATAAAAATACACCTGTTCTCCGATGAAAATAAAATCCATGGCCGAGTGGGCCGCCGAAGGAAATCTACCTGAAATCCTATTCTGGGTGGGCTGTGCCGGTTCTTTTGACGACCGCTACAAAAATGTAACCCTTGCTGTTTGTCAGATTCTGGAAAAAGTAGGCCTGTCGTTTGGTGTTCTGGGCTCAGAAGAAAGCTGCAGCGGCGACCCTGCCCGAAGGGCCGGAAACGAATTTTTGTTTCAAATGCAGGCCCTGATGAACATCCAGGTGCTGGATGGATATGGTGTAAAGAAAATAGTAACGGCCTGTCCGCATTGCTTCAATACCCTGAAAAACGAGTATCCTGCTTTGGGGGGAAATTATGAAGTTTTGCACCACTCCGAACTGATTCAGCAGCTGATAGAAAGCGGCAAAATCAAAACCAAGGACGGGCAGCCATTCAAGGGGAAAAGGATAACCTACCACGATTCATGTTATCTGGGCAGGGCCAATGACATTTATGAAGCCCCCCGGAAGGTACTGGAAATTCTGGACTCGGCCCTTGTAGAAATGAAGCGAAGCCGCAAAAACGGACTTTGCTGCGGGGCAGGCGGTGCCCAGATGTTCAAAGAAGCCGAAACCGGGAAAAAAGAAATCAACATTGAGCGAATCGAAGAAGCTCTGAATACCAATCCTGATGTGGTGGCTGCGGCCTGCCCGTTTTGTATCACCATGCTGAGCGATGGCATCAAAAATAAGGAAAAAGAAGAGCAGGTAAAGGTCTACGATCTTGCCGAAATGATAGCCAGAAGCCTGTAAATCTGATTCTTAACTTAAAGTGACCAGTACTGAAATCCTTCTGATTTCGTGCGCAGCAGGCCTTTGATATCCACCAGCAAAGCAGGAAAGTTGGCCCATGATTGCAGTGTCTTGTTCTCCAGTTCCCGGAAGGGTTGATGGGCCACGGCCAAAACGATGGCATCGTAAACACCGCAAGGCTCAGAGGCCAGACTCAATCCATAATCTTCGTGCAAGGCTTCTTTCTCTGCAAAAGGATCTACCACATCCACCTGAAGCGAGAAAGCCTGAAGTTCTTTTACCAGTTCGGCAACTTTAGAATTGCGCACATCGCTTACGCCCTCCTTAAAGGTAATGCCCAGAACCAGGACCCTGGATTCGGCCGGATTTTTTCCCAGTTTTACCATTTTCTGGACCGTTTTTTTGGCAATGTAGCCCGGCATCTGGTCGTTGGTGTAGCGGCCAGCCAATATCACTTTCGGATCATGGCCCAGAGCCTTGGACTTGTATGTAAGGTAATACGGGTCTACCCCTATGCAATGACCTCCTACCAGACCGGGTGTGAATTTGAGAAAATTCCACTTCGTACCGGCTGCCTGAATCACCTCAAAAGTATTGATTTTCAGTCGATCACAGATCATACTGATTTCATTCATCAGGGCGATGTTCAGGTCGCGCTGGGTATTTTCTATGATTTTTGCTGCCTCGGCTACTTTGATGGAACTGGCTTTGTAAATACCCGCCTTCACAATGCTGCCATACACCTCTGCAATAAATTCCAGTGCCTCCGCATCGTTTCCCGAAACCACTTTAATCACATTTTCCAGGGTGTGCTCTTTGTCGCCGGGATTGATGCGCTCGGGTGAAAAGCCTACTTTAAAATCTCTTCCGAGTTTCAAGCCCGAGATCTCTTCCAAAAGAGGTACACAATCTTCCTCGGTGCAAGCCGGATAAGTAGTACTTTCAAATACCACATAATCACCCGGTTTCAGCGCTTTCCCAATGGTGGTGGTAGCCGCAAGCAGGGGTCCCAGATCGGGCATGGTGTGGATGTCGATGGGCGTGGGAACGGCCACAATATGGAAATTGGCCTTTTTCAAAAAAGCAGGGTTGGCCGAAAATTCAATTCGGGCACCTTCGAACCCGACAGGCCCCACCTCTCCGCTGGGGTCAATGCCCTGCTGCATTTTTTCTATCCTTTGCTCATTGATATCAAACCCGATAACCGGAAATTTCCTGGCAAAAGCCAGAGCAATGGGCAGACCCACATACCCCAGTCCGGTAACCGATATGATGGTGTTTTCGAGTTTCATACGGGGCAAAATTGATAAAAAATAAAGCTTCAGGCCAAAATGAATTGCATTTTAAGCCATAGGAAACACAGGAATAAAAATTTACCCGGAATTATGACTCAGGAAACCGACACATACCAGGTGCCGAAATCTGGTCTCCCTGTGTGATTTTGCGGAATGGGAACAGGCTCAGAATCTGGCTCAGACGATTCATTTTCAGTATTTTCCGGTTTGGGCTTCAGGGATGGCCGGTCATTTTCCCAAATCAGGTCATCGGGATGAATCACCCTGCCGGAAGCATCCAGCACATGGGGAGCCGGATACAGCCAATAAGGATAAGGCGGCTCGGTTTCAGGTCGGTCAGGGACCAATGACCGCCGGGTATCTTTCTGGTTTTCGGCGGCAAGGTCTTTGTGCCAATAAACGGCTGCCGAAATTCCGGCCAGCAGGCCCATCAGGTGTGCCTCCCAGGAAATGCGGGGCTGAATGGGCACCAGACCATAAACCATACCTCCGTATAAAAAGGCCAGACCTCCGGCAATGACCATGGTCTGCCGGCTTACCCTCGAAAATCCAGCAGAAAGCAAAAATCCTAGCAAGGCATATACCCAGCCCGAAGCTCCGATTATGGTTCCGGGACGGGCAAAACACCAGGTCCAGAAACCGGACAGCACAAAGGTGAAAAGCAGAATTTTTCCCGACAATCGTGGAAAAAGATTGTAAATCAGCGTAGTAAGTATGGCAAAGGGAACCAGATTGGAAAAAAGGTGCAGCCAGTCGTCATGCAAAAAGGGAAAGCTGAAAATGCCGGGAAGACGAATGGGTACACGAGGCCGCAGCCCCCAGGAGGCCATACTCAGACCTGCCAGCGATTCAGCCAGTTTTATCAGCAGCATCATTCCCCCGAATACCATAAAAGGCAGCAGAGAAAAAATGAACTTTTTTCTTTCGGTTTGAGTGGCTGATTTTGTTTGACTTGACATTTTCAAAATGCCCTGAATTTAAAATTTATGGGGCAGAGAAAAATTTTAAGAACAATATTGAGGCCAAATTTTTTGCCATGCACATTGCCATCGCCGGAAATATAGGAGCCGGTAAATCTACCCTCGCCCAGAAACTGGCCCAGCATTACAAATGGGAGGTATTTTTTGAATCTGTGGACGACAACCCATACCTGAGTGACTTCTATGAAAATATGGAACAATGGGCCTTCCATCTCCAGATTTATTTCCTAAGCAGCAGAATCCGGCAGGTGATAGAGATACAGGCCGCCCGCAATACCATCGTACAAGACCGGACCATCTACGAAGATGCCGTGATTTTTGCCAAAAACCTTCATGCCTCCGGGCACATCAACACCCGCGACTATGCCAACTACCTGAAGTTGTATGAAACCATGACCGATTTCATCAAACCACCCGACCTGCTGATTTATCTGAAGGCAGGTATGCCCACCCTGGTAGAGAGAATTCAGAAGCGGGGCCGGGATTTTGAAAACAACATCAAACTCGATTACCTGAAAAAACTGGGCGAGTCATACGATGAGTGGATTTCAGGTTATAACAAGGGCAAACTGCTGGTTATCAATGCCGACAACCTCGACTTTGTAGCCAATCCCGAAGACCTGGGCAAGGTAATTGAAAAGGTAGATGCCGAATTGTTCGGCATTTTCTCAGACAAGAGGTAGGCATCAGACGATATGGTTTGTTTTCCCTATGCCAAAATCAATCTGGGGCTTCATATTCTGAGCAAAAGGCCCGATGGATACCACAATCTGGAAACCTGCTTTTATCCGGTAAAGGAAGTTTGCGATGTCCTGGAAATGATCGAAAATACGGAGGAATCGTTTGAGATGGAAGGGGCAGACTGGCCGGGCGCAAAAGAAGACAATCTGGTATGGAAAGCCTACACGGCCTTCCGCAGGGCCGAGCCCGGCTGCCCTTCTTTCAGCTGGTATCTGCATAAAAAAATACCCTCAGGCGGGGGACTGGGCGGGGGCTCTTCCGATGCAGCCTTTGCCCTGCGGATGCTGGCAGACTTTTGCGGTTGGGAAAAACAGGATACCCGGCTTTGGCAACTGGCGGCATCGCTTGGCAGCGATTGTGCTTACTTTCTGCTGAATTGTCCGGCGCTGGGTAGCAGCAGAGGCGAAGTGCTGGAGCCGGTTGAAATTCCTGAAATGAACGATTATGATATCAAACTGGTCCTCCCTGAAGTGAAAATCTCTACAGCTCTGGCCTTTTCCCGGGTTAGGCCAAGTATTCCGGACAAGGGAATTTCAAGCATCATCCGGCAACCTGTTTCTACCTGGAGAGCAGAACTGAAAAATGATTTTGAAGACTCGGTTTTTCCTCAGTTCCCCCAACTGCAGAAATACAAGAATCAACTCTATGATAAAGGGGCTGTGTATGTTTCCATGTCAGGTTCTGGTTCTGCCCTTTTTGGTCTTTTCAGAAAAGGCGGGGATGCAGGCCTGCCATAATGCAAAGCGGCCAACTCAGATAATGGGTGGACCAAAGGAATCTGACCGGAGCAGAGCTTCTTTCAATATTGGGTAAAATACACGGGCACCCTTTTCGCTGAGATGGTCCGGATCGGAAAAATAATCCTGTTTCCGGCGGAATATATGTCTGAAATCCAGTGGTTTTTGTCCTGAGACTATTTTTTCGATGGAATTTTCCAGAAGAGAAAACCGGGGCAGAGCTTTCACCGATTTCAAGTAAGCTTCGCTCAGGGGGTAGCGCACAAACCAGACTTTGATTCCCTTGTCCTCCGCCAGCTGTAATATCCTTCCCAGAAACCGAATCTGAACAGAATCCAGCAAATCGAATTTTCCAAAATGGCTTTTTATTCTTGCCTGTAAATGCGTGAGAGAATCCGGATTCTGAGACCAATCGAGGGTATCTTTCTGAAAACCTGCCGGAGAAATACACGCCCTTTTCGGGTTCCAAGCCTGCCCGGTTTTATAAAACTGTCCGGCAAATGGGGCCATCTGAGCCTGAAAATACCAGCGGTTGAATTCCGGAATCCAGGCCGGGTCAAAGGGATTGGTTTTCGATTTCCAGAAGATATCATCCAGCTCATGCCCAAGCCAAAGGGCACAACCCTGAGCCGATAAGCTGTGGTATTCGAGAGGAAGAATAATGCAATCCGGACGATAGCCTTCAGCCAGCAAAGAGCTGATTTTGAAATAAGTAAGGACATAGCTCTCGGACGAAGATGCCCAGTTGAATGCGCCGGGAATGGAATCGGCCAGCACCGCCTGAAGCGGGTGGGAATCGCCCATAAACCATAGGCGGGCCCGGGGAAAAAGTGCTTTGAAGTTTCTTTCTTTTTCTGCATTCACCGAGAGGCTGCTTGAAAGCCGGAGGTACAGGCCATAACTCAGGGCATACAGCAGCAAAAAGGCCAAAAGGCCGAAGATCAGGCTTCGTTTCATGCAGGGCAGTGTAGCGGGCAGCAGTGCCGGGAGGCCGAAGTGGGGTTTGGTTCGGATTACCGGAACTTCTGCATGGTCCTGCAAAGTAAAACAGATTTACCTCCACCCACTGCAAAAAATACAAGGGCTGCATGGGGAGAAAAAATCAAAACCTGGAAGAAAAATCCCCGCTCTAATCGTCTCATTATGTATTGGTTATCAAATGTTAAACCAGTTTGGAGAGAAAAAATCAAAAAAAAATTTCCAGGAAGACGGGGGTTATACTTTGTGTTATCAGGGGAACAAGTGGGGGAAAGTGGTAGATTTAGGGATTTTTTGGAGAAAAATGGAGAAAATTAAAATTCCCTTAACTACATTTGGCCCCTTGTAATGACTGTCTTCGGGCGGGCATTGATTTTAAAGTTTAAAAATCATGTTTTCAGGTACATACGAATGCAAGATGGACCCCAAGGGCCGGATACTGCTTCCGTCCAAGCTGAAAAGCATGATGCCCAATGGCACGGAACTCAAAATTGTGCTTCAGCTGGGCTTTAAAAAATGCCTGAACATTCTCACAGCGCAGGAATGGGCTGCCATCCAGAAGCGGTTCCGGGAGTCAGGAAATTACAACAGCCAGAAGCAGCAGCTTTTCCGGGATATGACCTTCGGCATGGAGGAGCAGACCCTAGATGCACAGGGCCGTTTTTCGCTGAATAAGTTTCAGACCGACTACGCCGGCCTCGGAAGCGATGTGCTGCTTTTCGGTATGAGCAACAAAATTGAGATATGGAATAAGGAAACCTTCATGAAGACCCTTACGCCATTGAACGACAGGGAATCGCTGGAGGCACTTGCCGAAGCTTTTCTCGATCAGCCTTTATCCCCCTGATTTTTCTGCATGTACCACAATCCGGTCATGTTGGAAGAATCTCTGGAGGGTTTGAATATAAAACCGGGCGGCATCTACATAGATGTTACCTACGGCGGCGGAGGGCACAGCAATGCCATCTTAAGCCGGTTGAAGGGCGGCAAACTGTATGCCTTCGACCAGGATGAGGATGCACAGAAACAAGTGCAAACCCATGAAAATCTGGTCTTTACAAAAGCCAACTTTCAATTTGTCAACCAATACATGAAACTCTACCGGCAGGGTCCGGTAGATGGCCTTTTGGCCGATCTGGGGATTTCATCACACCAGATAGACGAACCCGGGCGAGGGTTCAGTACCCGGTGGAACGGTCCACTGGACATGCGGATGAACACCTCGGCTGAGCAATCGGCGGCCGATGTGGTAAACAACCAAACGGAAGCCGGCCTACACCGCATTCTGGGCATGTACGGCGAACTGAAAAATGCAAAAAGTCTGGCCCGGGCCATTGTGGCAGCCAGATCGAAGCATACCATCAGTACAACTGAGGATTTGAAAAAAGTGGCTTATCCACTTGCGCCGAAAGGAAAGGAATTCAAATACCTGGCGCAGGTGTTTCAGGCTTTGCGGATAGAGGTAAACCAGGAAATGCTGGTTCTCGAAAACCTCCTGAAGCAGTGTTCTGAATTGCTGAAGCCGGGGGGAAGGCTGGTAATCATCAGCTATCACTCTCTGGAAGATCGGATGGTGAAGCACTTTATCCAGACAGGAAATATGGAGGGAGTCCTCCAAAAAGACCTGTATGGAAACATAATACGGCCATTTGAGCCTGTAACCAGAAAGCCCCTGGAGGCAAGTGCGGAAGAAATTGCCGCCAATCCCCGGGCCCGAAGTGCAAGGCTGAGAATTGCCGAACGAACCGGACCAAGATAAAAACCGGGTCTCTCCTCCTTCTGTTCCAATCCGGAGGGAGTTCAGGATCAGGTTGTGATAATACATATTGAAACATGCCCATGGCAAACAACACATTCAAGGTGCCATCCGACTCTGTATTGGACAAAGGCACAACCTCGCCAAATCTATTTTCCTGGCTTGAGGGAAGCATTCGGCTCGAAACCCTGTTCAGGGATGGAATACCAGCACAGCATCTGCCTAAAATAGCTTTTTGCTTTTTTCTCTGCCTGCTCTACATCGGTCTCAGCCATCAGAGCAACCGCACCCTTCAGAAACTCAATAAGGCCAAGCTTCTGCTGGAAGACCTGCGGGTGAACTACACCACCCAAAAGGCTGAGCTTATGTACAAGAGCAAGCAGTCGGAAGTGGCCACCATGGTGGAACCTCTCGGACTGAAGGAAAGCGAAGAGCCGCCTCAGAAAATAGAAGAACTCACAAAATAGTCAGAAAGCAGCTGAAAGTCATTCCCGAATGAATGTAAAAAGATCCATACTGATTAGGGTAAGAGTGGTATTTCTGGTGGTAATGGTTTTCGCCATTGCCATAGCATACCGCATTTTCCATATTCAGTTTGTGGATGGAGAATATTGGAAAACCAAACTCAGCTCTTTTTCAAAAAAGGAAATTAAGGCTACCCGGGGCAATATTTATGCCACCGATGGTTCCCTGCTGGCCACCTCTTTGCCCTTGTACCGCCTGGGTTTTGATCCTTCGGTATCGAATAAGGCAGAAAACAAAAAACTGGATACCATTTTCAGGAAGGGAGTTGATTCACTATCGCTACTGCTTTCCCGAAAATTCGGCAACTACCCTGCTTCTTATTACAAGCATCTGCTGATGGATGCCAAAAAGCAAAACAAGCATTTCATGTACCTGAGCAGGGGCTTCTCACTGACTTACCGCGATCAGCAGGAAATGATGAAGTGGCCCATTTTCAGGGAAGGAAAAAACCGGGGCGGTGTGATTTTTGAAAAAATTTACAAGCGCTTCCATCCGTTTAAAGAGCTGGCATTCAGAACCGTGGGCTTCTTTAACGAAGACGACTTCGGGGTGGGACTTGAGGCCAGTTTCAATACTATGCTATCCGGTACCAACGGGCAGGCCACTTATCAGCGACTACCCGGCGGCATTTCCAGACCCATTTTCGACGGAACCGAAATTCGGCCCACCGACGGTTATGATATTTTCACCACCCTCGATGTCAACATTCAGGATGTGGCCGAAGCTTCCCTGAAAAATGCTCTGATAGAATACGATGCGAAGTTCGGATGCGTAGTGGTGATGGAAGTAAAAACCGGAAAAATCAAAGCGATGGCCAATCTGGGCCGTGTCGGCACCGGTTTTCAGGAAGATTTCAATTACGCAGTAGCCCGAAAACACTATCCGGGATCTACCTTTAAAATGGCCACCTATCTTGCCCTTCTGGAAGACGGAAAAATTGATCTGGACGACACCATCAATACCGGAAACGGCCGGCTTGTGGTAAGCAAGCAGGTTATAGAAGAGGCCAAAAATCATGCCTACGGACGGCTTTCGGTAAAAGATGCTTTTGCAAAAAGCTCGAATGTTGCTGTGGCCAAACTGATTCTGAAGGCCTACCGGGATCAGCCAAGGAAATTCCTGAACCACATTACCAATTTTGGTCTGGCCGAAAACCTGAACTTTCAGATTCAGGGAGCGCCCAATCCATTTTTCAGAAACCCGGATGATAAGAAACACTGGAATGACGCAGCCCTGGCCAAAATGTCTTTCGGATATGAAGCCGAAATCACTCCGCTCCAGACCCTTACCTTCTATAATGCTGTAGCCAATGGTGGTAAAATGATGCAGCCCATCATTGTGAGTGAAATCAAATCCAATGATAAGCTCATAAAATCATTTGAATCCAGGGTAATCAGGGAAAAAATCGCTTCTGATGAAAGCCTCAATAAAATAAGGCAAATGATGGAAGCCGTGGTGGAGCATCCATCCGGAACGGGCCGAAAAATCAAATCACCCCATTACCGCATAGCCGGAAAAACAGGAACAGCGCATAAATTTGAAAAGAACCACTGGGTAAAAAATGCCTATTATACCTCTTTCGTCGGCTTTTTTCCATCCGATGCACCCAAATATTCCGCCATTGTCATCATCGACAGTCCCAAGTTCGGGCTGATGGCCGGCGATGCCGCTGCACCTGTTTTCAAAGACATTGCCGATAAAATCTACGCCAACGATGTGGAAATGCACAAAATTCTGGTGGAGAAAGAAGCTGCACCGGATGTGCCCAGTATCGGATCAGGAAAATATGAAGAGCTGCATGAAATATGCAACAAACTGAATATCAGTAATTTTGATAGCGAAAAAGATTCGGTAAAATCAGAGTGGGTAAAATGTCAGGCAAACAATAAGGCTCTGTACTGGAAAAACAACCGCACCGAAAACGGAAAGGTACCCGACTTGTCGGGCATGTCGCTCCGCGATGCCCTGTATCTGATTGAAAATTTTGGCTACCGGGCACGCACGGTGGGGAGGGGAAAGGTCATTTCTCAAACACCCAAAGCCAACAGCCAAATGGGAAAAGGTGGACTTGTTTTGATAAATCTGGGATGAAAGAACTGGTCAACATATTGAGCAACATTGCCTTTGTGAGGGTTTCCGGTCCGGAAAATCCCGCCATTACCGGCATTGCCCTCGACTCCAGATTGGTACAGCCAGGCTTCCTTTTTGTAGCTGTATCAGGCACCCAGACCGACGGCCACGATTTTATTGACAAGGCCATTGCGGCGGGGGCAGCAGCCGTAGTGTTTCAAAAACCGGTTGCCATTCCCGGGCAAGTGGCAGCCATTCAGGTAAAGGACTCAGCAGAAGCGCTGGCCCTGATTGCCTGCAGCTGGTACGAACATCCTTCCCGCAAACTGAAGCTGACCGCAGTTACCGGTACCAACGGAAAAACCACGGTTGCTACCCTGCTGCATGCACTTTTTTTGGAACTGGGCTATCGTACGGGTCTTTTGTCTACCGTAGAAAACAAAATCAATGAGGAGGTTATTCCCTCTACCCATACCACACCCGATGCCATAGCCCTCAATGCCCTGTTGGCGGATATGGTAAAGGCCGGCTGCAGCCATGCCTTTATGGAAGCCTCATCGCATGCCATCCATCAGCGTCGGATAGCCGGATTGCAATTTCAGGGGGCAGTGTTTACCAATCTAAGCCACGACCATCTGGACTATCACGGCACCTACGACCACTATATCGCTGCCAAGAAAATGTTGTTTGACGGCCTGCCCGAATCGGCTTTCAGCCTGGTGAATGCCGATGACAAGCGGGCTAGGATTATGGTGCAGAATACGGCATCCAAAATCAGGACATATTCCCTCCAAACCGGAGCGAACTTCAGAGGCAGGGTGATATCCAATACCCTGCAGGGCCTCCAAATGGAAATCAACGGCAAAGAAGTATGGTTCCGGCTGGTAGGCGATTTCAATGCCTATAATCTGACCGCAGTTTTCGGCACAGCCGTATTGCTGGGAGAAAAAGAAGACGAAGTGCTGCTGGCCCTATCTTCTCTGAATCCGGTCCGGGGCAGGTTTGAGCGGATACCTCTGGGGTCCGGAGGGGTAGCCATTGTAGATTATGCCCACACACCCGATGCCCTTATCAATGTCCTGAAAACCATCAAATCCATGCAGATTCCGGGCGAGCGCATCATCACCGTGGTGGGATGCGGCGGAAACCGTGACAAAACCAAACGACCCATCATGGCACAGGCGGCCTGTAAATTCAGTCAGCAGGTCATTCTCACATCAGATAACCCCCGTTTCGAGGACCCCGGTACTATCATCAGAGAAATGATGGACGGGGTTCCTTTCTCTTCCCGCCGAATGACGGCCATCATCGAAGACAGGGAAGCCGCCATACAGGAAGCCATAAAAATGGCAGGTCCTCAGGATGTGGTGCTGATAGCCGGAAAAGGCCATGAAACCTATCAGGAAATCAATGGGGTGAAATATCCCTTTGATGACAAGGAAAAAGTATTGCTCACCCAAAAACCTGTTTTGAACTGATGCTGTACTATCTCTTCCAATACCTCGATCAGATTATGGACATCCCCGGCACCGGGGTCTTCCGGTACATCTCTTTCAGAGCGGTTACTGCTGTCATCATTTCGCTTATCATTTCTATTGTGTTTGGCAAGCGGCTCATCGGCTATCTCCGGTACAAGCAAGTTGGCGAAACCATCCGTGACCTGGGCCTGGAGGGCGAAAAAGCCAAGCAGGGAACCCCCACCATGGGCGGACTGATCATCATTGCCTCCATCCTCATACCTACCCTGCTGCTGGCCAAGCTGCAAAACATCTACATCATCCTGATGCTGATTACCACCGTCTGGCTTGGATTTGTGGGCTTCCTGGATGATTACATCAAAGTATTCCTTAAAAACAAGGAAGGCCTGAAGGGAACCTCAAAGGTCATAGGTCAGATCAGCATAGGCCTCATCGTAGGCCTCACCCTGTATTTCCACAAGGATGTAAAAGTGAGGGAATTTGAAAGCCAGAACATTGAGGTAAAGCTGAACTCAGGCGAAAGCTTTGCCCAAAGACTGGACAATGAAGCCAACCTTTCCTTTGGCTACAAAGACATCAAATCGGCCGTTACCACCATTCCATTTTTCAAGGACAACGAGCTGGATTACAGTCGTTTCGGAAAAATAGGTGGCTATGATTTCACCTGGCTGGTGTATGTGCTGATTGTAATTTTTGTGATCACGGCCGTATCCAACGGTGCGAATATTACCGACGGCATTGACGGACTGGCAGCAGGCACCTCGGCCATCATTGCCTTTACGCTTGGCATTATGGCCTATGTATCGGGCAACACCGTTTTCTCGGAATACCTCAACATCATGTACATACCCAACTCCGGGGAACTGGTGATTTTTTGTGCAGCATTCGTTGGGGCATGCGTGGGATTTCTCTGGTACAACACCTATCCCGCCCAGGTTTTTATGGGCGATACCGGCAGCCTTTGCATCGGGGGAATCATTGCCACCCTTTCCCTTTCCATCCGCAAAGAATTGCTGATTCCCATTTTGTGCGGAATCTTTCTGATAGAAAATCTATCTGTGATGATTCAGGTTTCGTATTTTAAATACACCAAAAAGAAATTCGGCGAAGGAAGACGCATTTTCAAAATGTCTCCCCTTCATCATCATTATCAAAAGTCAGGCTATGCCGAACCCAAAATCGTAACCCGATTCTGGATTGTAGGACTGATGCTGGCCGCCATTACCCTTGGAACATTAAAACTGAGATAAAAAAAGAGCATGACCCCGGAAATCGTCATATTGGGCGCAGGCGAAAGCGGAACAGGAGCAGCACTCCTTGCGAAAGCAAAGGGATTGTCTGTTTTTGTATCCGACCACGGGTCGATTGACGGCAGTTACAAGGCTGAATTGGAGGCCGCCGGGATTCCTTACGAAGAAAACGGCCATACCGAAAACATTATTCTGGCCGCCCGGGAAATTATCAAATCGCCTGGTATTCCTCCAACGGTACCGGTGGTAGAGGCAGCCCTGAAAAAGGGCATTCCGGTGATAGATGAACTGGAATTTGCTTTCCGCTACAGCAAGGCGAAATATATTGCCATTACCGGAAGCAACGGAAAAACCACAACCACCCTGCTGACCTATCACCTGATGCAAAAGTGCGGTTTTCGCACCGGTCTGGCCGGAAATGTGGGAAAAAGCCTGGCAAGGCAGGTGGCTTCAAAAAATTTTGACTGGTATGTGCTGGAAGTGAGTTCCTTTCAGCTGGATGGAATGGTCAGTTTCAGGGCCGATATCGGAATTCTTACCAACATCACACCCGACCACCTGGACCGGTATGAATATAAGTTTGACAACTACATCAATTCCAAGTTCAGGATTGCCCAAAATATGGGTGCCGGGCATAAACTGATTTACCATGTTTTTGACCCCGTGGTATCAGAAAAAATCCGTCACCTCAGGCAGGGTCCGGAACTGGTACCGGTGGGCTTGCAACTGGATGGCAATCAGGAAATTTTTATGGCGAAAGGCTCCCTGGTATTCAACCACACCGGGACCTCTTTTTCTATTCCTGCACACAGCATACCCCTGAAGGGCGAACACAATCTCCTGAATGCCATGATGGCAATAGCGGCGGTAAGCCTTGCAGGAGGGAGCCCTGAAAAAATTAAGGACGGTATTCGTGATTTTGTGAACGCACCTCACCGCTGCGAAACAGTGGGAAACATTGATGGCGTTGTGTTTGTGAACGACTCCAAAGCCACCAATGTGGATTCGGTGAAATATGCTTTTTCAGCCTTTTCCGGACCCATAGTATGGATAGCAGGAGGCATAGACAAAGGCAATGAATACAGCGAGCTGGATGCAGCAGTGAAAGAAAAAGTATCAGCCCTGATTTGTCTGGGCAAAGACAATGAAAAACTGAAAAGCCACTTCAGGGGAATAACCGGAACTGTTTTGGAGAGCACCTCCCTGAAAGAAACGATAGAAATGGCCATGCGCTTGTCGAAGCCCGGAACGACCGTTTTGCTTTCGCCCGCCTGCGCCAGTTTCGACCTTTTTCGCAATTATGAAGACCGCGGCAACCAGTTCCGGCTGGCGGTACAAGAGTTTAAAAACCAATTTTCATCCATCCAAAGTACCTCTGAATCATGACCAAATCAGAATTATTCAATAAATGGATGAAGGAAAACCTCAAGGGTGATCCGATTATCTGGCTTGTGGTGGTCGGATTGTCGCTTTTGAGCATTCTGGCGGTGTATTCGGCCTCCGGCACCCTCGCCTACCGGTATATGGAAAGCACAGAGCGGTACCTTTTGAAGCATACTTTCCTGGTGGCTCTGGGCATGACGGGCATGTACTATGCCCACAAACTGGACTACAGGTATTACTCAGGCCTCGCCAAGATGGGCCTGCTGATATCCATTCCCCTGATATTGTTTGCCTATTTCTTTGGTCCCAACATCAATGAATCAAAGCGCTGGATTGTCATTCCGTTCATCAATCAGCAGTTTCAGCCTTCTGATCTGGCCAAGCTGGCCCTGATTTCGAGTATAGCAGCCATGCTGGCCAAACGGCAGTCCAAAATCTCTTCTGCCGGCATGAAAGAAGCCATTCTCCCCATTCTGATCTGGACCGGCATCATCTGCGGCCTGATTGCACTCTCCAATATTTCTACTGCCGCCATGCTGCTGGTTACCTGCATGTTGCTGATGTATTTCGGCCGGGTACCAGTAAAATTTCTGGGCATGCTGTTGGCAGTTGGAATTTTGGCAGGTTCAGTTGCCATGGTTTTAGGGGATCGGTTTGAAACCGGTTTGGCCAGGATAGAGAGATTTTTGGACCGAAGCAAACTCGATTACCAAACCGAACAATCCTTTGCCGCCATAGCCAACGGGGGAATTTTGGGACAGGGAATGGGAAAGAGCCATCAGAAAAACTTTCTTCCGCACCCCTATTCGGATTTCATTTTTGCTGTCATTATTGAGGAATACGGGATGGCCGGCGGGCTGTTTACCCTGTTTTTTTATCTGGTCTTGCTCTACCGGGGTATGCTGGCGGTGTCCAAAAGCAGCAATGCCTTCGGGGGCCTACTTTCGGCGGGTTTGAGTTTTATGCTGGCCATTCAGGCCATGCTCAACATGGCAGTAGCCGTGGGTTTGGTTCCGGTAACCGGTCAGCCCCTGCCTTTGGTTTCTATGGGCGGTACATCGCTATTGTTCACAGGTATTTCTTTCGGCATTATTCTTTCGGTCAGCCGGGGTGATGTTTCGCCATCGCTTTCCGTTTCCAAAAACCGTGTTCCACCCAAAGGCAATTTCATGCGTGAAAAACAAGTTGCTTAAAGTCATGATCGGCGGAGGAGGAACCGGAGGGCACATCTTCCCTGCACTAGCCATAGCCCATGAAATCAGGAAAAGAATGCCTGATGCAGAACTCCTGTTTGTAGGGGCAAGGGGAAGAATGGAAATGACCAAAGTTCCCGAAGCGGGGTACGACATTGTGGGTCTGCCGATTGCCGGACTGCAACGCAGCCTGAGTCTGGATAATCTGAGCCTTCCTCTGAAGGTTTTCAGCAGCGTGCAGCAGGCGGTAGGTCTGGTGAGAAAATTCAGACCGGATGTAATCATTGGCGTAGGTGGATATGCTTCTTTTCCTCTTTTACTGGCAGCTATGGTTTTGAATGTGCCCTATCTGATTCAGGAACAAAATTCATTTGCAGGGCTTACCAATAAGCTGCTTTCCAAAAGAGCCAAATCGATATGTGTAGCTTTCCCGGGAATGAACCGCTTTTTTTCTGATAAGAAAATCAGCCTGACCGGAAATCCGGTACGGCCCGACCTCACGCAGAACCACATCAGTCAGTTTGATGCATTGGTTCATTTCGGCCTGCAGCCCGGCAAGCCAACCTTGCTTGTGATGGGCGGAAGCCTCGGAGCAAGGACCATCAATCAGGCAGTGGCCGCTTCGCTGCAGTCCTGGAAAAATGCTGGTTTTCAGTTGATTTGGCAAACCGGAAACAGCTTTGCAGAGAAAGCAAAAGCCCTTCTGGCAAACGATTATTACCCCGGCTTTATTACCATGCCCTTTATCAGGGATATGGCAGAAGCCTATGCCGCCGCTGACTTGGTGGTGAGCAGGGCAGGTGCTCTGAGTGTGGCCGAAATCTGTGTTTGCGGCAAAGCCAGCATTCTGATACCCAGCCCCAATGTAGCCGAAGATCATCAAACCAAAAATGCCCTTTCTCTGGTAAAGGAAGAAGCCGCCATCATGATTCCGGATTCCGGGGCAGAAGCCGGGCTGGATGAAAAGGTAAAAAGCCTGATGCAGGAGTCCGGAACCCTGGATATGCTGGCCATGAACGCCCACAAACTGGCAAAACCGCAAGCCACCGAAAAAATCGTCAACCATATTTTTCAAATCGCCGCCGCATGAGCCCCCAAAACCAATCCGAACTCCGTCAATTCAAAAATGTCTATTTTCTGGGCATTGGGGGGATTGGTATGAGTGCTCTGGCCCGATGGTTCCATAAAAATAGTTTCATCGTATTGGGGTACGACAAGACCCCCGGATCCATCACGGCCGGCCTGGAAAAAGAAGGCATTGCCATTCATTTTGAAGACAGCCTCAGTGCCATTCCTTCATTTATTAAAGACGAAAAGGAAAAAACGCTCGTGGTGCTGACCCCTGCCATTCCCAAAGACCATACTGAGTGGCAATACTTCAGGGAATCGGGCTACGAAATCATGAAGCGCAGTCAGGTTCTGGGATTGATTTCTCAGGGCTGCTTTACCGTGGGAGTAGCCGGAACGCATGGCAAAACCACCACATCTTCCATGGTTGCCTACTTGCTGAAAGAAGCAGGCCTTCCATGCACAGCATTTCTTGGGGGAATATCAGCCAATTACGGAACCAATTTCATCCCGGGCGACAAGCCGCTTACCGAAACCATCATGGTGGTGGAAGCCGACGAATTTGACCGATCTTTCCTTACCCTTCACCCCGATATTGCGGTGGTAACCAGCGTTGATGCAGACCACCTCGACATCTATGGAAACAGCGAAACCCTGAAAAAGGCCTATGCTGATTTTGTAGCCCAGATAAAGAGGGAAGGAAGTCTTTTTATTCATGAAAAAGTAAGGCTGCTGTATGAAACCCGCACAGGAGTCAGGGTAAAAACCTATGGCACCTCGGAAGGAGATATCCGGGCAGAACAGGTACAGGCATCCGGATTTGGTTTCGAGTTTGAACTCAAAGAAGATCTGATCAGCCATGGCCGTTTCAGGCTGAATATGCCGGGATTTCATAACCTCGACAATGCGGTTGCGGCTCTGGCTGTAGCCCATAAACTGGGTGTTTCTTTCGAGACCCTCCGGCAGATTTTGCCCGGTTTCAAAGGGGTAAAAAGAAGATTTGAAAAGGTGTATGAAGACGAGACAGTGGTGCTGCTAGACGATTATGCCCATCATCCCTCAGAAATTGATGCCACCATCCGGTCACTCAGGGTACTGTATCCGGATAAGAAACTGGGGCTTGTGTTTCAGCCGCATCTGTTCAGCCGTACACGGGACTTTGCGCTGGAGTTCAGCCATGCCCTCAATCAGGCTGATAAGCTTTGGCTGCTGGATATTTATCCTGCAAGAGAATTGCCTGTTTCAGGTGTGAGTTCCCGCATGATTCTGGACAGAGTGGATCTGAGCGAAAAAGAAATTGTGTCAGCAGACAAGCTGATAAACAGTGTTTTGGCTTCTGATTGCCAGGTAGTAGCCATGCTGGGCGCCGGAGATATAGACCGGCTGGTTGCGCCCATGAAAGAAGCGTTTGTTTCACGACTTAAATCCTTTGCCTCATGAAAAAACAGGTCAGGAACATCATGGAGCAACTGCTGAAGCAGGAGAACGGAATCCGGGCCGGAAAAACCCTGCTTCTGATTCTCGCTGCGGGATTTCTCTGGGGTTTTGCTGCCAAAAGGCAAAACCACAAAGTGGTGAACGAGGTAAAAATCGACATCGAAAATGAAGCCGAAAACCACTTTGTAGATGAGGAGCAAATCAGGGCTTCAATAACCGTAGGAAAAAACAATCTGGTGTATATGCGCTGGCTCGACAGCATTTCCCTCAACCGGTTGGAGCGGAAAATTGAGCAAATTGATTTCGTAAAAAAAGCACAGGTGGTGCACGATCTTTCAGGAAATCTGCAAGTGAATGTGTCACTGGTAAAACCAATAGCCCGGATTTCGGAGGGAGGCTCGGATATGGACAGATACCTGGGCTCGGAGGGCGAGATTCTTCCCACATCAGAAAAATATGCAGCCAAGGTAATCACACTCGACGGACCGGGAGTGCGGCTTTGGATGAAAGGAAATCAGGTAACGGATTCAGCCGGAAAGGAACTGGTAAACCTGATTGCCTACATCAATAAAAATCCATTCTGGAAAGCCCAGATCACGCATTTGTATATCGACCAGAAAGGGGAAATAGAAATGATTCCACAAGTAGGTCAGCATGTCATCGAATTCGGTTCAGCCGAAAATTTCAAAGCCAAGTTTGAAAAGTTGCAGGCCTATTACAACCGGATAGTTCCGGTGAAGGGCTGGTCGGCTTACAAGCGCATTTCAGTAAAATTTAAAAATCAAATCGTTTGCCAAAAAAACCTTTAAACATCATTATGGACAAAGACAAAATCGTCGCAGCACTCGACATCGGCACCACCAAGGTTTGCTGCCTGGTGGGAAAGATGAATGAACACGGGCGCCTGGAAATCCTTGGCATGGGAAAATGTAACTCGGAGGGGGTTACCCGGGGCCTGATAACAAACATTGAAAAAACCACCATAGCCATTAAAAAGGCTGTAGAAGATGCTTCGACGCAATCCGGAGTAAACATCAGGGTGGTGAATGTGGGCATTGCCGGGCAGTACATCAAAAGCTATACCCACAAGGGTAGTACCATCCGCGACAATCCGGATGAAACCATATCGGTTCAGGATATTGAGCGCCTGACTCAGGATATGTATAAACTGGTGATGCCTCCGGGGGTACAGATTATCCATGTGATGCCTCAGGACTATCTGGTAGACAATCAGGATGGCATAAAAGAGCCGGTAGGCATGGTTGGCTCCAGGCTGGAAGCCGATTTTCATGTCATTGCCGCCAGAACCGATGCTGTGAGCAATATCATCCGTTCGGTTCACAAAGCCAATCTGGAAATTGAAAACATCGTGCTCGAGCCCATTGCCAGTGCCATGTCAGTTCTGATGCCGGAAGAAAAAGAAGCCGGCGTGGTGCTGGTGGACATCGGAGGCGGCACCACCGATATTGCCATATTCTATGAAGGCATCATCCGGCATACGGCTGTGATTCCTTTTGGAGGATCCATTGTGACCAACGACATCAAAACCGGCTGCATGCTCCTCACCCAGGATGCCGAAAAGCTAAAAATTAAGTTTGGCTGCGCCATGGCCTCCCAGGCACAGAAGTCCCAGGTGGTTTCGATACCCGGACTCAAAAACAGACCTGCAAAGGAAATTTCGGTTCAGAACCTGGCCTTCATCATTGAATCCAGAATGGAAGAAATCATAGACATTGTGTTTTCTGAAATTGTGGCATCCAAATACCATGAAAAAATGACACAGGGTGTCGTACTCACAGGTGGAGGAGCCCAGCTTCATGCACTGAAAGAACTGTTTGAGATGCGCACAGGAATGGATTGCCGCCTTGGCTTCCCGACAGAGCATTTGGGCAAAAGCAAAATCGAAGCCATGAAAAACCCCATGTTTTCTACGGCAATCGGTTTGATCATGGCAGGGTTCAAGAGTGTGGATGAGCGTCAAAATCAGTACAATATGGTAAGGACCTCTCCGCAATCAGGTTCCCAGCCTGCAGCTCCGGAAAGAAAAAGATCCACAGCAGATTTGATTTCAAATATTTTCACAAAAACAAAGGAAATGCTGATGGACGACCTGAAATCCAACGATTATTAAACAATTCAAATTCAAAAAATTAAAAGAAAAATTTACCCCCCATTAAACCATTATTACCATGGACCAGGAAAGAAACTTTTACTTTGAAATGCCCCATGCAGGGGTTTCAAAAAAATCCATCATAAAGGTGGTAGGCGTAGGCGGCGGCGGAAGTAATGCCGTTAACTACATGCACAATCAAGGCATCGAAGGAGTTGAATTCATAGTGTGCAACACCGATGCACAAGCCCTGAGAACCAGCAAAGTAGAAAATCAGATTCAGCTGGGAACTGCACTGCTGGGCGGCCTTGGCGCAGGCTCTATTCCGGAAAATGGCCGTGAAGCTGCCATACTGAGCGAAGAAGAAATCAGGGAAAGGCTGAACGACGGCACCCGGATGGTATTCATTACCGCAGGCATGGGCGGTGGCACAGGCACAGGAGCCGCACCCGTGATTGCCCGTATTGCCAAAGAACTGGGCATTCTCACCATCGGTATTGTAACCCGGCCATTCAAATTCGAAGGGCCCCGCAAAAACGCAGCAGCCGAAAAAGGCATTCAGGAAATGCGCCAGTATTGCGATACGGTTATTGAAATCATGAATGACAAAATCAGGGAACTGTTCACCAACATGACCATGACCCAAGCATTTTCTCAGGCTGATTTTGTATTGTGCTCTTCGGCCAAAAGCATTTCAGAAATCATTACGGTGCCGGGTATCATCAATGTGGATTTCAAAGATATTGAAACCACAATGAGGAATTCAGGAACCGCTGTGATGGGTTCGGCTACCGCCAAAGGAGACGAAAGAGCCCTGAAAGCAGTGAGCTCAGCCCTTTCTTCGCCCCTGCTGAACAACAACGAAATAGAAGGTGCGGCCAAAGTGCTGCTGGCCATTACCTATGGTCATGCACCCGAACTGAGCATGGACGAATTTTCCCAGATTACCGAGTTCATCCAGCAGCGGATTGGCGAAGATGCCGATATCATCTGGGGAACCACCATGGACCCTGAAATGGGAGATTCCATTCAAGTGACTGTGGTAGCTACCGGTTTTCATAAAGAGTCCGGACAGATTCACCGGGATCAGAATGTGCACATCCTGGACAACAACAGGGCTGGTGTGGATACCCATTTCGGAAATCAGGGAAACCCATATCCCCCGCAGCAGCAGCCTGCTCCGGTGTACAATCCCTATCAGCAGGTTCCTCCGAGACCAAATCCCTACCAGCCACAGCCACAGTATCATCAGCCTGTAACTCCACCTCAGGCCCAGCCGGTAGAAGCCAAACTTCCAAGCGAAAGGCCGGCAGAAACTTTCCCTTCGCAAAACCCTGTTTCCCCTCCGAAACCGGGAGAGGAAATCCAGGTGGTGGACCTGAACGGAAATTTTCAAGCTATTTACCAGTCACCTGAAAATGTTGAAAGACCACTGGACAATTTGGGTGAAATGGTAAATCGCCAGAATCAGGCTGGACCCAAGAGGCTGGACCGTGCTGAAGTCATGCGTAATCTGATGGCTAGACCAAATTACGACGACCCTGAATATCTGAAGCAAAACGAATTGCCTGCTTACTTAAGGAAAGGGGGAAATTTTGCCCCTGTTCCGGCAAGCAATGAAAATATGTCGAGATTGACCCTGAATGAAAACAATGAAATACTGGACAACAACCGGTATTTCAATCCCAGGGTGGATTAGTTGATCTTTCTTCCGGGCCGGAAATCCGGACCGGGAGAGGATTCAAATCCTTTTTTGAAGGTTTTTGAATCAGGTTTTTCCAAAATTTTTAGTCCATAGTTTCAATTTGATTAAAGCCGCGGTGCCCTGTGCCGCGGTTTTTTATTGCTATGGGAGATGTGTTGAAGTAAGAATGGAAGCAGAAGCCGGATTGAGCCGGAATTTCTTAGAGGACCACAATCCGATCATACAGCCAGCCGTAATCGGAACCCAGACTGGTAATGATCAGACCGGACTGGTTTTTGGCGGCCTCCTTTTGAATCATATCCAGAGCGAGCTGCCGATTGGTTTCATCCAGGTGGCTGAAAGGCTCATCCATCACAAAAAAATCTGCAGGCTGAAGAAGTGCCCTCAGGATGGCCAGTCTTTGTTTTTCCCCGAAGGAATAGGTCTGGGTTTTCTTATCGAGAAGGCCCTCGATTCCGAGTATTGCCGCTTTGGCTGATACCTCATCTCTCACGAAATGAGAGCCTTCGAGTTTGCCCTTGATGGCGAGGTTTTCCCATCCGGTATAATCTCCGAAAAGTCTCAAATCCTGAAAAACAATGCTCATTTCTACTGATCTGAGCCGTGACCAGCGGCTGAGGGAGAAGGTTCTGGTGTTTTCTTCGTCAATCAGATAATCGCCCTGATAATCCCTTCGCAAACCATAAAGCAAGCCAATGAAAGTACTTTTTCCCTTTCCTGATGGTGCCGATACAAGCACCTGTTCCCCTTTTTTAAAAGAAAGGTTTTGCTTCCATATTTCAGAATACTCGGCCGTCCCGGGGGGAAGGGTATCGAATGAAATGTTTTTCAGCAAAAGGGTTTCGGCCATGTATGAAGTCGGGGAGCGGTCGCAATCGCATGCCAAATAAGGAGAAAAATTCTTTCCCTGCCTCAAAAAATACCTGAAACAGGATCCGGAGAGACTAAAAATGAACTGTGTCTTTAAAAATTTTCAAGTCAGGAAAAGAAAATAAAAAAGCCCGCCACGGAAGGGCAGGCCTTAATAATTTGGTCTATTTTCGTTTGTTATTCTTTGGGAGTCAGAGCTTCTACAATGGGCTGAGAAATACCTACCGAAGAAAAGCCCCCGTCATGGAACAGGTTTTGCATGGTTACCCAACGGGTAAGATCGGAAAACAGTGCCACGCAGTAATCGGCACAAGCCTCGGCCGGTGCATTGCCAAGCGGACTCATTTTATCGGCATAAGTAAAGAAAGCATCAAATCCTCCAATGCCCTGTCCTGCGGTGGTCATGGTGGGCGACTGGGAAATGGTATTAACCCGGATTTTCTTTTTGGTTCCCAGTACCTGACCGAAGCTTCTGGCTATTGATTCCAGCACGGCTTTGGCTTGGGCCATATCGGTATAATCTGGAAAAACACGCTGGGCAGCGATGTAACTGAGTGCCACAACGGAGGCTCCTTCATTCAAGGCATCGGTTTTATCTGCCACATGCATCATTTTGTGAAATGACAAAGCCGAAACATCCAGCGATTTCATGAACCACTCATAATTGAGGTCCTCATAGGGTTTTGCCTTTCTGATATTGGTGCTCATTCCGATGGAATGCAGAATAAAATCAATTTTTCCTCCCAAAACCTCCTGCGCCCGGGAAAACAAAAGGGCCAGGTCTTCCACCGATGTGGCATCGGCCGGAATTACCTCTGTTTGGCAAGCTTCTGCCAGCTCATTGATTTTACCCATTCTCATGGCAAGAGGGGCATTGGTCAGAACAAAGCGACCGCCTTGTGCATACACTTTTTCGGCTACATGCCAGGCAATGGAACTGGGATCCAGAGCGCCGGTAATGATGCCTCTTTTTCCTTGTAATAGATTGTTAACCATTGTTTTATTTTTAATTTCCTGATGGATGATTTTACACTTGGAAGGGGCAAATCTAAGCCATATCCACGGGTTTGAAAGGTTTTGAGCCTGAATTGTAGCCGGCCGGACCGGATAATTATTTTATTTATCTGAAAATCAATATATTACGACGTTCCAGGCAAGAAAATTGAAGAATTTAAAGGCGGGAAAGCGAAATTTGCCACCGGCTTGCAGAAAAAATCAAGACCCGACCATCATTCCGGGGTCCGGCATCCTGCCCGGAGCTACCAGATTATTATTTGACTTCATGCTTCATTCAGAACTTTTAAAGCGGCGGACCTTTGGCATCATCAGCCATCCCGATGCCGGAAAAACCACCCTCACCGAAAAACTGCTGCTGTTTGGCGGCGCCATTCAAACAGCGGGGGCGGTCAAAAGCAATAAAATCACCAAAGCCGCTACTTCCGATTTTATGGAAATAGAAAAGCAAAGGGGCATTTCGGTGGCCACTTCGGTGATGGGCTTCGAGTATAAAGGATACAAAATCAACATCTTAGATACACCGGGACACAAAGATTTTGCTGAAGATACCTACCGGACCCTCACGGCCGTGGATTCGGTGATTTTGGTAATCGACTGCGTGAAAGGTGTGGAAGAACAAACCCGGAAACTGATGGAAGTGTGCCGCATGCGGAATACCCCTGTCATCATTTTCATCAACAAACTGGACCGGGAGGGACAAGACCCCTACGACCTGCTGGATGAAGTGGAAAAAGAACTGAAAATTCACACCCGGCCATTGACCTGGCCCATTGGCATAGGTGCTTCATTTAAAGGAGTTTACAATTTATTTGAAAAGCAATTGCTGCTTTTCTCCAACACCAAAACCAAAATCGCCGACGACATTGTGGCCATTCCCGATATCAGCGACAAGGAACTGGAAAAACAAGTAGGCGGCCCGGCAGCGCAAAAACTGCGGGAAGATGTGGAGCTGATTGAAGGCGTTTACGAACCTTTTGATGAAAACCTATACCTTGAAGGCTATCTGGCGCCGGTATTTTTTGGCTCGGCAGTAAACAACTTTGGGGTGAAAGAATTGCTTGACACCTTTGTGCGGGTAGCGCCTCCCCCGAAAAGCCGGCAGGCCGACCTGCGTGAGGTTAAACCGGAGGAAGAAAAATTTACCGGTTTCGTGTTTAAAATTCATGCCAACCTGGACCCCAACCACCGCGACAGGATTGCCTTTTGCCGTGTGGTATCCGGGACTTTTGAGCGCAACACATTTTATCAGCACACCCGGCTGGACAAAAAACTACGGTTTTCGAGCCCCAATATGTTTATGGCCAATGAAAAAAGTGTGGTAGACAAAGCCTATCCCGGAGATGTAGTGGGCCTTTACGATACAGGAAATTTCAAAATCGGCGACAGCCTGACAGAAGGAGAAAATATTCATTTTCAGGGCATTCCCAGCTTTTCTCCTGAAATATTCAAAGAACTGATCAACAAAGACCCATTTAAATCAAAACAACTGGAAAAGGGCATCAGGCAGCTGACCGACGAAGGCGTAGCACAACTTTTTCTTCAGGAACAAGGCAGCAAAAAAATCATTGGCACTGTGGGCGACCTGCAGTTTGAGGTCATCCAGTTTCGTTTGCTGAATGAGTACGGCGCATCGGCCACTTTTGTGCCGGTGGGCTACTCCAAAGCTTGTTGGATCACCTCAGAAGACAAGGAAGCATTGGCTGGTTTTATCCGCCTGAAAAATCGATTTATTGCTTTCGACAAAGAAGACCGGCCCGTGTATCTGGCCGATACACTGAGAAACCTGAAGGCCATCCAGGATTTGTATCCCGCCATTGCCTTCCATTTTACCTCAGAATTCAAAACCGATCAGGCTGCCATCGGAGAAGCAGCATGGGGGGAAAGGATGTAGTAACCTTGTAAATTGAAAGTCAGACATTTATAATACAAGGGTAAGGGGTAAAAAGTTTTGGTTTTGAGATAGGGGGGGCAGGCAGCCAGACTGGTAAAGGAATAAACCAGAATAGGTGCCGGGGCATGACTAAACTAATCTTTTTGGAGTTAACCTATCTTTCGTTAATCCGGGGAGAGCTGACCTAAATAAAGCTAACATGTATCAAGCTCAACTGAAAAGAGCTTTTATACAAGAGCTGGTCTATCATATGCTGACCTTACAGGAACACATGTGTCTCTAGCTGACCCAACAGGAGCCAGGCTAGAAGGAGAAAAAGGCTACAACCCTAAGCCTACTTCCATAACATCTGCTTAACAGAAGATATGGCAATAAAAAAGGAACAACGCGAATACCGGCCCGGGGAAAGCAGCAATAAAAATGGCCGACCCAAAGGAGCAAAAAAAACCGGTCCCATATCCTGATGAAATGGCTTGAACTCCCCTGCGAACTTACCAACCTGCTTACGAGGGAAGCCACCTTTGAAACGATTGAAGACCGAATTGCCCTTGCCCTGATCAACAAAGCAAGCTGGAGAATGTACCCGCTATCAAAGAAATTTTTGATATGTTTACTCCCCTTGAACTAAAACTTCAGAAAAGGATAACCTAACAACCAAAATCCCCTCATATTTCGGAAGAAAAAAGGAACCTCAGATTAACTCAGAATTTCTTCCAAATTAGACCGGGAAAGGGGCTTGCGCAAAAAGCCACTGCAAAAAGCCACGGAAGAAGCACGGGCCTCATCTTTCGGATCGAGTGAAGAGGAAAGAAAATAGAACCGCGACTTTTCACCTAAGCCCGGATAGCGGTCCAAAATATCCCGCATCAGATCAAAACCGTCGATAATTGGCATTCTTATATCAATCAAAACCAAATCGGGGGCGGGTATTTTTCCGGAATAGATTTCGCCGAAATATTGAATGGCCTCCTCAGCTGATTGTATAGAGTGAACCCGGTCCACATATTGAGATTGAAGTACCAATCGTGTATTAACAAAATTGGTAACCTCATCATCATCAATCAAAACAACATTTTTCATTCGTTAAACGCAAAGTTTGGAATAAGGACGGTAAATGCAGTGCCCTGTCCCTCGGAAGACTGCACCGAAATGCTTCCCTTCATTTTTTTCAGGATTTCGCTGCAAATATAAAGGCCAAGACCCGACCCGCTTGAGGTATTGGAAGCCCTGTAAAAC
Organism: Catalimonadaceae bacterium; assembly: GCA_044359055.1. GTDB lineage: Bacteria > Bacteroidota > Bacteroidia > Cytophagales > Flexibacteraceae > CAMDMI01. Next base: position 26,895 of record JBIKMV010000004.1, read on the forward strand.
ATATCGAATATGCGGGGCAGGAATTCAGCCCGGATTCCCTCCCCGTTGTCGGAAACTTTCATTTCTACAAAATGCCCATTCTCCCGGAGTTCAACACGGATTTCTATATCTTTTTTACCTTTTTGACTGTATTTTATTGCATTGGAAATGAGATTGTTAATTACCGACTGCAGGCGCCGGCTATCAGAATAAAGTGGCTTTTTCAGAAACGACTCGAATTGAAAATGCACAGTGAGAGCAGAAAAATGACGGTAAGTCTCCACTGCGGAACGGATAAGTTTTTCCAAATCGATTTCTTCTGAAACTACATCCAAGCGGGAGTTTCGTGAGTAATCAAGAATTTCAAAAATCACATTATCCATCCGTTCGGCAACTGTGGACATCATGGAGATGTATGTTTCCTTCAGTTCCTCTTCCGAATCTTTCTCTGACATGAGTGAAAGAAGGGCTTTCATGGAGGCAATAGGAGCCCTGAGGTCGTGGGATACTGAATAGACAAAACGGTCCAGTTCGTGGTTTAGCTTCCTGAGCTCTTCATTGTTTTCAGTGAGTTGTTTGCGGTTTTCTTCCAGTTCGGTAATATCAGAACCAACGCTGATCATCAGGTCCAACCTTCCGTCTTCCTTGAATACAGGAAAAAAGCGGCGCAAAATGGTTTTATAAGAACCATTTGCGGTTTTCAATGTTTCCTCAAAAGTAATAATTCTCTTTTCTCTGTGGGCCTGCTCAAAATAAGCTTGCCGCCTCCGGGCATCGTCTTCAGACCTGCCCAATTCCAGCGTTCTGTTGAAAAGGGTTTTACCCAAAGCTTCCGCTCTAGGAAGACCCCCTGTGATGCTCAGAGGATTGGAATACAGATACCGCATTTCTGCATCCAGAATAGAAATCTCAGCCGGGAGATTTTCGAGAACCCTTTCGTAAAATTTGCGCTGCATATCCAGTTGATGCCGCTGCATATTTTCAATTGAAACATCCCGAAAGAAGGCATGAGTGGAAATCATTCTGCCATCCTTGAAAATAGGAACCACATTCCCGCTGAGCTCAGTTTCACGTCCATCTTTGCCAACAAATGAAACTTCAATATTTTGAACAGATTTACCTGACAGAACCCTCCTGAAAAGCGCCTTGCAATGCTCCTTGTCTTTGGGACTTATTATATCGAATAGATTGAGATTCTGAACTTCTTCAGGGGAATACTTTAGGATCTCAAACCATTTTTTGTTGCAAAAATTCAGTTTTCCGTCGGGACCAAAACTTTGAATTATTTCCAGACTGTTTTCAAACAAGTCCCTGTATCGCCGCTCGCTAACAACCAATTCTTCATTCAGTCTTTCGGTTTCGGTTACATCGATTACGGTAAAAAGAAGACACTTACCGAACTGCTCCAGGGTCACCGGATTACAGGTAAGCAGCACATACTTCAATAGACCGTCCTTTGAGCGTATTTTCAACCGGAAGGAACCCGGATTTTTTCCCGCAAGAAGATCTTTTTTCATGTTTTGCCATTCTTCCTGGTTTTGAAGGAAGGCCGAAAACTCCGAATCGCTTCCTCCCCAGGCTGAATTTATACCCAGTATTTCACGGGCAGCCTGATTTCCATCTACCAGAATCCCTACACTGTTTTTAAGAAAAACACCAGCCAGACTTGTATCAAAAATGCTTCGGAAGAGTTCCTCAGAAGACTTAATTCTTCGTTCAGCCTGCCGGATTTCGGTTATGTCGATAAGTGTCCCCTCCAGATACGCATTTTCACCTCCGGTATCGATTAGCCTCACATTTGCAAGGAGTTCAACAGCGCGGCCGGACTTGTGGCGGGTGCGGAGAAAATAGTTCTCGAGCCTTCCTTTTTCTTTCAGATCTGCAAGATAGGCTTGTCGCTCTTCTTCGGAGAAGTATATCACTTTCAAGCCCTTTTCCAGGAGTTCCTCTTTTTCATAACCAAAGGCATTCAGAAAGGCCCGGTTTACATCGATAATTTTTCCGCCAAGAGTGGTTCGGAACACACCGGCAACATTATTGGAAAAAATTTCCCGGTATTTTGCCTCAGATGCAGCCAGGATTTCGGCAGCCAGCACATCCTTGGTGATGTTGACCACCGAACCAACCACACGAAGATTGTTGCCCTTTTTATCTTTTTCCAGATAGGTAAGCCCCCGGATATAACGCACATTTCCCTCACTATCCAAAGACCGGTAATTGTGTTCCACTACGGGCTCAGTTGAATTAAACAAACCCTCAACTTCTGCCACAATCCGCACCTTGTCTTCAGGATGAATCAGGTCTTTCCAAAACTGATATTGGTTGGTTATTTTGGTCGGAGGTACCCCAAAAACATCGAATGCCTTATCAGACCAAAATCCGGTATTATTTGACAGATCCGACTCCCAGATGCCTATTCCGGAAAAACGAGCGATGGTTTCCAGCCGGGTATTGGCAATCTGGAGCTGCCTTGAAGACTCATTAATTTCTTCAACAAATTGCTTCCGTTCGGTGATATCTTTTTGAACCGAAATAAATTTGATGAGCTCTCCCTTCTCGTTTCGGATGGGGGTAATGTCGATTTCGTTTGTATATAGTCGTCCTGATTTGGTTCGATTGGTTACCTCTGTTTTTGTATGCCGGCCCAATAAAACAGCCATTCGGAGTACCCTGCGCTGCTCCTCTGATGATTCAGTATTTCGTAATAGCCGGCCCGGAATTTTGCCTATGGCCTCGTCAAGGGTATAGCCGGTCTGCTGGGTAAAAGCTTCATTTACCCATTCAATCCGCCCTTCCTTGTCGGCGATAATTACATTGTTGCTTGTCTTGGTGGCAATGAGTGCCAAATCGGCCAGCTTTCGGTTTTGCTCTTCACTCTTCTCTAATTGTGCGAGCCGGAAATAAACAAAACCGGCAATTTTACAGATAAAACTGAAAACTGATTTTTCGTAATCTGTAAATCGATTGGGACGCGAACTTGCTATTATAAATACACCAACCGTGCGGTTAATACTAATCACTGGCATCACGAGACGGGTTCTCACATGAAAACTCCGTTTGCTATCTATCCAGAATCCAGAATCCGGTGAGTCGGTATCATCTATCCAAATGGGCTTTCCGGTCTGATACACCTTACCCACATGTCTGTCCATGGCAGTTCGCTCGGCCTCAGCCTTTTCCTCTTCGGTAAAGCCCGTACCGACAATCATTTTCAGCCTGTTTTCCTTTTCATTCCAGAAATAAAGACCGGTGTATTCACTGGGAAGTTTCATTTCAAAAATCTCCCTTGCAATTTCAGCCAGCTCCTCTCTTGTCTGCACCATACTGAAGCGGTCTAGATAGCCTGCCAATTGGTCTATTTCGCCACGGGCACTTTCCTCCCATTCCACCTCTGAACCTTGCCCCTGCATCATTAATTTTTCTCCTTCAAATGTTGGATTTAATCCGGGTGATTTAATAAAACCACATTTTTAATTTCAGTTTCCAAACTATCAAGGGTAAATAAGATGCCACGATTTTTTCGGGGAATCATTTACAATTCCGGCTCAATCTCTCCATGTGAAAGGAAAACTAATCAACTCAAATTCCATCTTCAGGCACACCTTACTTGCTTTTGTTTGAAGTTATCTTGTGTACCGGACAGTTTGTGAAGGATAAAGATCTTTTAATGCATACTTTTTTAAAACTGTTTATTGCCATTTTCAAGCGCTCTTCCGGAGGCAATTCTGTTGAGCCGATGTAAAAGCGGCCAAGGGTTTGAGAAAAAAGAATGTAGGTGAAGGGCATAAAAAAAGCCGCACAATGCGGCTTTAGTAGTCTGTGGGAGCAAAGGGATTCGAACCCCTGACCCTCTGCTTGTAAGGCAGATGCTCTGAACCAGCTGAGCTATGCTCCCCTTTTTTTGAAACCAACCCTGCCGACCTGACCCTCCCGACTTTTGTCGGGATGCTCTAGATCAGCTGAGCTATGCTCCTAATTTTAGTGTCAAACCTGCTTTGGAGTTTTCCGCGGTAGTTTTGAGCTTCTCAAAAAAGGACTGCAAAAGTAGTGTTTTGGCTTTTTCCGACAAACTTTAAGTTCAATTTTATCAAAAAAAATAATAAGGCATTGTAATTCAATATTTTATTATTCCATAATTTCAAGCAAAGTCCGGAAGGCAACAAATTTATCGCGGTAGCGCTCGGTATGTTCTGCCTGAAGGCTCTTTGAAAACTTGTCCTGATAACGCACATAGTCTTCCATTTTATTAAAATAATACTGCAGCGAATAGGTGGTGCCATTGTTTTCAATTTCTGAAAGCAGCTTGAGCATGCGGTTGGCTACAAAACAACCCGTTTCCATTACCGCGGGAATATGTGTGGATCTCATCCAGACCAGCCAATCATCGTGGATGTCGTCTTCCACATTCACAGTCACATTATACAAATACATGGTGCCTTTTCTTTAAGATTCAATTTTTTATGTTCACAATCTCCTGAATAATAACAGCATATGGGAAAGCGTAACGCAATTTTCTCAATTCCCGGTAAGCCTCAATTTTTTGAAAATAGTCTCCCAGTTTTACCTTGAAGGTTGGGGCCTGATACAAAGTGTAAACATCTGCCCTTGGCAGAACCCGGTAGGCATTTTCTCTGGCCTTTGTGGCTTGTTCGCGGTCGTTACCCGAATATAGTAGAATCCTGAAACCCGGAATAAGAGGCGCATTCCGCTTGAGCTCTGCCAGACTATCGAGCACTTTATTTAATTCATCTTCAATGCAATAGGAGGATGGCCGGAAAGCCAATCTGCTGTTTTCTGTCTTAATCTTTTCCGGCTCTGCAGACCAGATCGAATCCCAGACTGATACTCCCTGAGCATGAACCCTGGCCAGCGTAAAAAGAAAAACAAGAGGCAGAAGGCGGCATACCTTCCATAGTTTCGGAAGAAGAAAAAAAGTATTCTCTTTGCTTTTCATTTCGGCTGCAAAGTAATGAAAGGCTTCGTTCGTTTGTTTCCCCTTAACTGGGTTATTTTTCCCGGAGAAATGGCCAATCTCCATATTTTCGAACCAAGATACCGGCAACTTATCGCAGAATGCGGAGAAACTGATGAGCCTTTCGGAGTACCCGTGTTCCTTGAGGGCCTGAAAAGCTACGGCACCTTGCTGAGATTGGAAAAAATCAGAAAAAAATACCCCGATGGCCGGATGGATATTTCAGCCATAGGTCTGGAACCCTTTGAAATTCTGCATTTTGAACCAAAAGTAGAAGGCAA
>JBIKMV010000102.1:0-9828 GCA_044359055.1 Catalimonadaceae bacterium
ATGTTTCGCCCGAGGGGCCTTCTATCAGCCAATAGCGGGGTTTATACGATCTCAGGTACTCCACGAGGGTTTCTTTCATTTGGGCCGCTAATATAGTATACCGGTCTTTTTTTCCCTTACCCGAATGGATAAATATTTTTCCTGTGTCCATATGCAAATCATCTACCCTCAGGTTCAGGAGTTCGCCAAGGCGCAATCCGGCCGAATAAATCAGCATCAGAATGGTTTTGTGCTTCAGATTGTCTACTGCGGCAAAGAGGCGCACCACTTCATTTTCACTCAGCACATTGGGCAATTCTCTGGGGGCCCTGGGTCGCATATCTTTAATGTCCAGCGTTTTGCGGGCAATTTTCTCAAAATAAAACCGGATGGCATTCAAAAAGCTGTTTTGGCTGGCCTCATTCCATTGGTTGGCCTTTATTTTTTTGAGTAAATAAAACCGGACATGCTCACCATCCAGTTGGTCGGGTGCATTTGTATTGTCCATAAAAAATTGCTCCAGGTGCTGTTTGTAGGTCCGGATGGTATTGTGGCTGTAGCGCTGTAAGCTCAATTGTTCCACCATTTTCAAAACCGCAGTTTTTTCTTCCTCCGTCAGTTCAAGTTTGGAGGGCAAATGCTGCACCCGTGTTTCTATCTGCACTTTTTGAGGATTCACCCTGAGGGCGAGATGGTCCAGTTTGTTGCGCAGAAGCTGATAAGCCTGTACCGAATAGGGCACCCTCCAGCCGGTTTCGCGGTGATATCCCCATCCGGGAATTTGTTTGAGTATTCTGTCCAAATCCTGAACATAGCCCTCCGGCTTTACCTGAATGAAACTTTTGCCGTTCCATTCTACATGGGAGAGGATAACTGCTGGCATTGCGTACTATTTTTTGTTGGCGCAATATTGCGTGATACATGCCCCAACAAGGTGCTTGCTAAGCACTTGTAGTCGACTATAAGTACTTGTAAGCGCTTGTAAGTACTTGTAAGCGGATTTTTTTCAACCTACCCAATTCCAATTCAAAGAAAGGCTGGTCTTTTTCTTTGTATCAAAGAATGACCCATTCGGATTTTTACAGGAGGAAAGATTGCCGGATACCCAATTAAGCCCTCAGTCCAGAGGCGAATTCGCAATTTTGCAAATCCGGCACCTTAGAGAAAAAATTATTCGAATAAAATTTTATCGATGTTGCAGTTACCGTGAACCGGCCCCCCTTTCAGGAAGAGCGCTTCCAGAAACTTACGATCAGGGTGACCAAAGCCATGAAACCCAGCGAAAAATTGATCCAGAAACCCAGTTTGGGCTCGTCTTTTTCTTCTTCCAGCGTGTATTTTCCTGCCTTTTCTATGAGACCGAAAAAGGCATCTTCCGAACTGACGGATGACCTGGTGCTGGCCTTTTTGCCTTCTTTTACCCGAAAAACGCCATCGGGTCTGAGGGTGTCGTAGCGGGCTTTGGCAGTATTGAAGTACACCCAGAAAAAAGATTTCTGCACTTCCATCCGGCCGGTTTCGCGGGGCACAAGCAGATAAGAAAATATCTTTTCACCGGTAACCTTGCCGCCGGCCCTCCGGATGTTTTGCCGGGTATTCGGCGGGTAGATGTCCAATAGTTCGCTCTTTTCTTTCGAGGGCTCTGGAATATAGCTGATGTTGCCTTCGCCTTTGATGGCTATGTCCATGGCCACACCCTGATTGAGCCCCGCCTGCTTGCGGTCCAGGCTGGTCTCCATAGCAAACTGACCCACAGAAATATTGCCCTTCATGGGATGGGGAGGCAATTCCTTTACTTTGATTTCCAGAGGTTTGGAGTAAAAAGGTTTGATCTCTTCTTTTCTGCCGGAACCAAAAAATCCTGAGCCGGGACCCGTTTTGAACTGCAGCATTTCCCATTTCATAGAAGGAATACTGAAGTTTTTGGCCACCAGAGGATACCAGGTGGCCTGATAAAAACGATACTCGGTATAGTGTTTCTTCCCTACCTTCAGCTTGCGGGGCACTATTTCTTCAATTCCGAAATTTTCTTCCCAGCAGTTGGATGGCTTGGTCTTTTTGATGAGCCCGGCCAGTTGTTCTCCCAGATTGTAAAATTCAAGTTCTGCTGCATTTTCTTCTGCCACCAGAAACGAAATGGTAACATTGATGCCTGCTCCGGCCCAGATTTCGGTTTTGTCAGTTTGGATGGAAAAGATGGCATCGGCTTTGCCGTTTTTTAACTCCGACGACCTTGCACCCCCGAAAAAATCCTCAAAAGGATCGTAGGCAAAGGGATTGGCACCGAAAGGATCGGTATTTTTTTGCTCCACAGGTGGTCCCACGGTGATGCTTGCACCGGGAGATTTCAGCACTGCGCCGTTTACCTTCATCTGGAAAGGGGGCAGCTTGAAAACGCCTTCTTTCTCCGGCATATAGTTCTGGATGATGCTGGTTTCGTGGGTAACCTGTCCGTTCACACTGCGCATGGACGATGACGATGAAGTACCTGCCTTGCTGAATCCCGTGATATTCGGGAAGTTGGAATAATTGTCAGGCTCGGCATTCAGGGCCGTGAGGGTGATGGTATAAACCTCATTCAATCCAATTTTGGAGGGCCCAAGATTGATTTTAAAGGATTGCGCCTGCAGCGATATGGCCGCAGAACAGACCCATAAAAGAAACAGGCTCAGGACCTGAAATTTTTTTGCCTGAATTCCATAAAACCCGCTGCGCATTAAAATAATGTGAATTTTTCCTGATGAAACCCCTTTGCGACCGCAAATTACAGCATTTAAAGCGTGGAAGAAAAAAACACTTGATTTTCGGTATCTCGTTTTTATACTTTTACAAGACGAACACCCTGTTAATAAAAACTATTTTTTGCCATGACTTCAATGCTTGAGTATTTCAAAATGATTCTGAACAAAGTGAGTTTTGACCGTGCCCTTTTTGAGAAGGAACTCCGGAAGGCGGTTTCGCGGCTGGTAGGTGCCGATATTCTGGAATTGAAAAACTGGTGTTATCAGAATTTTGCCCATCGCTATGGGATGATTCTGGACCGCACCTTTGCTTAATAAGGTCTGGGAAAAGGCAATCCGGGTCTAGGTTTTACGGCTATCAGAATCTGATACTGCAGGTTCTGATAGCATTGGAAATAGTTACATTGAGGCTGCATTTTTTGGTTTGTCAGACCCGGTAGCCGCCTTTGGATTCAGTTCCCTTCAGCCGGCCAAACAACCACATACCCGCAATGAAAAATACAATCAGGGCCAGGGCCGAGCTCCGCATACTGCCTGTGACCTGATGGATAATGCCGAAGGTAAAGGTCCCCAGTACAATGGAAAACTTTTCGAGCACATCAAAAAAACCAAAAAGAGCGGATTTCCCGATTTCAGCCCCGGGAATAAAGTGCGAAAAAGTACTCCGCAGCATAGATTGACTGCCACCCATCACAAGGCCTACCATTGCAGCCAGCCCATAAAACTGGATATCGGTTTCTACAAAATAGGCAAGCAGACAAATCAGGGCCCAGAGCCCTGCAGCCAATACCAAAGTTGATGCCGGTCTGATTTTATGAGACATCCGGGCAAAAAGCAGGGACCCTCCAATGGCTACCAGTTGAAGAATCAAGATGGTGGCAATGAGTTTTTCAGAAGAAAGGTGCAATTCTGCATCGCCAAAAACAGCGGCCAGATACATCACCGTCTGCACCCCTGTATTCATGAAAAAAAAGCCGGTCAGGAAAAGTGCAAGGCCTTTTATAGTTTGTATTTCTTCTTTGGCTACCTGCATCCTTTTCAGTACCGAGGTAATTGAAAGGTTTGGCCTTAGCCCTTTCTCCTTGCCTGGAAGTCCCGAAACCGAAAGAAATCCGAAACCCATCCACCAAAGGCCTGTCCATATAAAGCCGTAGCGGCATATCATCGCAAAATCACCCGATCCCGGAAAGCCGGTTACAAAAAGCGGCAGCAGGACCAAAATCAGCAAAACCACCGAGCCTATATATCCAAATGCAAAACCTCTGGCGCTCACCGATTCCAGTTTCCCGGTGCTGGCAATCTCTGGCAAAAAGGAATTGTAAAACACGATGCTTCCCGAGAACCCCAGATTGCCCAGAACAAAAAGCAGAATACCTGTTTCAGTATTTCCGGGAGTGAAAAAGTACAGCAGAGCACTGGAAACCGAACCAAGCAGGCAGAATGCCATTAGGAATATTCTCCGGTATCCACCCAGGTCGGCCAAAGCACTGAGAAAAGGACTGAGCAGCCCGGCCAAAAGAAAGGAGGCCGATACAGCAAAGGAATACAAGGCCGAACCCAGCACGCTGAATCCAAAAAAATCTACCTCCCCGGCACCATCAGGAGATGCAGTGGCCAGCCCGTAATAGACAGGGAATAGGGTAGAGGTAATGACAAGAGAAAATACCGAATTGGCCCAATCGTACAGGCACCAGGAAAACAGGGTTTTCGGCTGATCCGGTTTTACTGCATGCACTGATTATTTGATTAGGACCTGATATTTTTCAGTTTTGGTGGGGTCAATCTGCGTGAGCAGCGAAAAGGCCTCCTGTTTCTGCTCGGGCTTGGTGGCTTCCTTCATGATGTTGATAAATTCATCTGATTTCATATCCATAAAGGCATTGATAAAAATGGATTGAGGCCGCTGATCGAAGGCAATTTTCAACTTTTTCAGCATATCCAGAAGATGTACCCGGGCTTCTTCGGGCTTGTCGTTGTAGGTGTCGAGGCCCTTTCGGTAATAGGCATAGTAGGCTTCTCGGAAAGCAGCAAATTGCTGAGACATAATGTTTTCCAGAAGAAAATATCGGGTGTTGGTGCCATCAAACTGGTTCCATCCCTTCAGCCCGCCCTGGGTGGCATTCTGCCCAACCTGCTGGGCAAGATTGTAATAAATTTTTCCGCCCAGGCTGGAAAAAGAGTCATAATCCAGGCCGAGGATGATGTAGGCATAGTAGGCGAGGAGGGAGGTGAGATTGTTCTGAAAATTTCCCATCTGAAAGTCCAGAGGCTGGCCTTCCACATAGTTGAAGCCCCAGTCTTTGTCCAGATAATTGAGGAGGCGGGTTTCGTAGCTTGTGCCATATACGGGCCGGTTGGCTACAATCTGGGCTGTGGCGGTATAATTGCCGACTGTTCCCGAAAGGGTGAGGAAAATGGTGCATTTTATTCTTTCCTCGGTTTTGAAATTGTCGTTTGTCCAGCGGCGCTGATTCATAAAATCGCGGATGGCCCTCTGCATCTCGTTGATTACCCGCTGGTCCACACTTTGCACACCCTGCGAATTGATTTGCACATCGCAGTTGAGTTCCTGGGCCCCCGCCCGGTGAACCAGAAGAAATGAAAGAAACAAAAAGCCCCTATTCAGCCATTTGAGCGGCGATGTGGTCCGCAATGTCTTTGGCAACATCTTTTTTGCTTTTGGTTTCAAAGTTAATCAAGGTTCCCTTCCGGTCAATGATTTTGATTTTATTGGTGTCGAATCCAAAACCGGCTCCTGCGTCTTGAAGCGAATTCAATACAATGAAATCCAGATTTTTGCGGTCCATTTTCGATCTGGCATAGGCTTCTTCATTATCTGTTTCCAGAGCAAATCCCATTAAAAATTGTCCTTGCTTTTTCCGAAGGCCCAGTTCTGCGGCAATGTCAGGATTTTTCACCAGCCGGATATCCATTTCAGCCTCTGATTTTTTTATTTTTTGCTCCGCAACAGAGGCCGGCCGGTAGTCGGCAACGGCAGCGGTCATGATGGCCCCATAGACATCTCCGAATCCGGCAATACAGGCTTCGTACATTTCCTGAGCTGAATTTACCTTCAGCCTTTCAGAAGGAGGAAAAGACAGATTTTCTGAAACCGGGCCTGTAATCAGGATGAGTTCTGCCCCGCGGTGGTACAATTCCCAGGCTATGGCCAGGCCCATTTTGCCGGTAGAGTGGTTGGAAATAAACCGGACAGGATCGATTGCTTCCCGGGTTGGGCCCAAAGTAATGAGGACTTTTTTGCCTTTGAAATCCTGTTTGATGCGAAAATGGTTTTCCAGGATTTTAAAAATTTGCTCAGGTTCCTCCATTCTGCCCTTTCCTTCTAGTCCGCTTGCAAGAGAACCTGTGGCGGGTTCAATCAGGTGGTTTCCAAAGGATTTCAGTTTGGCGATATTTTCGGCGGTAGAGGGGTGCGACCACATATCCAGATCCATAGCCGGTGCAATGAACACCGGGCATCGGGCAGAGAGGTAGGTAGTGAGAAGCAGAGAATCGGCAATGCCATTGGCCATTTTGCCCAGGGTGCTTGCAGTGAGCGGTGCAATCACCATGGCATCGGCCCATAAACCGAGTTCAACATGGTTGGCCCAGCGGCCCGATTTGCTGTCGTACAATTCGGTTTCTACAGGATTTTCGGAGAGGGTAGCCGCCGTGAGCACACCGATAAAATCCCGGGCGGCAGGGGTCATCAAAACCTGCACTTCTGCACCGGCTTTTTTCAGCAAGCGAATTAATATCAACGACTTATAAGCAGCAATGCCGCCGCAGATGCCCAGAATGATTTTTTTTCCTTTTAGTGCCTGCATGGAATTATTGCGGTGCGAAGAAAAGCATAAATATTAATAAATCGGGCCCGATAAGGCAAATGCCCATTGGCGGTATCTGCTGTTTATCAATGCAATGCTGCTTTCAGGGGTAAATTTTTTACAATTTCTGCCTCTGCCTCCAGCAATTCTTCCAGCCGGGCATACACCACTTCCGATGGGAAATACTCCAAAGCCATTTCCACAAAAATATTGCCGTGCTTGGCCTCAGAGGCCCAGAGTATCTTGTAAAAACGCTTGATTTCGGGCTCTGTCAGGGCTTCTTCTACCATTCGGAACCGCTCAGCTCCCCGGCATTCGATTATGGAGCCCAGGCAAAGGCGGTCAATAAAACCTTCGTCGCGCCCCTTGCGCACCAGGGCAATCAGCTGATTCACATAGGGATCCGGCTGCATATCCTGGCCCATCGGAACACCCAGTTTCTCCATCCAGGCCACCACATCGCGGAAGTGCTCCAGCTCTTCTATCGCTGTATCTATCAGGGGTTTTATTATTTTTTCACGGTCCGGATATTTGGCCACAAGGCTCATGGCCATGGCCGAGGCTTTGCGCTCGCAATTGGCATGGTCAAACAGGAAGGCAGGGAAATCAGACATCACCTTTTCCAGCCATTCCTTTGGCGAAGCAGTTTTAAGATCGAGGGATACTTTCATTTTTTAAACATCTTGCAGCCCATGAGTGCAAGAGAAGAATCTGCAAAAAACGCATTCCGGATTTACATAAACCGATTTTTTATTCATCCTCTTTCGCAGGACTGCCTGTTTCCCCATTTTGATCTGGCTATTGTAATCCCTTCTTATGGAGAAACCCATTTGCAGAAAACCCTGAAATCTCTATTCTCCAATCCGGTACAGCCCGGTTTTGAGGTTCTGATTCTGGTTGTAATCAACCACCGCAGGGAAGATGCGGGGGAAATAAAAAAGCAAAATGCTGCCGATTTGGAGGCCCTTAGTCGCCTGTCTGCCGGTCCTGCTCCTTTTCACCTGCGGGTTCTGGATGCAAGGGAACTCGAAGACCGGAATGCAGGGGTAGGCCTGGCCCGAAAGATCGGGATGGATGCCTGTGTGCTGTCTCTGGCCGAAAGAGGTGGAAATCCTTTTCTGGTTTGCCTTGATGCAGATTGCGAGGTTGCAGACCATTATCTTCAGAGTCTCCGGGATATCAGCCAAAGGCCCGAAGTTGAACTGGCTACCCTGGAATTTTCGCACCTGCTTCCAGAAAGGCCGGATGAGGACCTTGCCCGGGGCATTGTTTTCTACGAAATGTTTCTGGAGTATTACCGTATGGGACTTTTTCGGGCAGGGTACCCTTTTTTTCAACATACGGTTGGTTCTTCTATGGCTTGCAGGGCACTGCCTTATGCGCTTTCAGGAGGAATGAATCAGCGAAAGGCAGCAGAAGATTTTTATTTTCTGCACAAATTATTTCCCCATTACAACTCAGTCGAATTGCCGGGACCATTGGTTTTTCCTTCCTGCCGGATATCCGAAAGGGTTCCCTTTGGCACGGGCAGATTTCAGCAAAACTGGAAAAGAGAAAATAAAAAAGAACTCAAAAGCTATCATCCTGAGATATTTAAGGGGCTTGGCTTTTGGTTGAGAGGCGTGGAAAATTGTATTGAAGGAGAAGCAGATCCGGCTTTATTCAAGCCCTTCCTGACTTGGCATCCCGGGTCGGCGGCCTATCTGGAACAGGAGAAAACCTGGATTTATCTGCATCAGATCCGGAAGGCTTCTCCCGGCATTCCGGGGAGAAGAAAGGCCTTGTACAGGTGGTTCGATGGCTTGAAAGTTTTAAAATTTGTACACCATTTTCAGCCGTTTTTTCCCGAAATGGAAATAGCAGAGGCCTTGCGGCATATTTTTCCTGAATCAGAAAAGGCCGGGAATCCCGCAGAAATAATCAGGATGGTGAGAAACTACCTATGGGGGCAGGGCTCCCAATAAGTGGTAATTGCAATCTGAAATGGCTGAAAAAGAGACTATAAGCCTAGTCCGATAGTAAATCCAATTTTGGGTAAAATGCCTTTATACTCCCGCTGGAAGATATTGGGATTTTCCTGATAATCTGAGTAAGAAAGGGCGCTGCTTCCGGAAATACTGCGGGATACATTGTTGAATTTTATGCCACCCCCCACAAAAATATCAATATAAAGCACCTCGTACAGCGTAAACTGATAGCCGAAACAAACAAAAGGAGTAACCCATATACTGGTTTGTTCTAAATCGTAAGGATAGCCATTATTATCAAAAAATCTGTCCTGATTCATGTATTCATTGAATCCTGCCTGTGCCCCGTATCCCAGATAAATACCTGAGGCCATGTTGCGGCCCCACATCACCGAATCGCACTGAAAAGATTTGGGGTAAAAGCGGCCCGATAATTCCAGAGCAAAACCTTTGTCAGACAATTTGGGCACATCCTTGAAGATTCCGGTGAGCATCAATCTGACACTTTTTCTGTAATTAGGGGAAAAAAATTCACCGGAAACCGAAATCGAGTTGTCGAAAAAATGAAAAGGAGAGAGACCAAAAACCATGCTTTTTCGCACATCCTTAAAATCTCTTTTTTTCATTCCATAATAGGCCATATTCTGCCCGCTTGCATACAAGGCAGAAAAAATTAGGCAGAAGAATATAAGTGAAGTTTTCATTATTGAGGTATTCATTTGTCAAATGTAATCGATTGGATTAAGCCTGCAAAGACAAAATGTTGATTCATCTTATTCACAGCCCTGAAAAGTATCATGAGCCCCGGCCAGAACAATATCCGGAAATTATGGCATCGTATGCTTGCCGCTGTTTTGCGGCCCCTTTTCAAAAATAAAATAATCCTTGATTTTATTGCCTTTGGGGTTGAGCCAGAACAAAAAGCGGTCGAAGTAGCTGCTTTCTATGGTTTGGATATGCCGTAGAGGTCCAAACTGGGTTTCAAATTCCAAAACCCTTTTTTTCAGATCTGTTTCTTCCCTGAATACCACATAGCGGAAAGGACAGGCCTGAAGATGAGGCAGATTGGCTCTGAAGTTGGCAGCCCTGTAATCCGGGGTAAGTTCTGCATGGCGGGCCCAGTTCCGGGTATAAAATTTGGGTAATAATATTTCGTCATGCGAATTGGTAGATTCCAGCACAAAGCACTTGTTCTCCGGAAGCCGGGATAAAAAAATCATGGTATCCACAGGGCTTATGCGGGTAGAGGCAGGTGATATAAACAAAAGAAAAATGAGGTTAAGGCCGGCAGAAAATACAAGCGCAGGCTTCAGG
>JBIKMV010000314.1:0-2658 GCA_044359055.1 Catalimonadaceae bacterium
GAAATCCATTTCTGAAGATCAACTTTCCCATAAAGTTGCGCCTTTAGGGGTTCAACTTTTGGTGGAAAATGCCCTGAAACATAATGTAATAACGCAATCTGAACCTTTGCAAATCGAAATTGCGGTTGAGGGCGATTACCTCTGGGTAAAAAATGAAATCAGGCCAAAAGTGCATTTTGAATCTTCCACCAAATTGGGCTTACACAACATTCTGGAACGATACAAAATTCTCACGACCAGACCGGTACAGATTTTTAATGACCAAATCAGGTTTGAAGTAGCTTTGCCTTTGCTTTCATCCTAAAATGAATCGAAGGATTTTGGAAGCGTTAAAAGAGAAATCATTCTTATGGGTGTAAAGTACCGGATTGTCATCATCGAAGATGAGCCTTTGGCCACTGAAAAACTGGTAAAAATGGTTCAGAAATTATCAGAGCAGGTGGAAATTCTGGCCACATTGGATTCGGTTTCAGCAGCGATAAAGTGGCTTTCGGGAAATCCACAACCAGACCTTGTTTTGTCTGATATTCAATTGGGTGATGGCATTTCTTTCCAAATTTTCGAAAATCAACTGGTGGCCTGCCCCATTATTTTCACCACATCCTACGATGAATATGCCATCCGGGCCTTCAAGTTGCAGAGTCTGGATTACTTATTAAAACCGGTAAAACCGGAAGAATTGCAAGCGGCATGGGATAAATTTCTGAAAATCAAAGCCCAAAGTCAGGCCCCATGGGAGCAAATGCAAACCAAAATCAGGGAGGTGATGCAGGAAATGCAGATTCCGAAATGGCCAACCTACAAGGAGCGGTTTCTTGTGCGTCAGGCCGATCAGATTATTCCCGTGGCCGTAGAAGAGATTGCTTATTTTTTCACTCTGAACGATTGGGTATGTATTCAAACCCATGAAAGCAAGCAGTTTATTGTGGACTATCGTCTCGATGAACTGGAAAGCCTTCTCCATCCGGGAAAATTTTTCAGACTCAACCGGCAGTTTATAGCCGCACTGGCATCCATCCGAAAAGCGCACCACCACCTGAACGGTAAACTGAAAATTGACCTTTCGCCCCCCGGAAAAGAGGAAATATTTGTAAGTCGGGAAAAAGCAGCAGCCTTTCGCACTTGGTGGGAGGGATGATATTCGCTCAGGAAGGCTGCTAAAAAATCCGCAATTCCCTGCATTTTTACAGCTGGAAAACTGCAAGTTCGGACCCGAAAGGCGCAGCAGCCTCATTCCGGCCGGGAGGTTTCCGTTTGTCACTTTTTTGGTTTGCACATGCACCTGAGCTTTGCCAGATTTTTTTTCCTTTTTTCTTTCCTGAGCTTTCCATTTCTGTGGGCATGCAGTCCGAATAAGGACAATTCCACCACAGCAGAGGTGGATACCGACTCAGTGGTTTCACAGGTTTCTGAATGGGGGAGAGACAGCCTCATTTCCGAACCCTCGCTTTCCTTTTTTATTCCTGGAGGTGCAAGCAAAAATGCGGTTTGCCTCGTATTTCTGGATCCTCAGGGAGAGGGAATGGAGCCTTTAAGGCTTTACAAAAACCTGGCTTTGGACTTTGGTTTTGCTATGGCCGGCTCCAATCTGTCTAAAAACGGAATGGACATTGAGACCAGTAAAGTAGTTGTAAACCAATTGATTGCGAAGATAAAAAACGAGTCAGGCCTTGATTCGGCCCGGTTTTATATCCTGGGTTTCTCAGGTGGTGCACGGGTAGCCCTTCAGCTCTTGCTGCTCGATTCTGACTTCCGGGGAGCTGTGTATGCCGGTGCTCCCGGCCCGGTTTCCCGATATGACAAACCACTTTTTGGCTTTGCCGGATATCAGGATATGAACTATGCCGACTTACTTTCTTTCGAATCTGCTCTGGACTCCCGCACCCGGCACATCCTCCGCGAGTGGCCTGGAAAACATGAGTGGCCGCCTGCGGGAATTATGGAAGAAGCCTTAAACTGGATTCAAATCAAAGAAAAAAGCAACAGTGCCGGACCCGAAGCATCCCTTTCAGCTTTGGAGAGAAAATGGAAATCGGAAAAAGATGTGCTGAAAAAGGCCATGTACCTGAAGCAATCTGATTTTCTCTGGGAGGCTTTTTCCGGTATCCGTAGGAAAAATCCCGTTTTGGAAAAACTGGAGATGTCGTCCCCATACAGAAAGCAGGATAATCTGCGGAAAAAGGAACTTGCGAGAGAGCTGAATCTGAAAGAATTTTATGGAAAGGCATTTTTTGAAAAAGATACTTCCTGGTGGAAAGCAGAAATTGCAAGCCTGAAATCCGGAAGCCGCTTTGCCGAAAAAGACATGCAGCAAAGGCTTTTGGGTTTTTTTTCTCTTGCTTCTTATTCGTTGGCACACAGGGCATTGCAGGAAAATCAATGGCCACTGTTGGAGCAAATTTTATTTATCTACCGAAACAGTGATCCGGAAAATGCAGAGGTATGGTACCTCAGCGCTCTGCTCAGCATCCGCAAGCAACAGCCCGAAACAGCTATTTTCCAATTGAAAAAATGCAAAGCGCTGGGCTTCAAGGACAGAGTTCGGTATGAAAAAGAACCCGCATTTCGGGGAATCCGGGAAAAGGCTTCTCTTTCTTTTCCATAAATCACCTTTTCAAGGGATTTTTATACGGAGGCAGGTTGCCATATTTGCCATTA
>JBIKMV010000315.1:0-2655 GCA_044359055.1 Catalimonadaceae bacterium
ATAGTCGAGTAAAATCGTCTTTCCCTTTGGAATGAGATCTTTTAGTTTTGAAAATGTTTCTTTTTTTCCGGCTTCATGTCCCTGATAGGGCTTGTTTCTTTCTCCTATCCAATAGTAAACTTTTTCAAAATGAAAATTAAAACAACAAAAAACCCATATGAACATGAAAAATTGAATAAAACTATTTAAATAAATTACCAAAAAAACAAGATTAAAATAAAATAAAGGACTCATAGATCTAATTTCTCTTCCCTCAAAGGCATCATACAAGAGAAATAAAAGACCAAATACCAAATTTCCGACTAATGCCAATGATTGAAAAATGCGTTTTTTGTGTATCAAAGTAAAAATATTAAAACATACTACTGAAAGTAAGACAATGTATTTCATAGAGTTATAAACAAATCCCTTGAATTGTATTGAAAAATAGCTTATTACATTGATTTTAAGGTGTTTATAAATTGAAGAAAGAACCAGATGAAAATCTCCTTTACTTAAGATCTCTAAAACTTCGCTGAAGTAATTCGGTATTGGTTCAATGAAAAATTTATTGTAAAAAAAAGAGCTTCCAATTCCGAGAAAAGAGATAAGTAAAAATATCAAAAGCTGTTTTCTTGTAGAGGCAAGAGGAACTAAAGCAGTTAAGAAAAAAAACCAAAGAGGTCTGAATGTTCCTGCAATGGTGATGAATAGTATAAAAAAAATAACATATTTTCTTTCGTTTTTATTTATGTTAATCAAATAAAGCAAAATACCACTTATTGTTCCGAAAAAAATATGGATAGTTTCTTGCATAAAAGAAAATCCATAAAATAAAAAAAGCGGATAAGCAAAATAAATAGAACAAAAAACAACTTTACTAAAGATTGAAATTCTTTTTATTAGCAAGAGAAGCCCGACAGGAACTATAAAAAGAAAAAAGTTTAAACCAATAAAGTTAAAGTTACTCCACCCGAAAATTAAGGAGGGAATCCAGTTGAGTATCGGGTAAAAAATTCCATGAGCATCTGCACCCAAAAGCCGGCTTCCAGTTCCATTGTAAGTAAATGAAGCCTTTAGTGTCTCGTTTTCAAACAGAGAAAAAGCATTCATGCAATAGAAAAACTCATCGCTCCACAAAGGGTGGTAAGCAGGGCCCATCGCAGAAACCAGCATTCCAATCTGAAAAATAGTCCATAACAAAGCAAGGGAATAAAGTCCGGCAAGAATTCTACTTTTTAGCGCTGATAAACTCAAAAAAGGTCTCATTATCAGGTAATTGATTTTTTTCAGGGCCTTACAATTAAACAATCCAATTAAAAAGCTTCCTCACAAGAACGGCTGATTTCCTGCATTTCGGGTGGACCAATGTTGCCTATACTGTCATTGGTGGGATATCGCCGGATAATTTCATTCAGAACGCACTCGCAGTAGGGCCTGGCATTCTTTTTTCCTGCTTTTTTCGCCATTGAGGTGCAGGAATCCACAAAAGCCTTTTGGGTTGACTCGGGCCAGATGATTCGGGTGGTAAGATCCTGACCTTCGCACTCCGACACGATAGATCCGAATTCTCCCATTTCCATGTTTTCAAACTGATTGGGCCTTGGGTATCGCTGCATGATTTTTCTCAAGACACAATCGCAGTGTTTTTCCGGGTTCAGAAATCCAAACCGTTCCGCAGCTGAAAAGCAATCCTTTTTTATCTTGTCCTTGTCCTTGTCACTCCACTCTGTTCTGCAGGACAGTAAGACAAAAACCAGCCAAATCAGGGAAATGTGGGATGATTTCATGGTAATTTTATGAATAAGGGATGCGGGTTTGTATGCTTCTGCCGAGGGTCAAAGTATCGGTGTATTCCAGCTCCCCACCAACGGGAACGCCCCGGGCAATGGTGCTGATTTTTACTCCCAAAGGAAGCAGCTTTTTGCTTAAATAAAATGCCGTAGTGTCCCCCTCCATATTCGGGCTCAGGGCCAGAATGATCTCCCGCGTTTCTCCATTGGAAGACCTTTGCAGCAGAGATTCAACATTCAGCTCCTCCGGCCCGATTCCTGCCATGGGGGAAATAATACCACCCAGCACATGATACAACCCATTGAATTGCAGGGTGTCTTCTATCGCCATCACATCCCGGCTGTCTTCCACCACACAAATAACCGACCTGTCCCTTCTTCCGCTCTGGCAGATGTGGCAGCTTTCTTCTTCCGAAATATGGCCGCAGTTTTTACAGTAAAGGGTTTTGGTTCTCAGGTTGACCAGAGCTGAGGCCAGGTCTACGGTAGCACTTTCATCCGTTTTTAGTAGATGCAGGGCCAGGCGCATGGCGGTTTTTTTGCCGATACCGGGCAATTTAGAAATCTGGCTTACAGCCTCTTCTACCAGTTTGGTCGGAAAATTCATGCGCTTTTCAGGACAAACTTAAAAAGTTTGCTAAGAGTTTTATATTAAAATCTACTCCAGTTCCAGTTCTTCAGGTTCCGGTCCGGCCGGCTCGTTCACCCGCGTACTTCCTGTATCTTTTCTGGGAGAGCGGCTGGGACAGTATGGCAACGGAAATTTCTTTTTAGGGAAAAAGCCAGGCCTGATTCCCAATGATTTGTCGCGGTAAACCTTTTCCATGAACAGGCCGAAAACAGGCAACGCCGTTTTGGAGCCCTCGCCGGCTCGGAGAGACCG
>JBIKMV010000316.1:0-2654 GCA_044359055.1 Catalimonadaceae bacterium
ATGTTTCGCCCGAGGGGCCTTCTATCAGCCAATAGCGGGGTTTATACGATCTCAGGTACTCCACGAGGGTTTCTTTCATTTGGGCCGCTAATATAGTATACCGGTCTTTTTTTCCCTTACCCGAATGAATAAATATTTTTCCTGTGTCCATATGCAAATCATCTACCCTCAGGTTCAGGAGTTCGCCAAGGCGCAATCCGGCCGATTGCAGCTTTGCCAACTGTAAACTTTCCATCTGCCCTGAGCCGAACTTGCTTCGGAGCCTGCGCCGGATGCCCTTCCGGGAAACCTGAATTTTGCGTGAGGGATAGCAGCGGAAAGCCCGCAGCGCAGCGAGGACTTGCAGCGTATAGCCCGACCCGCAGGGGCACGCCCTCTGTTTACCTGCAATGGCCTTCGTGTACTTTTGTTCCGGTTTGCTGCATGGTGGTTGCGCTTGAACTTTCCTCGCCGGTGCATGGCTCCGGAGCCTGTATTTTTGCCTTTTCTTTGGTGCGGGCTTAGACTTTGGGAAATTCCGGTTTATGGGACTACAGGAACCATTTCTTTGTGAATGACCCGAACGAAACAGGTAGCAAATGCAAGAATTTGAAAATCCGAATTGTTACAAAAAAACGGTTCATCAGGCAGCTTTGTTCCCGGTCAGCTTTGCTGTGTAATTCCTTCTTTTATAGCGCTTTATGCCTGTTTAGCTTCCTTGTTCCAGTCTGCGAAGAAAATCCGGGCTAAAACTGATATCAGGATTGCGGAGGGTGATGTGGCTTCTGGCATAGTAGGGGAGGCGTACCGTTCGCAACTGCTCCAGGGTGCTGAAAATTTCTTCCGGTGTTTTGCCTTTCAGTATCGGTCTTTTCTCAATACCGAAGAGGGAAAGTCTTTCGGCAATATCCTGTGGGGAAACATCCAGAAAAATACTGATTCCCATGGCATTGATCAGGTCCATATGGTTGTGAAAGCAGGGTGTTCCGCCTCCCGTGGCTACTATGGCCTTATCCAGATTTTTTACCTTGCTGAGATACCGGCTTTCGAGTAATCTGAATTCTGCTTCTCCCAGCTTACTGAACAATTCACCTATTCCGGCCCCTTCGCCGCTTTCTATCCATTGGTCCAGATCGCAAAACGAATACTTTACCGCCTGGGCAAGCTTTTTGCCGAGCGAAGTTTTTCCGCAGCCCGGTAAACCAACAAGAAAAATCAGCATACAGGTAATGATGAAAAGTCAAATATAATTTTTTTCGAATCGCAAATGCTATTTTTACAAACTTTTTCGGCCCTTGCCGGGGCAGTTTCAATTTTTCCTGTGCTTTTCGGAATGAACGCTTCATTGTATTGTAAAACAGTGGTTTTCAGCTTGCTGTTTCTGATTTTAACAGGGCTGTCGGGGGGCTTGAGAGCCAACACCCTGCTCATTCCTATGGACGAGGAGCAGAAAAATCATCTCAAAGCTTACGGCATTGCCTACTGGATTCTGACCAAAGAAATAGAAGCCGACTGGTTGCTCAATTACCGGGGAGGAAGTTTTGCCTGTCAGGCTTTGCCCTTTATTGAGAATGAATGTGTAATACGGGGAGTAAGTTATCAGATCATCTCCGACCCGGCCTATGCCGGCATCAAAGCCGAAATTCAGAATCCGGATGTGAACATGGAAGTCATGCGGCTGCAGAAGCCGCCTAAAATTGCGGTGTATTCTCCCAAAAGCAAAAAACCCTGGGACGATGCTGTTACGCTGGTGCTTACCTATGCCGAAATTCCTTATGATGTGGTTTTTGATACCGAAATTCTGGATGGCCTGCTCGCCAAATACGATTGGCTGCACCTGCATCACGAAGACTTTACCGGTCAGTATGGAAAGTTTTATGCCAGTTTCGGGCATGAGGCCTGGTACAGGCAGCAGGTGGCCGAGTATGAAGCAGTAGCCCGGAAATATGGTCTTGGTAAGGTGAGCCGCATGAAACTGGAGGTGGTGAAAAAAATCAGAGAGTATGTCATCGGCGGCGGCTTTTTGTTTGCTATGTGCTCGGGAACAGATACTTATGACATTGCGCTGGCGGCAGAGGGCGTGGACATATGCGGCGATATATATGACGGCGACCCCATGGACATGAATGCCCAGAGCAAATTACACTTCGAAAATTGCGTGGCTTTCAAAGATTTCCGGATTTCTATGAATCCCTTTGAATACGAATTTTCCAACATCGACAACCAACCCTTTGAGCGGGGCCTGACCGAGCAGAACGATTATTTTAAACTATTCCAGTTTTCGGCCAAGTGGGATCCGGTTCCCTGCATGCTTACCCAGAATCATACCCAGACCATCAAAGGATTTATGGGGCAGACAACCGGTTTTAAAACCAGGCTTATCAAGCCGGAAGTGCTGATTATGGGAGAAAACAAATCCATTTCGGAAGCGAAATACATCCATGGCACTTTGGCCAAGGGAACCTGGACCTTTTTCGGGGGGCACGATCCGGAAGACTACGAACACCGTGTACACGAAGAGCCCACAGATCTCAATCTGCATCCCAATTCTCCGGGTTACAGGCTCATTCTCAACAATATACTTTTTCCGGCTGCGAAAAAGAAAAAGATGAAAACCTGAGTCCCAAACAGCGGGTCTCAGTTTTTGAGCAGGTCCTTGATAAAGGTATTGAAAG
>JBIKMV010000317.1:0-2647 GCA_044359055.1 Catalimonadaceae bacterium
ATAGCTTTATGGGCTCTTTCTCGGGTAAAATTTATCTTCTTATGAGGCGAAATTAGTTCAGCACATTAGTTTTGCCTTTTGTAATGAAGAACCCGGCCTTGCCGGACCACCTCTGATACATGTACCAGTGACCATAAAAAAAGAATTTAAAGTAGGTATTCTGGCCTTTTGTGCCCTCTTAATTCTCTACTTTGGAATAGATTTTCTGAAAGGTTCGGATGTTTTCAATCCGGCACGGAAATATTATGTCAGGTATGATAATATTGATGGACTTACCGTAAGCAATCCTGTGATGCTCAATGGATTTCAGGTAGGCTTGGTGAAAAAAATAAAAATCAGGCAGGGCGAGCCCCGGCCGGTTTTGATTCAGCTTGAAATCAACAAAGAAATTATTTTGGGCCGATCTTCAAAGGCTATCCTGAGCAATAATGGTCTGCTGGGAGGCAAAATGATTGTGCTCGAAAGTGGTATTCAGGGCACCACCCTCGACTCCGATTCCCTCATTGCCGATGTGGCTCCCGGACTGACCTCCATGATAGAAGACAAGGCGCAGCCTTTGGTAAATGCTGTTACCCATCTGGTTGGCAATACGGATAAACTCATTGATTCTTTCGGGCCTACGGTGAAGAAGCTCAACGACGCCCTCGATGCCGTGGCGAAATTGTCCAATTCTGCCAATGGCATGGTAGCCAACAGCCAGGGTGACCTGAAAAAGATCACCGAAAACATTCAGATTCTGACCAAATCCCTGATAAGCACAGAGGCGGAACTGAACAAGGTGATGAAGAAAATGAATGTACTGGGTGACTCTCTGGCCCGTGCCGACCTGGCCGGAACCATACATTCGCTGCACCGCACCACCGACAACCTCAACAAAACCATCATGGCCCTGAATGAAGGAAAGGGCTCTATGGGCAAACTGATGAAAAGCGACAGCCTGTATCGGAACTTAAATGCTTCCACGACCTCGCTCAATGCCTTACTGGTTGATTTCAAGGCAAATCCGAAGCGGTATGTGCACTTTTCAGTTTTCGGATCAAAAGAAAAAAAGACAAAAGAAAAGGCCAAATAAACGGTAGGCAAGATGCTGGGTTTACAACTCGAAACCGATCCCCGTTGGGTAGATATTGCATCCAAAAGCATTGAAGAAATTCTGGCAGATCATGCCTTTTGTGAACAGAAAGCAGCCTCTTCAGGCATTTCTCTTATTATTCAGTTTTCTGACAGACAAGACCTTGTAGAAGAGCTCACCGAAATAGTAGCCGAAGAATGGTCGCATTTCGAAAGGGTCCTGGCCGAACTCAAAAAGCGGGGTTTCGCCCTGGGGCCGCCCCGAAAAGATGATTATGTGGCCCTGCTTTTGAAACTGGAAAACAAAGGCGGAAGCAGGGATCAGCAACTCGCCGAAAAACTGCTGATCTGCGCCCTGATAGAGGCCCGGAGTTGTGAGCGATTTAAACTGCTGTATGAAAATCTGAACGACCCTGAACTGAAGAAGTTTTACTACGAGTTTATGGTTTCCGAAGCCGGTCACTATGTGAGCTTCGTGAATATGGCAAAAAGATATCAGCCCGAAGAAAAAGTAAAAACCAGGCTAAAGGAATTGCTGGAAGGGGAGGCAGAGATTGTCAGAAATCTTGCGTGGAGGTCAGACAGGGTACACTGATAATCAATCCATTTCAAGGATTTGCGGGACTACCTTCCGCATTTTTTCGGCTGTTTTTTCTACCTCATTCACCACCATGCTGTGGCTCAGCATTTCGATTTTTCCTTCTACACCCAAATCTGAAATGATGGAAAATCCCAGAATTTTTATTCCCATCTGATGGGCGGCAATGGCTTCGGGAATGGTGGACATGCCCACGGCATCGGCACCCAGTATGCGGAAGGCCTTGTATTCGGCAGGTGTTTCATAAGTAGGGCCCGATACGCCCATATAAACCCCGGCCGAGGAAGTCAGACCCTCTTTTTTTGAGATTTCCAGGGCTTTTATATGCCAGTTCCGGTGGTAAACCTGGCTCATATCCGGAAAACGATCTCCCCATTTTTCGTCGTGGGTGCCTATAAGAGGATTGGTACCCATCATATTGATGTGGTCGGCAATCCACATTACCTCCCCGATTTTCTGATTTGGATTGAGGCCCCCGGCTGCATTGGTCAGGAGGAGTTTTTTTATGCCCCAAAGCCCAAAAACCCGAACCGGCAGGGTAACCTGCGCCATCGAATACCCCTCGTAATAATGAAATCGGCCCTGCATCACCACCACTTTTTTTGTTCCCCATTCCCCAAAAATCAACCGGCCGGCATGGCCCGAAACGGTAGAAACCGGGAAATGCGGAATTTCGCCGTATGGTATTGCTGTAGGGTTTTTGATGTCTTCGGCCAGATGGCCCATGCCACTCCCCAGCACCATGCACCAGTCCGGTCTTTCTGGACAAATTTTTTGTAAAAAGGACAAAACCTCTCCGGCCGTTTCAAATGGTGAAGCCATGTGGATGTAAATGAAAAGGTGAATAAAGGCAGTAAGGAAAAGAAAATGCAATTTAATTTTAGTTTTTATCCCGAATCGCCAAAGCCGGGCACCAGGGCTTTGAAAGCTCACGAATCAAAACTACTGTTCAAAGTACTGCTTTTTTTATTGACTGAT
>JBIKMV010000318.1:0-2641 GCA_044359055.1 Catalimonadaceae bacterium
TGGGCATAATTGTGGGCTCCATCACGGCTTTTTTGGTAGGTCAAATCCTGGATGCCCATGCTTTTCACTGGATCAAAACCATAACCGGAAGCAAACACCTTTGGCTTCGGGCCACCGGTTCCACGCTGTTTTCACAACTGATTGACAGCTTTGTGGTGCTGTTTGTGGCTTTTTACCTTTTGGGAAATTGGTCCCTCGAGCAGGTAGCGGCTGTGGGGATAATGAATTATATCTATAAATTTTCTGTGGCCGTTTTGATCACGCCATTGCTCTATATTGTTCATTACTTGATTGACCGGTATCTGGAGAAGGAAAAGGAAAGCTAAAGTCGGGCTTTCATTTCATAATGGAAGGGCAGCCTTACCTAAAAAAGATGTAGCATTCCTTGTTAAATGATGTATCATTATTATAAATTTGATCTATCATTTTTATTAAAAAGCCATATCTTATGTCAGTTTCCTTCATTGTCCTCGAAAAGCATCATCCCAATAAACCCGAGGTGCCCAAGCGTTATTATGCCCAGGCCAAAAGCAAAGGCAGTCTGCAAATCCGGGACATTGCCCAAACCTTAAGCGAGCGATCCACCTTAAGCCGGGCAGATGTGGTCGCCGTTTTGGAGGGACTCATTGAACTCATTCCTGAAAAGCTGATGGAGGGTTACCTCATCAAGCTGGGCGATCTGGGCAGTTTTCGCCTGGGATTTAAAAGCAATGGAGAAGAGGCGCCCGAAAAAGTAGGTGCAAAATCCATTTCCAAACCAAAAATCAACTTTCTGCCCAGCACCCTGATAAAGGGAGAATTGAAAAAAGCCCGGTTTGAAAAGTGGAAGGGATGAGGGCTGGTTTGAATTGACCATTTCTCAAATTCGAAATTCAGGAAGAAATTCTTTGAAATTGGATGGGGCTATTGTATTCCATAAGGCGGGTTTGATTTTGGTTTGATACGCTTATCTGACCAAACCAAAAAAGGATAAGAAACAAACAATCCAATAAAAGAACCTCGTGTACTCATCAACCCTTGGTATTGGGTTTGTCCGTCAAAGCTTACCGAAATGGGAAATTCTATGCTTCGAAACAAGCCCTGGCTGTAAACCAAAGTAAGCTTGAATCTTTCTTTGTTTTTGTGGAAAAATTGAATGCCTCCGCCAAGAAAAAAAGAGAAATTGTGCTTCCTTCTGATGTTGTATTCAATATCCTCCTGAATGAAAATTCCAGGCGTTGGGCCAAAAGAAAATTCAGCATTTCCGATGCTTCGGGTATCTAACTTTTCATAAGAGGCCCCTGCTGTGGTAAACCATGCAAACCGGAACAAATATTTCTGATTGGGATCGCCTGGCTCCAGATTAAAGAGGGGCAAAAAAGATTTGATTTTGAAACGATAAGAATAACCAATGTGAAATTGATGGTTATAGGTTCCAATTCTTGAAGCCTTAGATGAATTATAAGGTCCACCGGCTTTGGCAATGTATTTTTCGGGTGTTCTGATTTTCCAGTTCATGCCTGAAAAACCTAGGCGATAGCCAAAACCTACGACATGGTTGGATAGAGCGACTCTTGCAGAAATTCCTGGTTCAATTAAAAGGTTAAAATTCAAAGGTTGAAAAAGAGAATTGTCAATTGTTGAGGCGTTGACTTTTCCTATTGGTTTTATGAAATTGAATTCAGGTTCAATAAATACTTTTACCTGAGCCATAACTCTCTGAAATAGAAACAGAAGAGCCAGAAGTAAAATAGGCTTGGTTCTTTTCATTAAGGGCTTTTGAATTTGTTTATCCCTCTAGTAGTTAGGAATTCATTGCCAATTTCCTTTTCCAGATAAAACTAAAATTGTCGCTATTCTCATTGAGGGTTTTTCATTTTGATTTAGCAAAAATGAAGGAAATGGGAAACGGGTATTTTAAATTTTGCTTAAAACCCATTTAAAGAATGCCCTGGAGCCTGACAGGAATTCAAAGCAAGATATATAAAGGCAACATCCAAGTTGTCAAATCGGATGAAAAAGTACCAGAAAAAGCCAGGTTTTGCTTATGCGGTAAAAAATAAAATATTACCCTTGGTTTTTAGGATTTCCCCAACCGGTTTATGTTTGGATGATTTCTAAGCCATCCGTGCCCTTTTCGCAATAAAATTCATCAGAATCTGGTCAAATCCCATTGCTGTGTTGGCTTCCACATAGTCAATTTTCATTTGCCCGCACCTGAGTTTGATTGCCTGGTTCCGGTGCTTCATGGCTTCCTGATATTTGGCCTTTATTTCCTGGGGATAGAGTTTAATCTGGCTTTGGGTTTCCGCATCGACAAAAAGATAGGGCTTGTTTTTAAAGTCAAAATCCACTTCCAGCTTGTGGTCCAGTACGTGAAAAAGCAAAACCTCATGTTGGTTGTGGCGAAGGTGGGCAAAGGCGTTAAATAAAGATTCCAGATCAGAGTCCATTAGCAAATCACTGAAAATGACCACCAGAGAACGGCGATGGATACTTTCTGCAATTAGATCAATCACAGATGGAATGGCAGATTGCGTGGCTGCCACCTCTTTTTGCATCAAAGTTTCCAGCTCCATCAGCAGTTTGTGGATGTGGCTGGAAATAGATTTGGTCTGGCTTTGGCTCAGGATTTTTTCAGCAAAAGTGGTCAGGCCAACCG
>JBIKMV010000319.1:0-2618 GCA_044359055.1 Catalimonadaceae bacterium
AAAAGTGTTCAGAGCTCACAAAATGGATTCTCCGCACTTTTTTTTCAAGCAGGGCAATGATGCTTTTTTGTAAAAAAAACAGATGCTGTTTTTCTGCAAAAATTTCAAAATCATATCTTTTTGCACAGAGAGGAAATGAAATCCTAAGTGGGGAGGGCCGCAATCGAACTTCAGGGACAGAAGCGGGTTTCAATCTGCCAAGTTTTTTCAGGAAATCCCAAGACCTGAAACTATATTTACAACCTGTCGAAATTCCCGGTCCATAACCCGGTGGTGCGGGTGCTTCCACTTCCCGGTACCACTCAATTAAAAAGTAAACCATTAAGATTTTTCATATGAACGAGATAATCTGCCCCAATTGCCATAAGCCATTCAGTATAGACGAAGCCGGCTATGCTGAAATTGTAAAACAGGTACGAAACCAGGAGTTCGAAGGCGAGCTCAAAAGGAGGGAACAATACCTGAAGGAGGAAAAGGAAACAGCTGTAAAACTTACGGAAGAGCGGGTAAAAAACGCACTTTCCGGTTCCCTGAGTGAGAAAGAGAAAGAACTGGCCCTTCTCAAGGCCGGCAGGGAACAAGAGCTGAACCTGCTGAAATCTCAGAAAGAGCAGGAGCTGATTCTGCTGAAATCACGGAAAGAAGAGGAGATTTCCCGATTGAAAGCGGAAAAAGACAGTGAATTATTTGACCTCCGGTCGAGACTCGCGGCTTTTGAATCAGACAAAGCCCTGGCTGTATCTGAGGCCCTGGCTGAAATACAGAAAGAGCGCGACAAGCTTGAGTACGAACTGGCTGCAGCCAAAACCCTGAAAGAAATGGAGCTTCAAAGCCTTCAGGTTTCCTACAGGGAAAAAATAGAAGAGACAGTGAAGGCCAAGGATGCCGAACTGAAAGCCAAAGATGAGCTGATAGACCGGTATAAGGACATGAAATCCAGACTTTCGACCAAACTGCTGGGTGAAACTCTGGAGCAGCACTGCGAAACTGAGTTCAATAAAATCCGCATGACCGCCTTCCCTCAGGCCTACTTTCAGAAAGACAATGATGCAAGCGACGGGACGAAGGGCGACTTTGTTTTCCGCGAAACCGATACGGAGGGCAACGAGATTGTATCCATCATGTTTGAGATGAAAAATGAAGCCGACGACACGGTGAACCGGAAAAAGAATGAAGATTTCTTTAAAAAACTGGACGAAGACCGGAAAAAGAAGAATTGTGAATATGCCGTTCTGGTCACCATGCTGGAGGCAGACAACGAATTGTATAATTCCGGCATTGTGGATGTGTCGTACCGCTATCCAAAGATGTATGTGATACGGCCTCAGTTTTTTATTCCCATCATTACACTTTTGCGCAATGCTGCACTGAACGCACTGAAATACAAGGCCGAGCTGGCTCAGATAAAGAATCAAAACATAGACATTACCAATTTCGAAAACAGCCTGAATGATTTTAAGGAAGGATTCGGAAGAAATTACAGACTGGCCAGTGAGAAGTTTCAGACTGCCATAGACGAGATAGACAAGACCATAACGCACCTGACCAGGGTGAAGGAGAATCTGTTGAGTTCAGAAAACAACCTTCGACTGGCCAACAGCAAAGCAGAAGACCTCAGCATAAAGAAGCTGACCAGGGGCAACCCGACGATGAAATCGAAGTTTGATGAGCTCAATAAGAGCTGATCGCCGCCCCCGCCCGATTGCAGGTGGACAATTTTGAACTTGAAATCTGACCTGTCCCGAACTTGCTTCGGAGCCTGCCCCGAATTCACTTCGGGGAAACCTGAAATTTGAAACCCTGAAACCCCGCCCGATTTTGGGCCTTAAACAACTTTGAACTTTGAACCTTGAACTTAAGACCTGAAACCTACCTGATCTGCATCAGCGAAGGATAGGGAATCAGCATCTCGCAAACACTGGCTACATGGTCTTTCATAATGAAAGAAAGCCCCACAATGAGGGCCGCAGAGATGATGGCAGTGGGAATGTTGTTTTTGCGGATTTCCTCCCATTCGTTTACCCGCGTGAGCTGAAACAGCACCACAATACCGGCAGCAATCACCAAAAAGGAATACACAATGCCGATAAGCATAAAAATGAGGACATAACCCAGACTGCTGCTGATGCTGCTGCTGTTCACCCCGGCCTGATTCAGAAACCGGATGGCATTGATTCCCGGTCCGATCACCGAGGCCATCAGCATAGAAGTGGCCAGCAAAACACCTGCCTTAAAAGTGGCATAGGCCGTATTCATGGCCTCCAGTTTGAAAACCCGCTGAAGGTACAAATGCAGGATGCGGTACATCAGGTACAGGCTGGCAATGCCCGTTGAGAAGGCAACAGCAGATTGAAGCAGAATTAATATTTCCATGTTTTTGTCAATTTTTAAAGAGTGCAATGTTCCAGTTGTTCATATCGCCGTGTTCGGGGCTGATCATCCCGGCACGGAAGCCTTTGGCGGTGAGCTCCACCGGAGTATGCCGTATGCCGCCCACCGATTTAAAATAAGTACCTCCGCTGCCCAGGCCAAGTCCCAGCACAGAATGTCCATATGCCTCGCTTACCCATACACTTGCCGGAATGCCCATACGGGTAAGGACCGAAAACCCCAGCAGA
>JBIKMV010000320.1:0-2614 GCA_044359055.1 Catalimonadaceae bacterium
TGCACCTTGCAGATGTACTGGCTTCCGGCTGGTAGGCGGGCCTGATCTGAAACCAAGTGCTGCTACAACGCTGCCGCTTGCTTATCTGCCCCGGAAGATTTTTTTCTGAGGCAGGAGTAATCATACCGGAACATTCAAAAAAAATATACCTTTCACCCTTTAAACCGCTGCAAACATGCGCTCAAAAATTTTTTCTGGGGTAGCCAAAACATTTTTTATTGTCGTTTTTCCTGTTCTATTCTCTGCATGTGAGGAAGAAAGAATCCGTTTTTCTGAGCCTCAGCCTGCCGGAACCAAAGCCGATGCCCGACTCAGGAAACCCTTCCCCGGTGTATATTTCAATCCTGAAGACTCGGTCTGGCTCTTTATTTCTGATGGGGCCGTGCGTTTGAGCAACCATCGCTTCTGGGATGGAGGTAAGCAGGAAGGAGATGGTTTTGATGGAAAAATCAGTGTAAGGGGCGACTCCGGAGAGAAGTTGCGGGTTGAAGTAAAATCCAGGAAATCAGGCGATTCTCTGGAAATGGAAGCCCATTTTGAAGAAATAATTCTGGATATGGAAAAAGGAGGGGTGGCCAAATATTACAAGGGTTTTTACTTCCTCAACACCCCGATTGAAGGAGAAAATACCTATCGACTCCGAATCCTTCAGCTGGAAAAAGAAGGCGTTTCTATGTTTACGATACAAAGCGATTCGGTGCTGCACATATTGGAAAAAGAGGGTTTTGTCACCAAAGCCAAAGCAGAAGAGGGCGAAGAAGAAATCTGGACTCTCAATCCGAGCAGAAAACAACTAAGAGAACTGATAAGAAAAGGCCTTTTTGCAGGAAAAATTTCCTTCAGGCGAGTGGAAGATGAGTAAGGGGGGGCATTTCAGCCGAAAATAAATTGCAGTTCTTCTTTATCCCTGAAAGCGCTTTTCCGGCCGCAGATGGCAAACTGATTATTCCCAGTCTATAGGTTTTCGGTTGTCCTCCGGCATAATATCAGTAAGAGTATTCAGCGGGTCTATCCCCACATAAGTGGCTTTCTTTTTGCTGATAAAGGTAAATTCCCTTCCGGAGCCCGGCACTATTTTTTCCAGTTTCAGAACATCGCCCGCAGATTTGGGGTTCTGGTCCATCAGCAGTCCGAGATATACGGGCCCTGACCAAGGTGCAATTTTTTCATTGCCTCCCAGGCTGTCTACATATACCTTTTCAAGTGAAAATTTCATCTTCACCTCATAGTCTCCATTTGGCAATTTCTTCCCTTTTGCTTCCTCTACCTTATTCTTATACAGGGTGATACGCTTCAGCTGATCATCCACCATGTTTTTCTGCCCTTGGGCCAGATAGGGCATCAGCATTGTGTAAAAATTATGGGTGCTCGGATATGGCCTTTCTGTAAATTTATATTTGGATACAAAGGAGGTAAGGAAAGCATTCATCTTTTCTTCCCCAATCAAATCCATAACCGAAAACATAGCGAGGGAGCCCTTATTGTAATAGGCGTAGCCCTGCATTTCAATATCAAGCAGGGGATTTTCTTTTTTCTTTTCACTGCTTCTTCCTCCGAGGTAGTCATTGAGTTCCCGCCTGAGGAAGCGACCCATCAGGGCATCTCCGTACCGCTTCTTCATTACCATCAGGGCCGAATATTCGGCCATGGTTTCACTCAGGAATTGTGCCCCCCTTACAGATGCCGGCAAAATCTGATGCCCCCACCATTGGTGTGCCATTTCATGGGCAGTTACAAAATATACATAATCAATGGATTCTTCATCTTTCAGATTGGCAATAAAGCCGATGGCCTCGCTGTAGGGGATGGTATTGTCGAAAGACTGGGCAAAGGTGGCATATCTGGGGAACTCCAGGATTCGCACCTGCTTATGCTGGTAGGGTCCGAAATTGCTGGTGTAGTAATCCAGAGAATGTCGCACAGCCTCAGCCATTTTTTTGACATTGAATGCATGCCAGGGGTGGTGGTAAATGGTGATGTCCACATCTTTCCATTTTTCTTTGTAGGCTGCATATCTGGCAGAAATAATGGAATAAAAGTTGGAAATGGGCCGGTCCATTTTGTAATGAAAATAACGGCGGCCATTTTGAGTCCATTCTTTCTGCAAATAGCCGGGGGCAATGGCTATCTGGTCCGGCGAGGTCGAAAGGGTGGCCTCAAACCGAAGCGCATGATTCAAATCATCAAAAAAATTCCGGTTCAGGGCTGCAGAATCCAGTTGAGATGCCATCGGGGGCACCTCCGGAAGTCCGTATTCTTTTCGCTTATCGTCGTCCATCAGATTGAGCGATCCATTGAACCCCATATTGGGCCAGTAATCGTTACTAAAAAAGGTGCCATTACCTTTTACCGGACTCTCATTGCTAAATCCTGTAAAGGCCATGCTCATTCTGAAATCGGCAACAAAGGAATCTCCCGGGGCAAGGGGTTTACTTAGCTTATAGGCCCGGATGGCATGTTTCGGGTCCTCGTAAACCAGCTTGCAGGGTTGAGAAATCTGGAACTTCAGAATTTTACCCTCCGGTTGAAAATTGTACCAAAGGGTGTCCAGTGACTTTTCCCTCATATTTTTGTAAACCATTTTGGCACTGAGAATCAGGTCGCCGTTTTCGGG
>JBIKMV010000321.1:0-2610 GCA_044359055.1 Catalimonadaceae bacterium
CTGCAAAGTCGGTTCCTGCTTCTCCAATAATGGCAATGATTTCATCTACCTTTACTGCTTCACCGGGTTTTGGTCCCGTGTAGAGCAAGGTGCCATTTTCATAGCTTTCCAGTTCCATGGTGGCCTTGTCGGTTTCCACTTCGGCCAGCAGTTCGCCTGATTTTACTTTATCACCCACTTTTTTATGCCAGGCTACAATGGTGCCCTCGGTCATGGTGTCGCTCATTTTGGGCATCCGTATGGCTGATGCAGCAATATCTTTTGCGTGTTCAACCGCTGAAGGGCTTACTGCCATGGGCTGAACAGCGGGAATGGCTGCAGCGGCTGCCATGCTCCCACCGGAAGCCCCGGAAAGCAGAGGCTCAATATTTTCTCCCTGCTTTCCTATGATAGCAATGACAGAATCTACAGGTACGGAATCTTTTTCTTTAACCCCGATGTAGAGCAGGGTTCCGGCCTCATACGATTCCAGTTCCATGGTGGCCTTGTCGGTTTCTACTTCGGCCAGAATATCGCCGATTTTAACCGAATCTCCCACTTTTTTGTGCCATGATGCGATGACTCCTTCGGTCATGGTATCGCTCATTTTGGGCATTTTTATGACTTCAGCCATTAAAAAATCGTTTTGGAAAAAGGTATCCCCGGAGTTAAAACTTAAAAAATCCGGGGGGCAAAATTACGCAGAAAAGCAATCATCCCACATCAGAATTAAAATTTGACTTTTTCCTCCGGGGTGAATTATAATTTTCAGACTCAAAATGCGGTTTCGGTTTTTACCTTACAGTTTGCCACCGTGCTCTATCTTTGCCATAAAAAAAGGTTTGCAGATGTTGTTTCGTTTATCTGTATGTATTTTGATTTTCAGTGGTTTAACATTAAAAATCAATGCACAGTATGTGCCGGATCCGGTTCGTGCCGGCAGAGATACCACGGTGGTAAATTCGGGTTTGGAGAGGTCGGGCTCAGGAAATGGGCCTGGAAAAACCTCCGGCAGGTTCGACTGGTCGAAGGTGAATCCGGGAGGAAGTTTTGCCCTCAATTTCGGAACAGTCAACTTTGTAGAATTATCACCCCTTGCCGGGTACCCGCTGAACGATAAATTGATGCTGGGTGCCGGCATTACCTATCTGGCTTTCTGGGGTCATAATCAATATGGGCGTTTCAGCCGGACGATTTATGGCGGAAGATTGTTTGCAAGGCAAATGCTCTTTGATCAGGTTTTTGCCCATGCCGAACTGGAATCGCTCAATGTGCCCTTTTATCTTAACAACAGCACCGAATTGCAAAGGAAATGGGTCAGCAGTCCTTTGGTGGGTGCAGGATATTTTTTTCCTTTTGCTCAGCGTGGAGGATTTCAGGCTACGCTGCTGTATATTGTAAACCGGCAGCCGGCTTATTCTCCCTATCCTTCAAATATCATCTGGAGAATGGGTTTTTTCTTTTAATCCGATTCAGACCTGATTCGGTTCATTTTCCGGAACTAATCGCATATTTGCGGCCCTTTTTTAATTTGCACTATGTCTGATAAAATTCGATTTGCAGTAGTAGGATCCGGACATATTGGCCGCCGTCATGCAGCCATGATTTCGCAAAACCCGGAGTCGGTTCTGGTGGGCATGGCTGATGTCGATGCAAACCTTGAAAAAGAAATCCATCAGCAATTTGGAGTGCCCTTTTTTCATTCTTTGGAAGGAATGATTGCCTCCGGGGCCGACTTCGATGTGCTCAGCGTATGTACGCCAAACCATCTGCATGCATCGCAGGCCCTGCAGGGGATTGATGCCGGAAAGCATGTGCTTATAGAAAAGCCCATGGCCCTGCACAAAGCCGATTGTGAAGAATTGATTTACCGTTCTCTTCAGGCCGGAAAGCTGGTTTTTTGTGTTATGCAGAACCGCTATTCTCCACCTTCTGTATGGCTCAAAGAAATCATCAGCCGCAAGAAGCTGGGTCAGATTTACCATGTACAAATCAATTGCTTCTGGAACCGCGACCACCGATACTACAAACCCGGAGGCTGGAAAGGAAAAACTTCCACCGACGGAGGTACATTGTTTACTCAGTTCAGTCATTTTATCGACATTATGTTCTGGCTGTTTGGAGACATTACCAATATCAGCGCACGCTTCTATGATTTTAATCATCAGCATCTTACCGATTTCGAAGACTCCGGTGTGGCCCATTTTGATTTTATAAAGGGAGGTACCGGTACCCTCAATTTTTCAACAGCTGTGTACGATACCAACCTCGAAAGTTCCATGACCATTATCGGCGAAAACGGATCCATCAAGGTAGGAGGACAGTATATGAATGAGGTAGAATACTGCAATATAAAGGACTACACCATGCCGGAACTGCCACCGAGTCTTCCGCCCAACGACTACGGGCACTACAAGGGCTCTGCTGCCAATCACCACTTTGTGATTGAGAATGTAGTCAATACCCTGAAAGGCAGGACGGTAGCCACCACCAATGCCCTGGAAGGTTTGAAGGTGGTGGAGATTATTGAAAAAATTTATAACCTGAAGAGAGTTTAGATATAAATACTTTTCGTTTTGCGCATTATATTTGTCAAGTTTTTTAAATATCAAAAAAATGAAAAAATTAGTA
>JBIKMV010000103.1:0-9577 GCA_044359055.1 Catalimonadaceae bacterium
ACACCGCCATGGTGGGCGGAAGCCAGGATAACTCAGGTGCCGGAGCTGCCTGGGTATTTACCCGAAGTGCTGGCGTTTGGAGTCAGCAGGGAAGTAAACTGCTCCCAACCGGGGCAACAGGAAATGCCGAGAGAGGAAGATCCGTTTCTCTCTCCGCCGATGGCAATACCGCACTGATTGGTGGTCCTGCAGACAACAGCAGCAGAGGTGCAACCTGGGTATTTACCCGTAGTGGTACTACCTGGTCTCAGCAAGGGACGAAATTGGTTGGCACCGGATTCACCGGAGGTTCCAATCAGGGTGTTTCCTCTGCGCTTTCGGCAGACGGCAATTCAGCTGTCATCGGCGGCTGGTTTGACAACAGCCAGGCCGGGGCAATCTGGGTTTACACCCGCAGCGGAACTACCTGGACCCAGCAGGGCAGTAAATTAGTAGGAACCGGAGCAACAGGAACTGCTCAGCAGGGTTTTTCAGTAGGATTGTCTTCCGATGGTTTCACCGCCATGGTTGGCGGTCCCAACGACAATACAAGTGCAGGAGCCGCCTGGATATATGTGCTAGCTCCACCTACCATAACTACAACCGTTGCGGCAAGTTCCATCACCAATACCACTGCGTCATCGGGCGGACAAACCATCACCGGAGCAGCACTTACCGCCAAAGGCGTGGTGTTCAGCCTCGGTACTGTTACCACCACACCCACCTTATCCAACGGTGTATTCACCGATCCAAGCCTGCCAGTAACTGCCTCCGATTTCACCGGAACCTTAAGCGGACTTGCTCCTCAGCGGCAATATTATGCCCGGGCCTATGCAAGCAATGCGGGAGGAACCGGTTATGCTACGGCCGTCAATTTCTGGACCCTTTCCAATCCTCCGTCAGCGCAGGCGGGGGGACTGACGGCAACTCCGACTGCTGCAGGTCAGCTTACCGTAAACTGGACAGCTGCCACCTGGCCCGGATTTAATGCAAACAATGCGGGTTATGCCTTAATTTATTCTACAGCCACTCCAACATTATCGTCAACCAATGGAGCACTACCAGCGGCGGGTGTAGGAGCCTTGGTAACCGTTTTATCTGTTTTACCAACGGAGCCCGCCACCAGCCAAATCATTACAGGACTGACACCGGGTACAACGTACAACTTCCTGCTTGTTCCCTACACCTGGGATGGAATCAATACATCTACTTACCATTACCTGACAGCATCAGCTCCCACGACAAGTGCGACCACCATTGCCGCAGTCCCAACGGCACAGCCAAGCGGTCTTGTTTTCTCAGCCGTAACGGCCTCCACCATAACGGCCACATGGAGTCCTGCATCCGGAAGTCCTGCCGGATATCTAGTGCTGCGTTCCACTGGTTCTTCGCCCAATACCGATCCGGTGATGGGTACCTCCTACAATGCAGGGGATGTGTTGGGAAATGCAACTGTAGTTTATGCCGGCAGCGGCGTTTCTACAGGTGAACAAAGTAGTTTGATCATTGCAACCAATTATTTCTATGAAGTATTCAGTTACAACGGCTCCGGAAATACCATCAACTACCGTACGACATTGCCACTTTCCGGGACTCAGTCTACCTGGCTTTGTCTGGGAAGCCCGGCCTTGCTTACCTGGTACCTCGATTCTGATGCAGACGGTTGGTACACTAACACTCAGTTGGCCTGTACCAGTCCCGGAACTGGCTGGACCAGTACCCTTCCTTTGGGCGGAAGTTCGGACTGTGATGATAATGACCCCGCAAAGAGCCAAACCTTCAGCTTTTATGCCGATACCGATGGCGATGGGTTTGGGGCTGGAAGTCTGATTTCCGGTATTTGTGCAGAAAACAATACCACGCCGCCGGCAGGTTACTCCACCAACAACACCGATTGTGCACCAACCGACCCGGCAATCAATGCCAGATTCAGTTTCTATGCCGATACGGATGGTGATGGATTCGGTGCCGGAGGTTTGATCGGGGGCATCTGTGCCCAGAACAACAGTACCCCGCCGGCAGGATATTCGGTAAATAATACAGATTGCGCTCCTACCGATAATACAAAATGGCAGCAGGCAACTTTTTTCATTGATCAGGATAACGACGGATACGATTCGGGAACTCAGCTAGTTTGTTACGGCGCTTCTGCTCCATCACCTTACATCAGTACAACACTTGGAAGCGATTGCAACGACAACAACAACCTGATTACTACCGCTATTCCTGCCCCACTTACAGTCAATACTTCCCGCTGCGGACCCGGTTCGATTGTCATTTCAGCCTCAACCGGTGCCGGTGAAACCATTGACTGGTATGCCGATGCAAGCGGAGGTACGGCGCTGCTGAGCGGAAACGGCAGCTTTTCTATCCCCAATATTTCAGGAACCACCACCTACTATGCCGAAGCCAGAAATGCGGTTTCCGGTTGTATATCTTCGGTAAGAACCCCTTTAACGGTTACGGTTATTCCCCTCCCAACCGCAACCATTATTGCCAATGATTTTGTTTGTGAAGGGCAGACGGCTCCCATAGACATCGAGTTTACGGGTACAGGTCCCTGGAATCTTCAATACAGCATCAATTCGGTGCCGCAAACGGCGGTTGTTTCGCCTTCCTCCATCTACAGCATGAGCTACTCCAATGCGACTGTTGCCAGAAATTATGCTATCACCTCGGTGACCGATGGCACCGGCTGCAGTGCCACCGTACTGGCAAGCCTTCTGATAGATGTTCCCATTCCTTGCTACATCACATGGAATGGTTCGGTGAACAACGATTGGAATAATGCCGACAACTGGACTCCCAATAATTCGGCTCCGTCATCCAAAACATCTGTTTTCCTCACGGCGGTACCCAATCAACCCCAAATCAGCACTGCCATTCCGGCTGCGGTGTGTGCCAATGCCATTTTTGAGGCAGGCGCAAATCCTCAGATCAATGCAGGATTGTCTTTATCTATCAGGGGCGATCTTAGCGGATCCGGAGAAAATACTTTTTCCGGGGACGGAAAATTGGTACTGAACGGAACAGGTACGCAATTTATAAATGGCATAGTGCGCCTCGGCAATGTTGATTTTGCCAATACTACCGGCGGGGTATCTGTTTTGCCTGGCAACAGACTGGAGATATTGCCCGGTTCCACTGCCACATTTTTGCCAAATTCCAAATTGACCAACACAGGTGAATTTGTTTTGTCATCCAGTGCAACAGGAACAGCAAGAATAGGCGAAGTCCCCACTACGGCCAGCATTACGGGAATGGTGACAATCGAACGCTGGTTGCCCCACGGCAGCACTGCAGGAAGTTGGTATTTGTTGGGAACCCCATTTGGCGGAAGAGACTTTACCGAACTTTCAGATGATTTCAGGGTATGTGGTCCTGCTGCCGGCTTCGGAACCCAGGGATCCGGTATTCTTCCCTCCACTGAGCCGGATCGCTACACGGTGTTTGAGTACAACGAATCCAGCAACAATACCCAATTGGATGATGCTCAGCGAGATGGCTGGCAGGCTCCCGGCAATATGAATATGTCGGCGGGCAAAGGATACCGGGTGTTTGTAAATTATTATTCCAATTCGCTGCATAAGTTCGATACCAAAGGCAGCTTGGTCCGCAACGATTTTACTTTTCCGGCCCTTACCCGGTCCGTATTTTCAGTTTGCTCACCGGCAACCTACAACTGCAATCTGAATTTAACCGGGTGGAATCTTCTGGCCAATCCTTATCCATGCCCGATTGACTGGAATGCAGCGGCCGGCTGGACAAAGCCTGCCGATATGAACAATGCCTTCTACACATGGAATTCTCTCTCGGGAGGATACAGGGCCTACAATGGCACATTGGCCGTGGATCTGGGGGTAACTGTAAACAGTGGCGCTTTGCCCAATATTATTCCCAGTTCTCAGGCTTTCTTTGTGCGTCTCATGAGTGGCTCATCGGCTAGTCTTGTGGTGAAAGAGGCGGCAAAAGTTACGAATGCATCGGGAACCTTTTTGCGCACCGCAACCGCAGATGCTTCCATGATTCACATGCGATTGAAGAAAAATGGAGTTTCTGATTACCACTTCGATGCTATGGTAAGGTTTGAAGAGGGAAGTTCAGAAGAATTTGACATCCACAAAGATATGGATTTGCTGCCAGGGCCTGCATTTGAGTTTGGCTTCCCGGCAGGAGGCAGCAATATGGTTTTGAATTCTCAGTCGGTTTTGACAGAGGAAACAAGAATTGTTCCGCTCTCTGTGGATCTGAAAGGCCAGTCTGGGTCCTACGCATTTGAAATTTTGGCTCAGAACCTGCCCGTTGGCGCAACTGCATTTATCCGTGATAATCTTCTGGGAGAAATTGCGGAAATTCATCCGGGCTCAATTGTAGAATTTCTTTCCTATGATGAAGCTTCTGCATATTCAGGCCGCTTTGAATTGCTCATTAATCCGGTGACCTTTACCGGAAACACGGTGTCTCCGGGTTCAGAAATAATCCGGATTTTCCCCAATCCAACTCAGCACGGACAAGGCACGCTGCTCACCCTGCAAGGATTTTCAGGAAGAGAGGCCGCAGTTAGGGTTGCTGATATGGCAGGCCGGACCGTGCTCAATCAAAAATTTACTTTACAGAATGAAAACCATGTTTTTCCTATTAATTGCTCAGGACTTGCTGCCGGGATGTATACCATTCAGGTCTGTTCTGAAAACAGGAAAATCACAAGAAAGCTTGTAGTGAAATAGGAAGATGAAGTCTGGAGCAGAAATCCCATTTGAAAAAATCCTCAACCTGATTACCGTATTGAAATTCAACAAACTGACATCAGGGCCGGGAATGTTGAATTTCCGGTACCGGGTATCAACCCATTTGCAAGCCGGACATATTTCAGCTTAAATCCACCTTAAAATTTTTTAAATCATAAGAAATGAAATTGCAAACAGTTAGTAAGGCTTTGCTGGCCATTATCCTTTTCTATCATTCTACAGTACGGGGGCAGTCGTGGACCGAACTGGGCGGAACAGATGCTTTGGTTGCTAACGGAGAAATCCTCAACATCTGCAGTGACTCTGCGGGAAATATCTATGCATCAGGATATTTCAGAAACAATTCTGATAATTATTATGTAGCAAAGTGGGATGGCAGCTCCTGGACTGAACTTGGAGGTCTTGATGCTTTGGGTGCCAACAGCATCATTTATTCCATGTGCATGGATGCATCCGGAAATATCTATGTCGGGGGCGATTTTACGAATGCTTCCGGAAAAAAGTATGTAGCCAAATGGAACGGAAGTTCCTGGTCAGAGCTCGGCGGATTGAATGGCCTCGCTGCGAATAATTTCATCACGGCTTTGTACTGTGATGCTGGCGGGAAAATCTATGCAGGCGGTGCTTTTACCAACGATTCAACCAAAAGATATGTAGCCCGTTGGGACGGGACTTCCTGGGCTGAAATGGGCGGATTGAACGGGCTTGCAGCCAATAAAAACATTTATGCCATTTGCGGCGACAATCTTGGAAACATTTATGCAGCAGGAGAATTTACCAATAATTCCAATAAATATTATGTGGCGAAATGGAATGGCAGCAACTGGTCTGAACTGGGAGGTTTGAACGGATTGGGGGCCAATTTATGGTTTTATTCCCTTTGTTCTGATTCCGCCAACAGCATCTATGCGGCCGGTAATTTTCAGAACAGCTCTGGAAAAAGGTATGTAGCAAAATATGACGGGACATCGTGGAGCGAACTAGGCGGAACAAATAACCTTGCGGCAGATGGCATCATCTTCAGTTTATGTTGGGATAAAGCAGGAAAACTCTATGCGGCCGGATCATTTGAAAACAGCATTCAGCAGCAATATGTTGCCCAGTGGGATGGAAATAACTGGACTGAATTAGGAGGTCTTGATGGGCAGGTATTTTCAGGATTGATATATACAGTTCATGCGGATGCTTCCGGAAATGTGTACACCGGCGGAGATTTTAAAAATGGTGCCGGAAATCGGTTTGTGGCAAAAAATTCAGACAACGCCACATCCGTTGGGAGGCTTGATAAAAAGCCGGAAACATTTCTGGTTTACCCCAACCCATTTCAAAGTACAATCAATATTAAATCCGGCGAAGGAAAAACGGAATCACCTTTTTTGATTACAGACCAAACCGGAAAATCTGTTTCTTCCGGCAGCGTAAATGCTGATAAAACGCAGATTGACCTTGGAAATATACCGGCAGGAAATTATTTTTTAAATATTGGAGCGAGCCCCCGCAATTCAACTAAAGTTATTAAAAATTAAATCCTATGTTGAATTGATTTCAATGGATGTTTTGCTCCGACTGGCTGGGAAGATATTCTTGGTTGCAGACTGTTCATTCGGATACTAAAGCCTCTGTGATTCCAGGTTTTTTTTGGATCTGAAATAAATAAACAATGGCATAAGAGTTTCTATTGACTAAAAACTTAGCAAACCCCGCTTTCCGAAAAAATCAGATTCTTCTTAATTGCCCTGGGATTGCAGCCATAGTGCTGCTTAAATGCCTTGGAAAATGCAGCTACTTCAGAAAACCCAACGAAAAAGCCCACTTCGGCAATGGTTTTTCCTGACAATATTTCTCTTCGGGCAAGCTCTAGTTTTTTATGTTTCAGGTACTGATAGGGAGATATTCCCCATACCAATTTAAACAGTCTGCAAAAATAGAACCTGGAGATGCCGGCACTTTCGCATAATTGGTCCAGATCCGGGGTTTTCAGAAACTCTTTGTCAATAAAGTATTTTGCCCTGAGCAAGGATCTGAAAACTTCGTTTTTTGCTACAACACTTCTTAAGTTGACTTTATTCAGATGCTGAAAAATTAACCTTTGATCGGAAATAATGACCTTAGCAAGATCGTGAAAAAACTGCTGATTAAGCCACTGATGCTGGGGTTTTCCCGATTTTACATGCCTGAAGATGGTAACCAAAAGACTTTCAAGTTCAGAGTTTCTGGCGCAATAGCGGTTTACAAGAAACTGGTCGGAAAGCAGAAAATTAATAAAGTCAGCACAATGGATTCCGTGAACCTCGGCTATTTCGCAGATGGTTTCAGGAGAGATATCAATACAAATAATCTCAGATGGTTTTTTTCTCCTGACTTTGACTATGGGAGAAGTGTGGGCATTGCCTATGATATAATCTCCTTCAAAAGCTTCAAACTTTTTTCTGTTGGCAACATACTCAACATTTCCTGCAGCAATGTATTGTATGCCCATCCCCTTAAAGCAACAATCGGTTTCATCTTCTCCAATCTGAAAAAGCTGGATGGTATTATTTCCGGATGTGACGCAAACTTTGGTTTCCACTTTTTCGTTTTGGAATTTTATTGTCTGGTAATGCAGGTTTTCAAAATGATATCCTGTCTGATGGGATTTTTGCAAAATTATTTCACGACAAAATGCTTAACCCACACATTTAGCGAAAAAGTCTATATTTGCATAAAGTATTGATAAATAATTATTTAAAATAAAATGTTGCGGAATTCAGACCTGTTTACCCTGATAAAATCGCTTGATCTGAATGAGAGAAGGTATCTTGTAAAAACAGGCAGAAAAGAAACGGACCATGGAAATGCCTATGTTCAAATTCTTCGGGGCATTGCCGCTATGGGAGATTACTCGGAAAAAGAGGTAAAATCCATTGTTTCCCGATATTCAGTTTCTGAAAAAACGGATGTAAAAAAGCACTATCTGTTTTTCTGGATTCTGAAGCGGCTCCATGATTACCATGCCGCCCGTTACAAGGGTTCCAATGAGATTGGCCATGTGAAAGTATTGATAGACCGGTCCTTGTATCCGCAGGCTTCGCGGATTATTCCTTCCATTAAAAAAAGGCTGATGGAGTCAGAAAACTATCCGGAACTGCTGATCGTACTTGAAATGGAGCTGAAAATCAGCATGTATACCGAGAAGGCAAATCCTGCATTGGTTTTTGAGGAAGTGCAGGCTTATTCTAAACAATATGCAGACCTGAAAACCCTGCAGCTGATCCGATACAAACTCAGACGAATTTTGGATTCCAATATTTTCATTCGGAATGAAGCAGACAAGAATGCAGTAGATAAACTTACCTCCATTGTTTCCCGGCATTCACCCGAAAGCAGCTCCGGCCTTCTGCTGCAGTACAACTACAACCTGATTCTATACTGGCAACATGCCACGGCCAATAATTGGCGTTTGGCTTTTCGATTTGCCCACAGGAATTACCAATTGATGTGTTCAGGTGAAAGTCAGATCCGGAAGTTTCCGGATGAAACCATCCATTCTTTTTTCAATTTGCTGAATTCATGCTTTATTTCTGAAAAAGATATTTACACCCGGGTTCTAAAGGAATTTCGAAAAGCAGTAACAGCTCCGCTTTTCAGCCGTGT
The DNA here is from genome assembly GCA_044359055.1 of Catalimonadaceae bacterium. Lineage (GTDB taxonomy): Bacteria > Bacteroidota > Bacteroidia > Cytophagales > Flexibacteraceae > CAMDMI01. The sequence continues at coordinate 8,361 of JBIKMV010000103.1, forward strand.
AAGAAATGATTTTTTCTTTTACATTCACCTTGCTCAGCTCATTCATTTCAACCGGAATTTTCATTCTATCCAAAAGACCAGTGTCGTAGAAGAGGCATTCAAATTTATTCAGCACAACCGAAAGCAGATTTCCAGAACAAAACTCAATAATTTTTACTTTGACCTGGCCAAGGGTCTCTTTTATCTAAAGGAATATAAATCGTCCTTTACTGTCCTCAACGATATTTATCAAAACCTGAATGTGGCAGGCCATACCCGTGATTTTTATACCCACTCACGGATATTGTTTTGCCTTTCCTGCTTCGAAAACAACGAAACGGACCTGATGCGCTATTCGGCAAAATCTGCAGAGGAATACATGAAAAGAAACTCGATTTTGTATCGCTTCGAAAAGAGGTTTACCGGCTTCATTGTCCGTGATTTGTTTCGCTTCGAAACCATGAAAAACATCCAGAAATTGAAAAAACTGGAGCAGTTAAACAACGACCTGATTCAGATTTTTGAATCTCCTTTTGAACGCACCGTTCTGAATTATTTTGACTACCTGTATTGGGTAAATCAGAAAATCGAAAAATTGAGAATCATAGCTTAGCCTGAGATTTCCGGATCTTTTATTGAGATAACTTCTGACCGCATTGGTTTAACCGACGCTACTGTAAGCTCCCCCGAAAATAGTACTGGGTAAAAGCCCCCAATCAGCTTGCCGGCTGGGGTTTTTTTTTGGCTTTCGCCTATGAGGATGAATGTTAAATGCTGGCTTGTATTGTAAAAACCGGATTGGTCATCAGAAAATTTATTCCGAGGCTAAACTGCTTCAAATGCCGACAAGTCGGCACAGGTCAGAAGCTTGGCCCTCTTTTATTCTGTATCCGTAGCGCTGCTACGAATTTCGAATAAAAGAGGCTGATTTTTTTGTCCTCCTGCCCTGCACAGCTTTGCTGTCGGGGTTAACCTATTATTACGAAGTCCTAACGACCAATCCGGCTTAAAAATTTGTGATACAGATAAGTAACGGTCCGGATTTTTTTCTGCCTGCAAATATTTGGGTCTCCCAAAATTTATTTTTTAGCTTTGCCTAATTTTATTCCGATGTCACGGTTTGCCGCTTTGCTTTTTTGCTTTGCCTTTGCCCTTCCGGATACTGTTTTTGGGGCGAGGCCCAGAGTACTGGCTACCATCAACATCATTGCCGATATGGCTGCCCATGTTGCCGGACC
>JBIKMV010000322.1:0-2564 GCA_044359055.1 Catalimonadaceae bacterium
CTGACTGAAAAACAGAAGAATATCTGAGTTTTTATTTCGCCGGCTCAGGGTGTTGGGTCCAAACCGACTGAGCAATACCGCAGCCTGTTTACCGGATATGCCCGATTCAGAGCTGTTGAGGGAAGCTATCAATTCTCTTTCAGTCCCGGCCCAGGCCTTATTTTCCATTTCAGGCTTTTTTACCGGTGTCGGGGCCCTTTGACTTATTTATCGGAATCCATTCGTCAAAGAATTTCAAGCCGAAATTGATGACCAAAACGAGTCCGGTGGACAACAAAGCCTCCTTGACCAGACCGGAAGCAGCCATGCAACCAATGGCAGAACAACACCAAACCGTGGCCGAGGTGGTAAGCCCATGAACATTGAGGCCCTCCTTGAAAATAATGCCACCGCACAAAAAGCCTACTCCCGTTACTACCTGCCCCACAATCCGGGTGACATCGCCCTGTTCACGGGTCAGGAAAATGGAAATCAACACATACATGGCAGAGCCGATAGACACGAGTGTGTTGGTCCGAAGACCCGCTGATTTGTGGTGCCACTGCCGCTCAAATCCAATAATGAACCCGGCAAAGAGCGCCACCATGAGTCTGGAGAAGAATTCATGTAGGTCAAGCATAAAATGTAATGTTAAAATAAAAATCCAATCCAGAGGCAACCAAGCAAAAATTTGGATAGGGCAGATAAAAAAAGAATTAAACCTGAGGCCGGCGCCCTGTTCATATGCCGGCCTCCGCTTCAAAGTGGGACATCTGCCATCTGTCAGCATCCGAAAAAAATGCCATGCCGAAAAAAGTGCTTTCCTATCTTTGCCATATAAAAATCAGAAAATCCAATGGGTTTAAAAGTAAAAATAGATGCAGCCATTAAGGCGGCCATGCTGGCCAAAGAACAAAATAAACTGCTGGCGCTGAGAAGTATAAAATCACTCATCCTGCTGGAAGAAACCAAAGAAGGCGGCTCCGGCGATCTATCTGAAGAAGCCGAAATGAAACTCCTCAACAAGGCAGCCAAACAAAGGAGAGATTCGCTTGAAATTTACAAAACGCAGGGCAGGGCCGATCTTGCAGAAAAGGAGCAAGCCGAGCTGGCGGTAATCGAAGAATTTTTGCCCAAACAACTCAGTCCTTCCGAACTGGAGGCCAAAGTGAAAGAAATTATTGCATCAACCGGTGCTTCCGGACCGGGCGACATGGGCAAGGTGATGGGAACTGCATCGAAATCACTTGCCGGTCTGGCAGATGGAAAATCCATTTCTGAAACCGTAAAACGACTGCTTGCCGGGGGGTAAAATTGCCTTTTCATCCTCTGGATATGGTACTGGCGCTATTTCTTGCCTATGGCGCCTACAGCGGATACCGCACCGGCATTTTGCTGGTGTTGGTAAACACACTGGCCCTTGTGGCAGCTGTGGTCATTGGGTTTCGCTTCCTGAATTATGCAGAAATATTTGTGTCAGAGCATTTTCAGGTTGGCAAATTCGCTTTGCCATTCGCAGCTTTTGCAGGGCTGGCTCTCGTTGCCTATTTTTCTTTGAAGTGGTTCGGAAAAATGGCTTCCCGGATTATAAAAATGACCCTTTTCGGTCCGGCAGATCAGATTCTGGGTGCCCTTTCCGGTCTTTTTAAAATGGCATTTCTACTGAGTTCTCTGGCCTTCGGTCTCGATTATCTGGGACTTGAAGTCAGTAATTATCAGGGTAAAAATCTGTATATTTTTCCACTCCTTGTGAAACTTGGACCAGCCTGCTTTAAAATTCTTGGGCCTTTGCTCCCTTTTCTGAAAAAAATGGGCACTCCTTAGGGATTGTCTAAACACCACTCAATCAATGATTTAGGAGGAAATATTACGGCATTCAAAAATGGGCCCTCGCAAATGCAGGGAAGAATTTGCATTTTTTAATTGAATAAACACATTTTGCATTTTTAAAAAACCAAAAACTGTACATGGCAAACCAATCCATCTGGAGAAAAAAACCCATTTCAGCCTACCTGGCTGATGCAAAAAAAAACGACCTCAGGAGGGTTCTCACCCGCTGGGGCCTCACATCGCTGGGAATCGGAGCTATCATCGGGGGTGGAATTTTCACCCTTACAGGTATAGCTGCGCATGACTTTGCCGGGCCTGCTCTGGCCATTTCCTTTGTCATTGCCGGAATCGGATGTCTGTTTGCATCCCTCTGTTATGCCGAATTTTCATCCGTTCTGCCTGTAGAAGGTTCTGCCTATGCGTATGCTTACGGCACCGTAGGAGAATTTTTTGCCTGGTTCATCGGATGGAATCTGATTCTGGAATACATGATGGGCGCCACCACCGTAGCCGTGGCCTGGAGCGGGTATTTTGAAAAATTGCTTCATCTATTCGGAATAGAATTGCCCTTGTGGATCATGAACGACCCTGTAACCGCTGCCTCCAAAGCCGCAGCCCTGGGCCTGCCTGCACCCGGATTTGCTTTTAACCTTCCTGCCATTCTGATTACCATTCTGGTAACCGGCATCCTCGTAAAAGGAATAAAAGAAGCTGCCAGTACCAACAACCTGATTGTGATACTGAAAGTTGCCGTG